>JAEYTJ010000043.1 GCA_023434095.1 Pseudomonadota bacterium | reverse complement strand
GCCTGCGGCCGGCCGCCGCCGGCGCCGGCATCGCGGCGCATGGAGAGCGAGATGCGCTTGCGCTTGAGGTCGATCTCCAGCACCCGCACCTTCACCACATCGCCGACCTTCACCACCTCATGCGCGTCCTTCACGAAGCGGTCGGCGAGCTGGGAGACGTGGACCAGCCCGTCCTGATGCACCCCGATATCCACGAAGGCGCCGAAGGCGGCGACATTGGTCACCGTGCCTTCCAGCTCCATGCCGGGCTTCAAATCCTTCATGTCGTCGATGCCGTCGGCGAAGGTCGCGGTCTTGAAGGCCGGGCGCGGGTCGCGGCCGGGCTTGTCCAGTTCGGCGATGATGTCGCGCACGGTGGGCAGGCCGAAGCGCTCGTCGACGAAGGCGGCGGGGTTGAGGCCAGAGAGCGCGGCGCTGTCGCCCATCAGGCTGCGCAGGTCGCGCCCGCAGGCGGCGACGATCTTGCGCGCCACGCCATAAGCTTCCGGGTGCACGGCGGAGGCGTCGAGCGGCTCGTTGCCGTCGCGAATGCGCAAAAATCCCGCGCATTGCTCGAAGGTGCGCGGCCCTAGGCGCGACACGTCCTTCAGCTGCTTGCGACTGGCGAAGGGGCCGTTGGCGTCGCGATGGGCGACGATGGCCTCGGCCAGCGAGGTGCCGAGGCCCGACACGCGCGCCAACAGCGAGGCGGAAGCGGTGTTGAGATCGACGCCGACCGCGTTCACCGCATCCTCCACCACCGCGTCGAGGGCGCGGGCGAGGTGGTACTGGTCCACATCGTGCTGGTACTGGCCGACGCCGATCGACTTCGGGTCGATCTTGACGAGTTCGGCGAGCGGGTCCTGCAGCCGGCGGGCGATGGAGACGGCGCCGCGCAGCGACACGTCGAGGCCGGGGAATTCCGCCGCCGCCAGTTCCGAGGCGGAATAGACCGAGGCGCCGGCTTCCGACACCACCACCTTCAGCGGCTTGGTGCCGGCGGCGGAAGCGGGGAGGGCGGCGAGGAGGTCTGCCACCAGCTTTTCGGTCTCGCGGCTGCCGGTGCCGTTGCCGATGGCGATGAGATCGACATGATGCGCGCGGATGAGCCGGGCGAGCTCGGCCTGCGTGCCGCGCACATCGTTCTTCGGCTGGAACGGGTAGACGGTGGAGGTGGCCACCAGCTTGCCGGTGCCGGCGACCACCGCGACCTTGACGCCGGTGCGGATGCCGGGATCGAGCCCCATTGTGGTGCGCGAGCCGGCGGGGGCGGCGAGCAGCAGGTCTTTCAGGTTGCGGGCGAAGACGTCGATGGCTTCCTTCTCCGCCCGGGCCCGCAGCTCGGTCATCAGGTCGAGGGAGAGGTGCAGCGAGAGCTTGACCCGCCAGGTCCAGCCGGCGACCTCCATCAGCCAGACATCGCCGGGCAGCTTCTCGCCGATGGCGTAGGCGTCCGCGATCATCCGCACCACCGGCTTGATCGGGCGCGGGTCCTCGGCGTCGACCTCGATCTCCAGCGCCAGCACGTCCTCATTGCGCCCGCGCAGCATGGCGAGCGCGCGGTGGCTCGGCGCGCCGGACCAGCGTTCCACATGGTCGAAATAGTCGGAGAACTTGGCGCCTTCCTCCTGCTTGCCCTCCACCAGCTTGGCGCGCAGGAAGGCGTTGGCGTGGAGATAGGCCCGCAGCCGGCCGATCAGCTCGGCATTCTGCGCGAACTGCTCGGAGAGGATGTCGCGCGCGCCTTCCAGCGCCGCCTTCACATCCGCTACCTCCTCCGTGACATAGCCGGCCGCCAGCTCCGCCGGCACGAGTGAGCGGTCCGCGAGGATGGCGTCGGCCAGCGGACCGAGGCCGCGCTCGCGGGCGATTTCCGCCCGGTTGCGGCGCTTGGGCTTGAAGGGGAGATAGATGTCTTCCAGCTCCGCCTTGGTGGTGGCGGCGGCGAGCGCGGCTTCCAGCTCCGGGGTCAGCTTTTCCTGCTGGCGGATGGAATCGAGGATCGCCGCGCGGCGGGATTCCAGCTCGCGCAGATAGACCAGCCGCTCATCCAGCCGGCGCAGCTGCGTGTCGTCCAGCCCGCCCGTCACTTCCTTGCGGTAGCGGGCGATGAAGGGAACGGTCGCGCCTTCGTCGAGCAGAGCGATGGCGGCTTCCGCCTGCTGTGGGCGGGCGCCGATCTCTGTCGCGATCTCTTGCGCGATTTTCTGCGCGAGCTGCCGGGCGGTGGCGGTGGCGAGGCTGTCGGTCATGCGGAACACGGAAATCGCGTGAAGGGAGGCGCGACCATATTCACTCAGGACGCCGAAGGCCACGCCGCGCGCCGGGCGGCGGCGTGGCTTGTGGATGAACTCGCCGTGTTCAGCCGATGAGCGGGAGGTAGTGATGCGGCTGGCGCATGGTCACCAGATCCTTCCGCCGCACCACATTGGTCGGGTAGGGCGTGTCGAGATTGCTGGTGTCGATTTCCGCCACCGCCACGCCTTCGCCGGCGCTCAGAATCGCCTCGCGGCGCGGGAATTCGAACGTGTCAGGCCCGAACACGCCGCTCTTGCCGCCATAGCCGGCGGCCTCATCAAGCACATTGGCGAAGGCGAGATGGACATTGTTCTCGCCCGCCCGCGCCCGCATCAGGTGCCAGTGATGCGGGTCGGCGCCGGTGGGGATCGGGTAGTTCTGGGAAATCGCCGTGCCGGCATGGGCGGAGGTGAGCGCCCCGCGCAGCGCCGCCGGGCAGAGCACGAGATCGCAGCCGCGCAGCGCCAGCACGCGCCCCGCTTCCGGGAAGGTGGCGTCATGGCCGATGAGCAGGCCGATACGGCCGAATTTGGTGTCGAACACGCCCCACTCGTCGCCGGGCGTCGCCCAATTGTGGTCGGAAGCGTCGAGATGGGTCTTGCGGTAGCGCCCGATCACCCCCTGCGGGCCGACCAGCACGGCGCTGTTATAGAGCGTGCCGCCCTCCTCCTCCGCGAGGCCGGCGGCGAGGTGGACGCCGTGGCGGGTGGCGATGGCGATGAGCCGGGCCACCGCCTCGCCGTCCACCGGCACGGCGGCGGGGGCATCGAGGCCGGTGACGGCGCGCTCGGGGAAGACGACGAGCTCGGCGCCGGCCGCGCGGGCCTCCTTGGCGAGTTCTTCGATACGGTCGAGATTGGCGCTGAGGTCGCCCGTGGGGGCGAACTGCGCCACCGCCACCTGCGAGCGCCTTCCCCTGGGCAGCGGGCGGTGGCCGTACAGGGCGAAGAAGTCGAGCGGGTTCCAGGTGAAGGTGTTGGTGGGCAGCTCCATATAGAGTTCCGGCCGGCGCTGCTCGAACACCGGCTCGCCGAGCATGCGGCGGGCGCGGGCGCGCTCCAGATCGATGTCGACGCAGGCGACGCCGTCGCCCGTATCGATCACCGCCTCGATGGACCCGTCCGGCCCGATGACGCAGCTGCCGCCGGAGAACTGCACGGTGCGCTCCAGCCCCCAGCGGTTGGATTCGATGAGGTAGCAGGAATTCTCCATCGCCCGTGTGATCCAGTAGGGCGCGGGGGCGCGCTCGGCGAGCCAGTTGGAGATGTGGCAGATGATGTCGGCACCGGCGAGGCCGACAAGGCGCGCGGTCTCGACGAAATGGATGTCCATGCACACGAGCAGGGCGATGCGGCCGATGGGCGTGTCGAACACGGCGTGCCCTCGGTCGCCTGGCGCCGACCATTTCGGCTCGGCGATATAGGGATGGGTCTTGCGGTGGGTGCCGACCACGCCCTCCGGCCCGATGAGCACGGCGGAATTGTAATAGAGCCTGGTGTCCGGATCGACCTCCGGCATGCCGACGACGATGTAGCAGTCCTGCGCGCGGGCGATGGCGTGGAAGCGGTCGGTGGTCGGGCCGGGGATTGCCTCGACGAAGGGCGCGACTTCCGCGCGGTCGAACCAGCAATAGCCGGTCGTGCCCATTTCCGGCGTGACGATGAGCTTCGCCCCCTCGCCGGCGGCCTCGCTCACCAGCGCTTCCAGCCGGGCGATGTTGCGCTCCTTCTCGAACATGGTCGGCTCGAACTGGACGGTCGCGACCTTCAGCGTGGCGGTCATGGCAGGTCTCCGGGCTCGGTTGAGAAGACCGTCATCCTGAGGTGCGTGCGGCGCGCGCCTCGAAGGAGGTTCGCGCAGAGCGCACGCAGCCTCCATCCTTCGAGGCCCGGCTGTGCCGGGCACCTCAGGATGACGTCGAGTTGGAACAGAAATGGCGGGGGAGGCACCGATCATGCCCGGCCCTTCGGCCGGGCATGAGGGTACGGCGGCGCTCAGGCGGTGAGGTAGGACTTCAGGATCGAGGCGCCCATCGTGTATTTGGGATCGACCATGTTGCCGAGCCGCACGCGGCCGCACTGGGTGAGCAGCATGTAGGCCTCGATCTCGTCGAAGCCGTAATCCGACGCCATCCAGCGGATGAGGTCGCGATAGGCCATGCGGGTGGCGTCCTCCATCGGCCTTGTGGAGCCGATGGACATGATGAAGTCCTGCGTCTCCAGGCGCGGCGTGTGGATGGTCCAGCCCTTGATCAGGTCGATCTGGATGGTGGTGACGGTCGGGTGCTCAAGCGCCACGCCGCACAGTTCACCGTCGCCCTGGGTGGCGTGGCAGTCACCGAGATAGAGCAGGCCGCCGGCAATGTTGACCGGGAGATAGATCACCGCGCCGACGCCGACATCCGGCAGGTCCATGTTGCCGCCGTAGTAATCCGGCTGCAGCGAGGTGATGGCCTCGATCTCCGGCGAGGTGCCGATGGTGCCGATGAACGGCACATAGGGCAGGGTGATCTTGTCGCTCCATTTGGTGCCGTTCTCGGCATCGACGTGGAGCTTCTTGACCTTGATCGGCAGCGGCGCGTTGAGCATCGCCGTGTCCTTGGTCGGCACCAGCCCGCCGAAATCCGGCATGATCAGCGTGGTGCCCACCGGCTGCGGGCCGCGCGGAACGATGGACTTGATGTAGACCGCCAGCGTGTCGCCCTTCTC
>JAEYTJ010000382.1 GCA_023434095.1 Pseudomonadota bacterium | reverse complement strand
GCGACGCTGACGATGCCGGGGAACATCAAATGCTCGTTGGTGTATTCGTGGTTCACCACCAGCAACCCGTGCTCGGACGAACCGCCCAGCGGGATGAAGCCGACATAGTCGTTATTATAGCCGAACTGCCGGCGCTGGGCCTCGGCGCTCTGGTTCTTCGGATCGAAGGCGGGAGAATCGGCGAAGAGCGGATCGCCCCAGCGCAGCAGCACCTCGGCGTCATAGCCTTCCGCGACATGATGGGTCTCATCGACACCGGCCTCAACCTCGACGAAGCTGAACGCCGAGCCGTTCGCCGCGGAGGCACCTGTCGCGGCAGCCCGCGCGTTTTCGGCGGTCAGCAACGCCGCCGGCCCGACCGTGGCGGCAATGGCGGACACGGCGAGGGAGACTTTCAGCAGCCCGCGACGGGAGAAGCGGATCGAGATCAGCTCGCCCATGGTCGGGTTGAGCGTCGGGTTGCTGCCGGCGCCGTCGGCCTCTTCGAGCAGGCTGGTACGGAAGGGCGATTCGTGCACGGGATCGAGCGTGTCGTCGGTCATGGGGGGCTCCGGCAATCTGTCTCGCTCCGGTTGGAAGCGTTCCAGACAGCTAGTCCCGGTACGTCACAGACCGATGACGCCACGGCAGCGACGACGCGGTTCCGTCACAAGGCGACCTGCGGCTATTCCTCCACCCGCAGCCAGCCTGCCGGCGCAAGGCGCTCCTGCGGCAGGAAGCGGCGCTTGTAGTTCATCTTGTCCGACCCCTCGACCCAATAGCCGAGATAGACATAGGGCAGCCCCATGGCCTTCGCCTTGGCGATGTGATCGAGGATCATGTAGGTGCCGAGCGAACGGACGTTCTCTTCAGGATCGTAGAAGGAATAGACCATGGACAGGCCGTCCGCGAGCACATCGGTCAGCGCCACGCCGTAAAGCGCACCTTGGCCGCGCCCGCTGACCGCCGTGGCCGGCCCGTGGCGGCGGTATTCGATCAGCCGGGTGCGGACATGGCTGTCCTCCACCATCATCGCGTAGTCCAGCACCGTCATGTCGGCCATGCCGCCATCGGAGTGCCGGCTGTCGAGATAGCCGCGGAACAAGGAATATTGCTCGGCGGTGGGAATGGCGGCGCGGATGTCGCCGACGAGGTCGGCATTGGCCTGACGCACGCGGCGGAAACTGCGGGTCTCACGGAAATCGTCGACGCAGACGCGCACCGAAACGCAGGCGCGGCACTGTTCGCAGGCAGGCCGATAGGCGATCGACTGGCTGCGCCGGAAACCGCCATGGGTTAGCACGTCGTTGAGCTGGGTGGCGCGCTCGCCCACCAGATGCGTGAAGACCTTCCGCTCCGACCGCCCCGGCAGATAGGGGCAGGGCGAGGGAGCGGTCAGGTAGAACTGCGGTGTGTCGCGCGAATGTTCGGTCACGGCAGGTTCACGTTGCGAAGGCGCCAAGGATCGCGCGGCGCGGGCGCGACGTCAAAGCCTGCCTTCGCTCCCCGGCGCAAATGTCAGCGATAGCCGCGCAGTTCGCCGGCCCGCTCGTCATTATTGGTGACGACGGTCCCGATGATGAAGTCGTGCGCCAGCCGCTTGCGGCGGTTGAGAAGCCCGATGACGGTGACAAAGGGCGTGAACACGCTCACCGATACCCAGAACAGCACGAGGCTGACCACC
Source organism: Pseudomonadota bacterium (assembly GCA_023434095.1). Taxonomy (GTDB): domain Bacteria; phylum Pseudomonadota; class Alphaproteobacteria; order Rhizobiales; family Xanthobacteraceae; genus Ancylobacter. The sequence continues at coordinate 4,330 of JAEYTJ010000382.1, read as the reverse complement.
GCCAAGAGGGGCGTCATCGGGGCGCCGTGCCACAGCCGCATCTCGATTCCCATGGCCCGCATGCCGATGGTGGCGGAGCGCGGCCCGCCGAGGGTGAGCCCGACATAGACCAGCGCCCAGACCACATAGCCCGGCCCGAGCAGGCTGAACAGGAACCAGCCGAGGCCGAAGGTGAGGAAGCCGAACACGAAGATCAGCAGCGCCGCGATGCCGACCGGCACGCAGATGAGCACCGTGTCAATGATGAAGGCAATGAAACGCCGTCCGAGCACGCCGCGGAAATATTCCGGTTCGACGAGCGGATCGAAGGCATAGGGCTTCATCGCCCCGTCGCTGGTATCGAACATGCCGGACTCCTCCCGGATCGTCAGGTGGGGCGCCTTCGCGCAGGCGGCAAGGGCACCGCGCGCCGCCCGTTGTCAGCTGGCGGACTGCCAGTCGACCCGCACCACGTCCATGCCGTTCTCGATCAGCGCGCGATACACCTCGTCGGCATGGGCGCGGTCGCGGGTTTCCACCGTCACGTCGAGCCGGGCGCCCTTGGCGTGCACGTCGAGGAAATGACGCTTGTGCTCCACTTCGAGAATGTTCGCACCGAGGCCGCCGAGCAGGCTGGCGATGATGCCCAACTCTCCCGGCCGGTCGAGCATGGAGAAGCGGAAGGAGACGATCCGCTCCTCACGTTCCAGTTCACGCATCATGATGGAGGCGACGATGCGCGGGTCGATATTGCCGCCCGACACCACCAACCCGACCTTGCGGCCGCGGTAACGGTCGGGATCGGCGAGCAGCGCGGCGAGGCCGGCTGCGCCAGCGCCTTCGGCCAGCGTCTTCTGCTGGGTCAGGAACAGATTCACCGCCCGCTCGATGGTGGGCTCGCCCACCAGCACGACGTCCGACACCAGCGCCGAGACGAGTTCGCGCGTCAGCGTGCCGGCCTGCTTCACCGCGATGCCTTCCGCCAGCGTCGCGCCCTCGCACGGGAGGGACTGCTGGTGCAGCGCGTTCCACATGGAGGGATAAAGCCGCGTCTCGACGCCGATGATTTCGATGTCCGGTCGCATGTCGCGCGCCGCCACCGCGATGCCGGAGATCATGCCGCCGCCGCCGACCGGAACCAGCAGCGCGTCGAGGTCCGGCGCGTCCTCCAGCATCTCGGCGGCGATGGAGCCCTGGCCGGCGATCACATGAGGGTCATCATAGGGATGGACCCAGACGAGATGCTCGGCATGGGCGATGCGGTCGGCCTCCTCCGACGCGTCGCCCACCGACTCGCCATGTAGCACGACCCGCGCGCCATGCGCCTCGGTGGCGGCGACCTTTACGATCGGCGTATGCTTCGGCATCACGATGGTGGCACGGATGCCGAGCCGCGCCGCATGGTAGGCCACGGCCTGCGCATGATTGCCAGCCGACATGGCGACGACGCCGGCCGCGCGCTCCTGTGGCGAGAGGCTGGAGAGCTTCACCAGCGCCCCGCGCTCCTTGAAGCTCGCAGTGACCTGCAGGTTCTCGTATTTCACATAGACATGCGCGCCCGTAATCGCCGAAAGGCGCGGCGCCGGCAGGGTAGGCGTGCGCAGCACCGCGCCGTCCAGCAGCTTGCGTGCGGCGGCGACATCGGCAGGGGTTACGGGCAAGGTCATCGAACCACTCAGAATTCTCGCGGCGAAGCTGCCGCACGCTGGAGAAGGCCTCCCGGCCGCAGAAGAAGAACGGCCGCCAGAAGGGAATAGATCACCACATCGCGATACGCGATATCGAAGGCGGACGACCACACGATTTCGACGCCGGCGACGAGAGCGGCGCCCAGCAGCGCGCCCGGCACGGAGCCAATGCCGCCAATAATTGCCGAAATCAAGGCTTTGAGCGTCATCGACAGCCCATCGCCGGGGGTAATCGTTCCATAGGCCACGACCAGCGCCACTCCCGCAAGTCCCGCACAGCCCCCTGCCAGCGCAAAAGTGGCGCCCACGAGACGTGGCACGCGCACGCCGATCAGCGCCGCCATCAGCGGGTCGTCGGCGTGCGCGCGCCAGGCGCGGCCGTAGCCAGTGAGGCGGATGAGACCGAGAAGCAGGGAAATGCCGCTCAGTGTCAGGCCGGCCGCGAGGAGCTGGGCCGGCGTCACGGTGGCGATGAAACCCGCTTCGCCCGCCAGATAGATCGGCCGGTTGAACAGCGCCGGCAGCCAGTTCTCGCGCGCGGTGGAGGTGAGGCGGAAAAGCTCCGTCAGGACGATGGCGACCGCAAGCGTGGCGATCAGCACGGGCTGGGGCGAGCGGGCGCGGGCGAGGATCGGCACGATCACCGTGCGCCCGACGGCCCAGCTCAGCAGCGCCGCGCCCGCGACCCCGGCGACGAGCGCCGTGGCCAGCCCCGCCGGGCCGATGCGTCCCATCGCTCCCGCAAGGCTGAACGCGATCAGCATATAGACCCCACCGGCGACGGCGATCTCGCCGAAGGCAAGGTTGATCCGGCCGAACAGCCCGTGCACCAACGCGAATCCGGCGGCGACGAGCCCGTAGACGCCCATCAGCACGAGGCCGCCCACAGCCTGCTGCAGCCAGTACGCGCCGCGGGGGCCCAGCCGGGCCAGCGGTCGGACCCCGGCCTCGCTCCGGCTGTCTTCCAGCCACCAGCGCTTGAGGATGTAGAGCCTCGCCTCGCCGAGCGGGCGCCCGTCGGCGACGAGGGCCACGAGGTCGAAACGGGCGGCTCCGGTCTGCGCCGCGAAACGGCAGATCACCTCATGCGGCGCGCTGCCGAGTGGAGAGCGGGAGCGATAGGTGTAGCGCAGCGCAGCGGGATCGTTGTGCAGCGGCGCCAGCTGCGTCTCGACGATCTCGGTGTCGTCGTCATGCATGGCGACCGCCGCCGCCCGGCAGAGCCGGGCCTGGTCGGAATCGATCACCGAGCCGCAGCCAGTGAGGAGGAGTGTCAGGCCGATGAGTGCAGTGAGGACGACGCGGCGGGAGACGCGCACCGGGCGGGGCATGGCTGCGGCGCGCCGCCGCCGTCAGGCTTCGCGGGCGAGCTTTTCCGCCACGCGCGGGGCGAAATAGGTGAGGATGCCGTCGGCGCCGGCGCGCTTGAAGGCGAGCAGGCTCTCCGGGACGATGCGGTCCCCGTCCACCCAGCCGTTGCGGATGGCGCCCTCGATCATCGCGTACTCGCCGGACACCTGATAGGCGAAGGTGGGCAGGCCGAACGCCTCCTTCAGCCGCCACACGATGTCGAGATAGGGCAGGCCGGGCTTCACCATCAGCATGTCCGCGCCTTCCTCCACATCGAGGGCGGCCTCGCGGATGGCCTCCAGCCCGTTGCCCGGGTCCATCTGGTAGGTGCGCTTGTCGCCCGAGAGGGTCTTGGCGGTGCCGATGGCGTCGCGGAACGGGCCGTAGAAGGCGGAGGCGTATTTCGCCGCATAGGACATGATCTGCACGTCCTCGAAGCCGTTGGCGTCGAGCCCGGCGCGGATCGCGCCGACGCGGCCGTCCATCATGTCGGACGGGGCGATGACATCGGCGCCGGCCTCGGCCTGCACCAGCGCCTGACGCACGAGGAGTTCCACCGTCTCGTCATTGAGGATGCGGCCATCCTCCAAGAGGCCGTCATGGCCGTGGCTGGTGAAGGGGTCGAGCGCCACGTCGGTGATGAGGCCGATGTGCGGAATCTCCGCCTTGATGGCGCGCAGGGTCTGGCAGACGAGGTTGTTGTCGTTCAGCGCCTCGCTGCCGGTGGGGTCGCGGCGGGCGGGGTCGATATAGGGGAAGATGGCGAGGGCCGGGATCTTCAGTTTCGCCGCGCTCTCCGCCGCGCGCACCGCCTCGTCCACCGTCAGGCGCTCGACGCCGGGCATGGAGGGGATGGGGGTGCGGGTGGCCTGCCCGTTCATGACGAAGATCGGCCAGATCAAATCGTCCACCGTCAGCGTCGCCTCGCGCACCAGCCGGCGCGCCCAGTCCGTCTTCCGGTTCCGCCGGGGGCGGTGGACGAGACCCAGCCGGCTGGCGGCGGCCTCGGCTTCGGAAACGGCATGCAGGCGGGGCTTGGAGAGGGGCATGATGCGCTCGTTCTTGGTTCGCCCGCGAGGGGGCGCTGACATTTCTTATAGACCCCCGGTCCGCCGCCCGCGAGTGGCGCGCGGCACAGGGTCACGGCACGTTCAGTCCCGCGAACAGGTTCAGCGTGTGCGCCCGCGCACGGCCCAAGGTGCCTCCGCGCACAACCACAGTGCGCCGGCCCGCGTTGACGCTCCTTCCGGCCGCGTCTAACCCTGCCGGCAACGACCGTCGCTCAGCGGCGGAGGCGGCAAGGGGAGGGTTGA
>JAEYTJ010000371.1 GCA_023434095.1 Pseudomonadota bacterium | reverse complement strand
CCGCCACTTCGCGATCGATCAGAGCGAGGTCGGCCTCGCTCACCACCCCGGCGGCGGTGACGCGGGCGCCGAACAGCTTCAGGCAGTCGCGGTGAGCGCGGTTGTGGTCGTTCTCGCCCTTGGCCTTGTAGGTCTGGGCGTCGCCCTCGAAATGGCCGAAGAAGCGCACGGTCTTGCATTCCAGCAGCGCCGGGCCGCCGCCCTCGCGGGCGCGCTTGATGATCTCGCCCGCCGCCTCATAGACGGCGAAGAAATCGGTGCCGTCCACCGTGACGCCGGGCAGGCCGAAGCCGGCGGCGCGGTCGACATAGGAATCGACGGCGGTGGCGTATTCGACCGAGGTCGATTCCGCATAGCCATTGTTCTCGACCACGAAGACGACCGGCAGGTTCCAGATGGCGGCGAGGTTCATGCTCTCCAGCACGGTGCCCTGATTGGCCGCGCCATCGCCGAAGAAGGTGAGGCCCACCCCGCCATCGCCGCGGAACTTGGCGGCGAGGCCGGCGCCGCAGATCAGCGGCGCGCCGGCGCCGAGAATGCCGTTGGCGCCCATCATGCCCTTGGAGAGGTCGGCGATGTGCATGGAGCCGCCCTTGCCCCGGCAGCAGCCCGTTACCTTGCCGTAGATCTCGCCCATCATCTCGTGGACATCGACGCCCTTGGCGATGCAGTGGCCATGGCCGCGATGGGTGGAGGCGATGCGGTCAATATCGGTGAGGTGCATCATGATGCCGGTCGCGCAGGCTTCCTCGCCGGCATAGAGGTGGACGAAGCCGGGAATGTCGCCCTTGGCGAACTCCACATGCAGCCGCTCCTCGAAATCGCGGATGGTGCGCATGGTGCGGTAGGCGGTCAGCAATTCGTCCCGGGAGAGGGGAAAGGGATTGTTGGTCATGGCGTCGTCGTTCCTCCTTGGGAGGCCGGCCTTTGGCCGGCGGTTATTGTCGGGGCAGGGCGTCAGGCACCCGCCGTCACGGGGGCGGGATGCGGGGCAGGGTGCGCGGCGGGGGCAGCGTGGCGCAGCAGCAGCTTCTCGCGGGCGGCGAAGCCCATGACGGCGGCGACATCGACGGTGCGGAAGGCGGCGTCGCGCAGGCAGATCGTCACCTCCTGATGGCCGTCGAAGAACAGCTCGCGCTCACCGTCGAGCGCCACCGAGCCGGCGGCGATATCAGGTGAGAACACGGTGCCCGAGGGCATGCGGCGCCAGCGCTCCACGCCGACGGGCGTGACGAGGCCGGGGGCGATCGGCGCGTGCACCACCATCGGAGCCGTCGCCGCCGGGGCGAGGGAGAGGGCGAGCCCGCCGGGCTCGCGCCGGCCGACCGGCTCGATCAACCCGGCGATGGCGGCCATGCCGATGACTTCCGGGTCGGCGAAGGCGACATAGAGCTCGCGGAAGGTCTCCGCCCGCCACAGTGCGCGGGCGCCGACGAAGCGGTCGGTGACGAGGGCGACGTCGACCAGCGCGATGTCCGGCGGGCCGGCGTCGACGCGCACCTCGATCAGCTTGTTGGCGGCGAAGGCGAGGGTGGGCGGCACCTGGCCCATGGCGGCGAGACCGGTGGCGAGGCCGGTGATGGTGGGCTCGCGATGCTCGGGGAAGGCGTTGTTGGTGCCGGTGGAGATGCCGGCGATCGGCACCTGCCCGCATTCGGCGACCACGGCGCGGTGGGTACCGTCGCCGCCCAGCACGATGATGGCGGCGATGTCGCCGGCCTCCCGCATCATCCGGGCGGCGCGGCGCGTGTCGTCGACGGTGCCGGTGACCGGCATGGCGAGATGGGTCAGCCGGGGAAAGCGGGCCTCGCCCTGCGCATTGGAACGCTCCATGCCGCGCCGCACATGGGTGGCGATGCCGCCGCGCTCGGGCATCATCACCACCTCCTCGATGCCGCAGGCGGCCAGCGCGGCCAGCGCCCGCAGCACGATGTTGGCGCGGTCCGCCACCTGCACGCTGTTGGCGCTGGCGACGACGCGGCGAATGTCCCGCGCGGAGATCGGATTGGCGATGATGCCGACCTTCGGCGGCGTCGATGACGTCATCCGGCGTCCTTCCCGTGGCGTTCGTCCCTGCGGGCCGCACCTTTGCCGGGCGGCCTCGTTCGTGCCGTCTCTCACCGCAAGCGGCGGGCCAAGTGGCGCGCGACGGCTAAGTCGCTGAATTCTCTCAGGAGAGGTGACGCGGGCGCCGGCAGCAGGGTGAGGCGTCCCCGCCGCACCTGTGGCACCGGGCGCCACAGCTGTGGCGCGGGCCTCACTTCGTGGCGCGGCGGCCCTGGGCGGCGCTTGCACCGGCCCGCCAAGGGGACGACACTGCCGGCAAACGGGAGGTCACATCCCGATGCCGGCACGGTCCGGCGACAACATTCCGGGAGGACGCCGATGAGACGGGAACAGGCCGCTCATATCGACGAGCTCGTGCGTGCCGCCAGCGGGGCGGCGACCCGCCGCGACGTGGTGATCCAGGATTCCTGGAGGCGCTGCGTCAGCGAGCACCGTCTCGACCCGGAAGTGCTGCGCGAGCCCTGCATCCTCACGCCGACCCGGCTGCGCGAGCACCAGGACGCGATGGAGGAATTCACCCACACCGCACGCTTCGGCGTGGAGACGCTGTACCGGCAGGTGGCCGGCCTCGGCTATGTGCTGCTGCTGACCGACGCCAAGGGCATCACGGTGGATTTCATCGGCGACCCCACCTTCGACAACAATCTGATGCGCGCGGGGCTCTATCTCGGCGCCGACTGGAATGAGCAGCATGCCGGGACCTGCGCGGTGGGCACCTGCATCCACACCGGCGAGGCACTGGTCGTCCACCAGACCGACCATTTCGACGCCACCCATATTCCGCTCACCTGCACGGCGGCGCCGGTCTACGACCCTTCCGGGGCGCTGGCGGCGGTGCTCGACATTTCCGCGCTGCGTTCGCCGGAGCCTAAGGAGAGCCAGTTTCTCGCGCTGCAGTTCGTCCGTGGCGTCGCCAACAAGATCGAAACCGCCCATCTCGTGAACCGCTTCCGGCGCGAATGGATCGTCAAGCTCGCCACCTCGCCGGAGTTCGTCGATGTCGAGCCGAGCTATGTGCTGGCGGTGGACGGCTCCGGCCGGCTGCTCGGCTTCACCAATGCCGCCCGCCAACTGCTGCTGCGCGAAGCCGCGGGGCAGGGGCAGGGGGAGCCGACGCGCGGGCTGGTGGGGCGGCGGCTCGGTGAGTTCTTCGAGCTGGAGGTCGACGACCTGCCGCGCTTCTCCCATGCGCTCCCGGCCGGGCAAAGGCTGGTCCGGCTCGCCCGCTCCGGCACGCCGCTCTTCGCCGCGACGCTCGCCCCGCCGAGCCGGCCCGGGCGGCCGGTGGTGGAGCCGCCGGCTCCGGCTCTGCCGGCGGCGCTCGCCGGGCTGTTCCGCGACGACCCCGCCATGCGGCAGGTGGCGATGCGCGCGGCCAAGCTGGTGAACACGCAGATGAGCCTGTTGATCAGCGGCGAGACCGGCACCGGCAAGGAATATCTCGCCAAGGCCGTCCATGCCTCGAGCGCCCGGGCGGCGCGGCCCTTCGTGCCGGTGAACTGCGCGGCGCTGCCGGAATCGCTGGTGGAAGGCGAGTTGTTCGGCTACGAGGCCGGCGCCTTCACCGGGGCCGCGGCGCGCGGCAAGAAGGGACTGGTGCTGGAAGCCGATGGCGGCACGCTGTTCCTCGACGAGATCGGCGACATGCCGCTGCCGTTGCAGACGCGGCTGCTGCGCGTCCTGGCGGAGCGCGAGGTCACACCGCTCGGCCGCTCGAAGCCGGTGCCGGTGAACATCCGCGTCATCGCCGCCAGCCATCGCGACCTCGTGGCCGAGGTCAAGGCCGGGCGCTTCCGTGAGGACCTGTATTTCCGCCTGTCGGGCGCGGTGCTGGTGCTGCCGGCGCTGCGCGAGCGGCGCGACCTCGACTGGCTGGTGGCACGGCTGATCGCCGGGCGCTGCCATGCCGGAGGCGCGCGCTTCAGCCTTTCCGAGGAGGCGATGGCGGCGCTGAAGGCGCATGACTGGCCGGGCAACATCCGCGAACTCGTGAACGCGCTCGACTATGCCTGCGCGGTGGCCGAGAGCGCGATGATCGGCGTCGACGACCTGCCCGACCGGCTGCAGGGCCGGGGGCCGGGGCGCGCGAGCGGCATGGCCGTGGCGCGGGGCTGGGCGACGGCGCCGGGCGCGGCGCTCGCCTGGCCGGCCGACCGTCCCTGCGGGCTCGCCGGTCCCTCCGGGCGCGAGGAGCTCATCGCCGCCCTTGCCGCCCATGGATGGAACGTCTCCGCGGCGGCACGCGATCTCGGCCTCGACCGCACAACGGTGCATCGGCGGATGCGCCGCTTCGGGCTGGTGACCCAGCGGCAGGGCGCCACCCATTTTCCCTGAGCGATGGCGCGCACCGGACGCGGGCAGCTTTCAGCGCCCGCGCTCCTCGTCGAGCTTGCGCGCGTAGAGCGCGCCGCAGAGCCCGCCCATCAGCGCGCTGTTGGCGTAGATCACCAGAAGCGGCGTGAGAGACTCGAACAGGCCAAAACGCACGGCCGCCATG
>JAEYTJ010000313.1 GCA_023434095.1 Pseudomonadota bacterium | reverse complement strand
ACCGCGCCCACCGCCATCCGCGCGCTGATGCAGGGCGGCGACGCGCCGGTGACGAAGACGAGCCGCGCCTCTCTCCGCCTGCTCGGCTCGGTGGGCGAGCCGATCAACCCGGAAGCGTGGGAATGGTATCACCGCGTGGTCGGCAATGAGCGCTGCCCCATCGTCGACACCTGGTGGCAGACCGAGACCGGCGGCATCCTCATCACCCCGCTGCCCGGCGCCACCAGGCTCAAGCCCGGGTCGGCCACCCGCCCCTTCTTCGGCGTGGTCCCGGAAGTGGTGGACGCGGAAGGCAATCCGATGTCCGGCGCCTGCGAGGGCAATCTGGTGATCGCCGATTCCTGGCCGGGGCAGATGCGCACGGTCTATGGCGACCATGAGCGCTTCATGCAGACCTACTTCTCCACCTATCCCGGCAAGTACTTCTCCGGCGACGGCTGCCGGCGCGACGCAGACGGCTATTACTGGATCACCGGGCGCGTCGACGACGTCATCAACGTCTCCGGCCACCGCATGGGCACGGCCGAGGTCGAGAGCGCCCTCGTCGCCCATGCCAAGGTGTCGGAAGCAGCAGTCGTCGGCTTCCCCCATGACATCAAGGGCCAGGGCATCTACGCCTATGTCACGCTGATGGCGGGGGTGGAACCGACCGAGGAACTGCGCAAAGAACTCGTTGTCTGGGTGCGGCAGGAGATCGGCCCCATCGCCTCGCCGGATCTGGTCCAGTTCGCCCCCGGCCTGCCCAAGACCCGCTCCGGCAAGATCATGCGCCGCATCCTGCGCAAGATCGCCGAGGACGAGTTCGGCAATCTCGGCGACACCTCGACGCTGGCGGACCCGACCGTGGTGGACGATCTCATCTCCCACCGCCAGAACAAGAAGCACGCGGCGGTGTAGCCGGGGACAGACGTCGCCCGCAGGATCACGACAGCCGGCCGCGCCAAGCGCGGCCGGTTTCGTTTGGGAAGGGACCGCCGCGCCGGGGTCGGCGGCGGGAGATCAAGCGCCGCGCGCTAGCCGCGCACCAGATCGCCGATCAGGCTGGCCGCCACAGAGAGCTTCGACACGCTGAGCCCCGAGCCGGCGATCTCGTGCACGCCGTTGCGCGCCCGTTCCACCACCTCGCCCCGCGCCCGCGCCCAGCTCGACACGCCGGCAACGCCCGCCCCGTGATCCTCGATCACCTCGGCGGTCAGCCGCCGCACGGCGCTCTCGAACGCTGCCAGCGCCCGCTCCAGCGCCAGCCGGTCGTAATAGTCGCTCACCGACAGGGTGCGCGCCGGGCCGAGAATGCGGTCGAGCCGGAACAGCAAGGCGACGGCGAAGAAGGTGACGGCGGCATCCGCCAGCGGCGCCCGGGTGCGGTCGGCGATCAGCACGATGTCGGTGGCGCTCTCCACGGCCGGCAGGCGGGCGATCCGCCGGGCCAGCACCTCCGGCACGCCGGCCTGCGTCCACTCGTTGACGCGCGCGTCGTGCAGCACCCGTGTCTCTTCGGGCAGCAGTTCGCGCACCGGGCCGGCCAGCACCTTCTCCACCGGGGCGATGCCGGCGGCGTAATGGCCGACGAGATCGTCGAGATTGCGCCGCAGATCGACATTGCGCAGGAACCAGATCGAGCGGTCGAGCAGCATGTCCTGCACGACGCCGTAGAGGTCGAGCTGCACCGCGCCCGGCACCAGCCCGTCCAGTGCGTCGATCTCGCGGTTCAGCCCGGCGAGGCCGAACCCGTCGCGCACCACGGCGAAGGCCTTGGCGATGCTGTCGACGCCGGCGCCGGTCTCGTCCGTCAGCCGGGCGACGAAGGCGGGGCCGCCATGGTTGATCATGGCGTTCGACAGCCGGGTGGCGATGATGTCGCGCCGCAGCTTGTGGTGCTCGATGCCCTCGGGGAAATGCTCGCGCAGCTCGACGGGGAAGTAGGCCGCCAGCTCGCGCGCCAGATAGGGATCGTCCGGCACATCGGTGTCGAGCAGGTCCGAATGGAGCGAGAGCTTGGCATAGGCCAGCAGCACCGCCATTTCCGGCCGCGTCAGCGCCTCGCCGCGCCCGCGCCGCTCGCTGATTTCGGTGTCGGAGGGCAGGTATTCGACCGCACGGTCGAGCAGCCCGCGCCCTTCGAGCCGCTGCATCAGCCGCTGCAGGAAGCCGAGATCGTCGAGGCCGCGCATCTCGGCGAGCGAGAGCGCGAGCGTCTGCAGGTAGTTGTTGGTCAGCGCCAGCGCCGCGACGTCGCCGGTCATGCCGGCCAGCACCTGCGCCCGCGCCTGCGGGTCGAGCCGCCCCTCGCGCAGCGCCGGGGCCATGGCGATCTTGATGTTGACCTCGATGTCGGAGGTGTTGACGCCGGCGGAATTGTCGATGGCGTCGGTGTTCAGACGCACGCCGCGCCGCGCCGCCTCGATGCGCCCGCGCTGGGTCACGCCGAGATTGGCGCCCTCCCCGATCACCCGCGCCCGCACCTGGCTGCCGGTGATGCGCACGCCGTCATTGGCGCGGTCGCCGGCTTGTGCGTCGGTCTCGCTGGTCGCCCGCACATAGGTGCCGATGCCGCCGAACCACAAAAGGTCCACCGGCGCGCGTAATATGGCGCTGATCACCTCGGCCGGAGAGGCGGAGGTCGCCTCGAAGCCGAGCACCTCGCGCATGGCCAGCGTCAGCGGAATGCTCTTGGCCGTGCGGGGGAACACGCCACCGCCGGGCGAGATCAGCGACTTGTCGTAGTCCTGCCAGGAGGAGCGCGGCAGCGCGAACAGCCGCTGGCGCTCCCGGAAGGAGAGCGCGGGGTCCGGATTGGGATCGAGGAAGATGTCGCGATGGTCGAAGGCGGCGATCAGGCGGATCGTGTTCTCCAGGATCATGCCGTTGCCGAACACGTCGCCCGACATGTCGCCGACGCCGGCCACGGTGAAGGGGGTGCGGCGGATATCGACGTCGAGTTCGCGGAAATGCCGGCGCACCGCCTCCCAGGCGCCGCGCGCGGTGATGCCCATCGCCTTGTGGTCGTAGCCGACCGAGCCGCCGGAGGCGAAGGCGTCGCCGAGCCAGAAGCCCCGCTCCAGCGAGAGCGCGTTGGCGGTATCGGAGAAGGTGGCCGTACCCTTGTCGGCGGCAACCACGAGATAGGGGTCGTCCTCGTCGTGGCGCACGGTGTGCGCGGGATGGACGGTGCGCCCCTCCTCGATATTGTCGGTCACGTCGAGCAGGCTGGAAATGAACAGCTTGTAGGCCTCGATGCCCTCGGCCTGGATCGCCTCGCGCGGGCCGGACGGAAGCTGCAGCGGCACGAAGCCGCCCTTGGCGCCCACCGGCACGATAACCGCGTTCTTCACCTGCTGCGCCTTGACGAGGCTCAGCACCTCGGTGCGGAAATCCTGCGGCCGGTCGGACCAGCGAAGCCCGCCGCGCGCCACCCGGCCGAAGCGCAGATGGATGCCCTCGACGCGGGGCGAATGGACGAAGATCTCGAACAGCGGGCGCGGCTGCGGCAGGCCCTCGACCTCGGCGCTGAGGAACTTGAAGGCGATGGTGGGACGGTAGCTCCCCTGCGGCCCGCGCTGGAAGAAATTGGTCCTCACCGCCGCGTCGACCAGATTGACGAAGCGGCGCAGGATGCGGTCCTCGTCGAGGCTCGGCACGTCGGCGAGCGCGGCCTCGATGGCGGCGCGCAGTTCCTCCTGCCGCTCGGCCCGGCGCTCGTGGGTCTCCGGGTCGAAGCGGGCATGGAACAGCGCCACCAGCTTCTGGGCGATGGCGGGGTGCGCGTTCAGCGTCTGCCAGAGATAATCCTGGCTGAACGGGATGCCGGCCTGCCGGAGATAGCGCCCCAGCGCCCGCAGCAGCGCGATGTCGCGCCATCCGAGCTGGGCGTTGAGCGCCAGCGCGTTGAAGCCGTCGCTCTCGCCGCCGCGCAGCACCGCCATCAGCGTCGCGTGCAGGCGCGGTCCGAGCTTGTCGAGCGCGATATCGCCCCCGCCGCGCCGGGACAGCAGCATGTCGTGCAGATAGACCGGCGCCCCGCCGGACGGACGCACGGTGAAGGTGCGCTCGTCGATGACCACGAAGCCCATCGATTCGAGCAGTGGCACCCGCTCGGAGAGCAGGCGCGGCACCTTGTAGCTGAACACCTTCAGCGTGACGCGCCCGCGCTCGCGCAGCGCCGAGGCGCGGAAATCCGCCGTCACCGGGCTCGCCTCGCCCAGATCCTCGATGAGGCGCAGATCGTCGATGGCCTCGGCCGGCGTCGTCGCCGCCTGGTAGCCGGCCGGGAAGGCGCCGGCATAGCGCTCCATCAGCTCGTTCGCCTTGCTGGCCGGCACGGTCGCCGCCAGCGCCTCGGCGAACCCGTCGCCCCAGGTGCGGATGATGGCGCCGATCGCCTCTTCCAGCGTGGCGCGGTTGACGCTCGGCACCTCGCCGGTGCCGCGCTCGATGATGAAATGAACCCGCGTCAGAGGCCCTTCCAGGAACATCGGGCGGAAGGCGACCACCTGTCCCCCGAAGCTCGACGCCAGCAGATGGCCGATCTTCACCCGCACCTCGCTGCCATAGCGTTCGCGCGGCACGAAGACGAGGATCGAGACGAAGCGGTCGAAGCGCTCGTTGAGCGCCAGCACCCGCACGCGCGGGTGCTCGTCGAGCTGGAGGATGGCGAGCGAGAACTGGTAGAGCGCCGTGGTGTCGATCTGGAACAGGTCGTCGCGCGGATAGGTCTCCAGCACCTTTACCAGCGCCCGGCCGGAATGGCTCTCGGGCGCAAAGCCGGCCCGCGCCAGCACCGTGGCGGCCTTGCGCCGCAGCACGGGAATCGTGCGCACCGAGCTCGTATAGGCGGTGGCGGTGAACAGACCGGAAATGCACAGGCCCCCGACCACCCGGCCCTGCGCGTCGTAGCGCTTGACCAGCACCACGTCGATCCAGGCCCGCCGGTGGACGTTGGACACGGTGCGCGACTTGGTGACGATCAGCGGGCTGGGGTCGGCCAGCGCCTCGGCGATGTCGGTGCTGACGGAGCGCGGGTCGCCGGTCGGGCGGAACAGGCGGAAGGCCTCGTCCGCCATCAGCCCCAGCGCGTCCTCCATGCGGCGCTCGAACACGACCGTCTTGGACGTGCCGGGCGCGCCGGTGGCCTGGTAATGGCGGCAGCCGAGAAAGGTGAACCGCCCCGCGAGCAGCCATTCGAGGAAGGCGATCGCCTCCTCGCGGTCCTCGCGCGGCACCATGGCGGGGGCGAGGGTGAGGTTGGTCACGGCGGCCCGCACCTGCGCCATCATCGGCTGCCAGGCCGCCACCACCACCCGTACCTGATTGAGAACGACGCCGAGTTCCTCGATCAGGGCGGCTCGCCGGCCCTCGTCCTCGATGCGCGGAACGTGGATCTGGATCAGGCTCTCGCGCCGCATGCGCGCGCCGGCAGGGGTCTCGCCGGGAATGAGGCTGGTCACCTGCCCGCTGGCGTCGCGGTCGACGCCCATGATCGGGTGCACGACGAAGCTCGCCGTCAGCCCCTGCGCGTTGAGCGCCCCCATGAGCGAATCGAGCAGGAACGGCATGTCGTCATTGACGATCTCGACCACCGAGACCCGGGCGAGCCGGTCGCCGCCCTCGGCCGGCGGGAGCTGTTCGATGCGGATATCGAAGCTGTCGCGCCGGCGGACCTTCAGGTGCCCATAGGCGAGACGCGCCAGCGCCGCGAGTTCATGCGGCGTATAGACCCGCACATCCTCCGCCACAGCCCGGCCGAACAGGCCATGGGCGAACCGAGCCGGCACGTCGCCGTCGGTCGCCTGCAGGATAAGGTCCGCCTGCTCGACGAGCTGGCGCGCGACGCGCTCGTCCTCGCTGGCCAGGAACCCTTCGACGCCCATCGCTTCCCCCCGCCGGATACCGCGAGCCCCGCAAGGACCCGCCTGCCGGCTGTAGCCGATCGTTCTATTATACGTCTATTCGGCCGGCCGAAATGCGGATGAACCCTCCGCACCGCCCGCTGTTGCCTGTTGGTCACAGGAATACAAGACTATCGCCCGATTGATCTCGATCAAGCGCACCCGGCCCCCCTGCCCCCACCAATGGGCGCGTGCCCGAAGCAGGGCTCAAGGGAATAAAGGGGTTTGGGGCATGTCGTCCATCCGGTCACTTTTCGCTCGCACCACCGCTGCGGCGGCTTTCGCGCTCGCGGGCGCTGTTCTTGCGGGGGCGCCAGCGCAGGCCGCCGACATCAACAAGGCGGCGCCGCTCGCCTACAAGGCCCCGGCGCCGGTGGAGGAGCAGAGCCCGTGGCAGATTCGCCTGCGCCTGCTCGGCGTCTTTCCGCAGGATAGCGGCTCGGTGCACGGCGTTGCCGGCTCGAATCTCGACATCTCCGACTCCTATGTGCCGGAACTCGACATCACCTACTACTTCACCAAGAACTGGGCGGCCGAACTGATCCTCGGCGTCACCCCGCACACCATCAACGGCGCGGGCTCGATCGCCAGCCTGAACAAGATCGGCGAAGTCTGGCTGCTGCCGCCGACCCTGACGCTGCAGTACCACTTCACCGATTTCGGCGCCTTCAAGCCCTATGTCGGCGCGGGCATCAACTACACCTTCTTCTTCAACCAGAAGGCCTATTCCGCCGATTCGATCGACGTGAAGGACACGTTCGGCTGGGCGCTGCAGGCAGGCTTCGACTATATGTTCGACGAGCACTGGGGCCTGAACGTCGACGTGAAGAAGCTGTTCCTCAAGCCCGATTTCGACGTCGTGGTCGCCGGCCAGGCGCTCTCCGGCAAGGCCGACCTCGACCCGTGGATCGTCGGCCTCGGCGTCACCTACCGCTTCTGAGGCAGACCGCATCAAACGCAAAGGGCCGGCGCATGCCGGCCCTTTTTCGTTGTCCGCCCTCCCGCTCAGTGGCGGAAATGGCGAATGCCGGTGAACACCATGGCGAGGCCGGCCGCGTCCGCCGCGGCGATCACCTCATTGTCGCGGATCGAGCCGCCCGGCTGGATCACGGCGGTGGCCCCCGCCTCGATGGCGGCGACCAGCCCGTCGGCGAAGGGGAAGAAGGCGTCGGACGCCACCACGCTGCCCCGCGTCAGCGGCGCGGCGAGACCTGCGGCGGTCGCCGCTTCCTGGGCCTTGTGGGCGGCGATGCGGGCCGAATCGACCCGGCTCATCTGCCCGGCGCCGATTCCGACCGTGGCGAGGTCCCTGGCATAGACGATGGCGTTCGACTTCACGTGCTTCACCACGCGGAACGCAAAGGCGAGATCGGCCAGTTCCTTCGCCGTTGGCGCGCGCTTCGTCACCACCTTCAGCGCCATGTCGTCCACCACCGCATTGTCGCGCGACTGCACGAGATAGCCGCCGGCCAGCGACTTCACCGCCAGACCGCCGCCGCGCGGGTCCGGCAGGCCGCCGGTCACCAGAAGGCGCAGATTCTTCTTGCCCCCGATGATGGCGGCGGCTTCCTCGGTCGCGTCGGGGGCGACGATCACCTCGGTGAAGATGTCGACGATGGCGCGGGCGGCATCGGCGTCCAGCGTGCAGTTGAGCGCCACGATGCCGCCAAAAGCCGAGGTCGGGTCGCAGGCCAGCGCCTTGCGATAGGCCTCGACCAGCGTCTCGCCTTCCGCCACGCCGCAGGGATTGGCGTGCTTGACGATGACCACCGCCGGCGCGCGGGCGGGATCGAACTCCGCCACCGCCTCGAAGGCGGCATCCGTGTCGTTGAGGTTGTTGTAGGAGAGCGCCTTGCCCTGCAGCTGGCGGGCGGTGGCCACTCCCGGCCGCGCTGGCCCGCCGACATAGAAGGCCGCGCTCTGGTGCGGGTTCTCGCCATAGCGCAGCGCCTCCGCAAGGCGCCCGCCAAACACCCGGCTGGCGGGAGCGGCCTCGGCCGCCGCTTCCGCGTTCTCCTTTGACTCGACTTCCGCGAACCAGGCGGCGATGGCGCCGTCATAGGTGGCGGTGCGGGCATAGGCGAGCTGCGCCAGCTTGCGGCGGGTGGCGAGCGTGGTGCCGCCCTTCTCCGCGATCTCGGCCAGCACGGTCTCATAGCTCGACGGATCGACCACGATGGCGACATCGGCGTGGTTCTTGGCGGCGGCGCGGATCATCGCCGGGCCGCCAATGTCGATGTTCTCCACGCAGTCGTCATAGCCGGCGCCGCGCGCCACGGTCGCCTCGAACGGGTAGAGATTCACCACCACGAGGTCGATCGGCAGGATGCCGTGCGCGTCCATGGAGGCGCGGTGGCCCTCATCGTCGCGGATGGCGAGAATGCCGCCATGCACGCCCGGATGCAGCGTCTTCACCCGCCCGTCCATCATTTCGGGGAAGCCGGTGAGGTCCGACACGTCGAGCACCGCCAGCCCCGCTTCCGCCAGCGCCTTGCGCGTGCCGCCGGTGGAGACCAGCGCGATGCCCTTGGCGGCGAGCGCCTGCGCGAAGGGCACGAGGCCGGTCTTTTCGGAGACCGAGAGCAGCGCGCGGGCGATGGGGCGAACGTCGGCGGACATGAGGGCGTCCCGTTGTTGGAAAAAGGATGCCGCCGCCCTATCACGTCTGGTCCTCCGGGTGAACCTTTCAGCCTCCCGGACAGGTCTGCATCCTTCGAGGCTCGCTGCGCTCGCGCCTCGGGATGACGGCGCTCGCGGTCCAACCTCGTCAAGCTGAGGCGCCGCCGCAGGCGGCCTCGAAGCACGCAGTCTCCCTATTCCCGCAGCGCCTTGAGCTGGACGAAGGTCCACTCCACCCGCGGCGTCTGGCGGGCGGTGCCGGCGATCACCAGCTGCTCGGTGCGGCGCGGTCCGGCGCCGCTGCCGAGGAAGATGCTTTCCTCGATCGTCACGCTGCTGCCCGGGGCGGTGAAGGCCCAGTCGTCGCCATCGGGCAGGCGCAGGATCACCGTCTGCCCGTCCGACGTGCGCGAGGGCTCGACCGAGGGGTGCAGGTGGAAGCGCACCGAATAGCGGCCCGGCTGGTCGGCGGGAAACTCCTCGCCCTGCGCCACCCGGAACAGGTCCTCGCCGTCGAGCCGCATGCCGTCGGCCGACAGCCGCCAGGAGCGCTGGTGGACGACGCCGAAGCGGCGGGCATAGCCGTCATGGCTGGCGAGCAGCACGTCGGCATTGTTGCGGTTGCTGCGGTCGACATGCAGGTCGCTCGGCCCGGACAACACCGGCGCCCCGCACAGACGCGTCAGCGGGCCGGCGGAGAGGAACCGGCAGGAGGAGGTCTCCTCCACCACCGCCGCCGAATGCGCCGCCGTCTGCCGCGCCACGGCGCGCCATTCCTCGCGGCCGGTGGCGGGCAGGCCGCAATTGACGACGATGCGGTGCCGCCCCGCGGAAAGCTCGAAGGACAGGCAGCCGGCATGGGCCTCCAGGCTCAGCGGCAAGGGTGGCGCGGGACCGGTGTCGGCGATCACCACCGTCGAGCCGGCTTCCATGCGCTGATAGCCGGAATAGGGCGCGTTCGCTACCGGCCGCCCGCGCGCGTCGTCATAGGCGAGGACGGTGGCGAGCATGTCCGCCGGCGTCGGCCCCATGCCGTTGAACAGCGCGAAGGCACCGTCCACATGCCGGAAGAACCGCAGCATCGGCATCATCCGGTCGAGGGCGTTGAGCAGCGCCGGCGGCGGCGCCACATGCCGCGCCTCGTAGCTCTGGCGCAGCGGCAGAAGGTCGAGCAGGATCTCGATCAGCATGCCGGGGTTGCGGCTCACATGGCCGCCATCGCCGAGCACCTGCCGGTCGAGTTCCTCGACCAGCCGCTTCTGCGCCGCGCGCATCAGCCTTGTCTGGTCGGCCATGCACAGGCTTGCCAGCGACAGGGCGAACGCGCAGCCAAGGCGCGCCCGTCCGTCCGGAGCGTTGGGACCCACGCTCTTGATGTAGCGCACCTGGGCGGTGAGGCTGCGGATGAAGCGGCGATGAAAGCTCGGATCGGCGTCCTGCAGGATCAGCGGTGCCTGGGTGAGCCAGCTCGTCACCCGCCGCGCCGCCACGTCGGGCGCCGAGGCCAGCGGCAGGCGGTGGCCGCGCATGGCGATCCAGTCGCCGACCAGCGCCCGGGCATGGGCGCGGGCGACCGGCGAGGCGGCGGCCTGCAGATGCCGCAGCCAGCTGAAGGAATAGAGCTCCCGCGCCCATTCCGGCGAGGGCGGCTCCATCTCGAAGGGGGAGGCACCGTCGGTGAGCACCAGCTTGCCGACGAAGCTGTAGCGTCCGGCATAGAACTCGGCGGCCCGGGCGGGGTCGCCGGTGCGCAGCTCATGCGGGGCGAAGAGCAGGCGCGAGGGCACCGGCACGGCCGTCGCCCGCCAGGGAAACCAGGGATGCGCGAGCGTGTGCGCCACCAGCCTGTTCCAGCCGGTCTCGAGCGCGAACAGCGCCAGGCGGGCGCGCTTCGCGTGGATGTCGCGGGCCATCAGCGCCTCAGCCCCTCTCGAAGACGCCGGGAATCACCAGCTCTGCCATGGGCGCGACCTTAGCGGAGCGAGTCCCGGCATCCAACCGGCGCGAGACGGTGTGCGGATTGAGAATAGGACGCGGTCGGCCGGTCACGCCTGTGGCCATGGGCACGAATTCAACTTTCTCGCCAGTCAATTAGCTTTTAAGGTGGAGCAATTAATCACCTTCTGTCCCCGTCTCCATCACTGGGTGCGGGACGCCTTCGTCCTTAAGCAATTTTGCCAGCTTCTTGAACATATTCTCATGGCAACGCTTGCTACCAGGTATATTGTTCAGGGTCGTATGGAATCCGGGAACGCCCTGCGCTGTTAGATGAATGTGGCCCTGTTCTTCATTCCACCATACGCCCACCCGAACATAGACGCTCCGACCTGGCTTGCTAATCTCCGGCATCATGCGCCTCCCTATTGATTGAACAAACATATAGGGAAATTGCCATGGCGATAGTCTTGTCAGCAAGGATACCCTTCAAGGTGAGACTCCGTTCGGGCGCCCCGCCCCCTCACCCCCGGCGCAGCCGTGCGGCGAAGAAGCCGTCGAGGCCGGCAAAGCGCGGGTCGGCGTCCGGCAGATGTGTCGGCAGAGTGCGGACCTCGCCCTCGGCATTGATCCATTCCGCCGCGATGCCGCACTCGCCCGGCGTGACGGGGTCGCGCGCAAAGTCCGGCCGGCGCTGAAGGAACGCCGCGACCTGCCGCTCGCCCTCTTCCGGCTCCAGCGAGCAGGTGGAATAGACCAGCACCCCGCCGGGCTTGACCATGTCGGCGGCATGGGAGAGCAGCCGCGCCTGCAGGTCCGCGAGGCTGGCGATGTCGCCGGGCGCCTTGGTCCAGGCGACCTCGGGGTGGCGCCGGATGGTGCCGGTCGCCGAACAGGGGGCGTCGATCAGCACGCCGTCGAACGGCCCGGCATTGAGGCGCGTGGCGTCGGCTTCGACGATCTCGGCGGAAAGGTTCAGCCGTGCCAGATTGGCCTTGAGCCGGCGCAGGCGCGGGCCGGAGCGGTCCACCGCCACCACCCGCGCGCCGGCCGCCGCGAGCTGCGCGGTCTTGCCGCCGGGAGCGGCGCACAGATCGGCGATGCTCATGCCCTCCGCCGGATGCAGCAGCCGCGCCGGCAGGGCCGCCGCTGCGTCCTGAACCCACCATTCGCCCTCGGCGAAGCCGGGAAGCGCCGTGACGTTGCCGGCCTCGACCAGACGGATCGAGCCGGTCGGCAGCAGCCTTCCGCCGAGCTTTTCCGCGAGGGCTTCAGGGTTTTCCCGCGCGGTGAGGTCGAGCGGCGCCTCGTGGGCCAGCGCCCGCGCGATCGCCTCGCCGCGCGCCGGGCCATAGGCCGCCGTCCAGCCCTCCACCAGCCATTCCGGCTGGTCGGCGGTGTCGGGCAACACCTCCCGCCCCTCGCGCGCGATCCGCCGCAGCACGGCGTTGGCGAGGCCCTTGAAGCCGCCCGTCGCCGCCTGCTCGCCCACCAGCGTCACCGTGGTGCCGACCGCCGCATGGTCGGGCACGTCCATGAACAGGATTTGCGCCGCGCCGGTGAGGATGAGCACCTCGACCCGCCGCGCCTTGTCGGGGATGCCGCGCTCCAGCAGGGTCTTCAGCAGCGCCCGCAGGCTTCCCAACCGCCGCAGCGTCGTCGCCGCGATCATCCGCGCCAGCGCCCGGTCGCGGTCCTCCAGCTCCCGGGTCAGCCGCTCCAGCGTTTCCTCGAGCGGATGGCCGGTCTCCAGCACCGCGAGCACCGCGTCGGCGGCGGCGCGGCGGGCGGCGAGGCCGGGGGCCTCGGGGGCGGGCGCGGAGCCGGCGGAAGCGCCGGAAGGCGGGCGGCGGGAGGAGGAGGAGCGGGTGTCTTTCATCGCGATGGGACTAGGCCGAGCCGCACGGGAAGGCAACCTTATCCGCAACTTCCCGC
>JAEYTJ010000191.1 GCA_023434095.1 Pseudomonadota bacterium | reverse complement strand
GCTTCCGCGCGGCCTTTCTGTCGGCGGACGGCACGGTGCCGGAGCCTGGCACGCTGCAGCGCGGCACGCGGCTGGCCGACACGCTGGAGCATCTCGCCGCCGCCGGGCTCGCGGATTTCTATCGCGGCGATGTCGCCCGCGAGATGGCGGCGGATCTGGAACGCGCCGGCAGCCCGCTGGCGCGTGCCGACTTCACCGCCTATGCCGCCCGCACCCGGCCGGCGCTCCGGGTCAAGCTGCCCGGCCTGACCCTGTGGGCCCCGCCCCCGCCGACGCCCGGGCTGGTGACGCTGCTCACCCTCGCGCTCTTCAGCCGGCTCGGCATTACCGAGCCCGAGGGCTTCGCCCCCGTCCATGGCCTGATCGAGGCCGGGCGGCGGGCGGAAGAGATGGCCGCGCCGGCCCTCACCGATTCCATCGTGCTCAGCGCCGACCCCGCCGACCTCCTCGTCCCCGAAGCCCTGGCGCGCGAGGCGGCCGCCATCGACCTCAGGCGCGCCGCGCCCGACGCGCGCCGGGCGAGCGCGGACAGAGCTGACAGACAGGCGGGCGGGGCGTGGATCGGCGCGGTGGACCGCCGCGGCCTCGTCGTCTCCTGCGTGCAGTCGCTGCACGGGGATTTCGGCGCCGGGCTGGTACTGCCGGCGACCGGGGTGCTGATGAACAGCGGCGGCGCCGCCTTCAGCCTCGCTCCGCGCGCCCTCGCCCCGTTGCAGCCCGGCCGCCGGCCACCGGTAGCGCTCAACCCCGGCCTCGCGGCGCGGGCCGACGGGCGCGTCGTCGCCTTCGGCAGCGGCGGTGGCGACCCGCCGCAGGCCGATGCCCAGATCCTCACCCGCTATCTCGCCGGGGCGCCACTGGGGATGGCGATCGCCGCGCTCCGCTGGCGGCGGACGGACCGGCTGCGGATGGAGGCGGGGGCCGACGAGCAGGTGGCCGACCGGCTGGCCGGCGCCGGTCACGATGTCGAGATCATCGGCGTGCCATTTTCCGACGCCATGGGTTGCGCCGGGGCGCTCGTGCTCCATCCCGGCACGGGCGGGCTGGAAGGCGTCCACGATCCGCGCGGCGACGGCGGCGCGGGCGGCGTGTGACGGAGCGGCACTTCATCGAACGGTCACAACAACATGCGAGACGCGCCGCCATGGACGTGATTCTCACCAATGCCCGCGTCGTTCTGGAAGACCGCGTGATCGACGGCACGCTGGTCCATCGGGACGGGCGCATCCGCGCGATCGACGACGGCCGCTCGCAGCTTCCCGCCGCCATCGATTGCGAGGGCGCCTTCCTCGCGCCCGGGCTGATCGACCTGCACACCGACGCGCTGGAAAGCCATTTCGTGCCGCGCCCGAAGGTGATCTGGCCGGATTCCCGCGCGGCGGCGCTGGCGCATGACGCGCAGATGGCCGCCTCGGGCGTCACCACCGTCTATGACGCCATCTGCGCCGGTGGCTTCGACCAGGCCAAGGCCGACCGCCGGGCGCTCTACGAAGTGATGCTGGACGCGGTCGATGCCGGCATGGAGCGCGGCCTGTTCCGCGTCGACCACCGCATCCATCTGCGCTGCGAACTGACCGACCGCACATTGCCCGATCTCGTCGACGCCGCGCTCGGCCGGCCGACGCTGGCGCTCGCTTCGCTGATGGACCACACGCCCGGCACCCGCCAGTGGCGCAATGTCGAGCATCTCAAGGTCTATCTCACCGGCATCGGCAAGAGCGGCGGCGACATCGACGCCGAGGTCGCCGACCGCATCGAGCGCGCGCGCGGCGCGGTGGCGGAGAACCACCGGCGCATGGTCGCCCTGTTCGCCTCCTCCGGCCTCGTGCTGGCGAGCCATGACGACACGACGCCCGCCCATGTCGACGAGGCGCTGGCGGCCGGCTGCACCATCTCCGAATTTCCCACCACGCTGGAGGCCGCCCGCGCCGCCCGCGAGGGCGGGCTCGCCACCATTGGCGGCTCGCCGAATGTGGTGCGCGGCGGCTCGCATTCCGGCGGCGTGTCGATGCGCGAACTCGCCCATGAGGGGCTGCTCGACGCCCTCGCCTCGGACTATGTGCCGGCGAGCCTGCTGCAGGCCGCGCTGGCGCTGACCCGCACCGCCGACCTTTCCCTGCCCGACGCCCTCGCCCTCGTCACCGCCGCCCCCGCCCGGCTCGCGCGGCTCGAGGATCGCGGGCGGCTGGAAGAGGGGCTGCGCGCCGATCTGGTGCGCTTCCGCCTCGCCGACGACACGCCCCGCATCGACGAGGTCTTCGTCGCCGGCCGGCGCGTGTTCTGAAAGGGCCGCCGATGACCGCCGCCAATCCCGCCCCGCAGCCTGCCGCGGCGGCGTCCGCCCGTCCGGCGGCACCGCGCTACGCGCTTTATTTCGCTCCGCCGGCGCAGAGCCCGCTCTGGCGCTTCGGTTCGGCCGTGCTGGGCTATGATGCGGAAGCCGGGGCGCCGGCCGCCGCACTTCCCCTGCGCCGCTTCGACGCCGCGCGCTGGAGCGACATCACCGCCGAGCCGCGACGCTACGGCTTCCATGCCACGCTGAAGGCGCCCTTCCGCCTCGCCCCCGGCCGCCGCGAAGAGGAACTGACCGCCGTCTGCGCCCGCTTCGCCGAGAACCGCGCCGGCTTCGCCTGCCCCGGCGTGACGCTGGCGAGCATCGGGCGCTTCCTCGCCCTGCGGCTCGCCGCCCCCAGCGCCGCGCTGGATCGGCTGGCGGCGACGACCGTGGCCGCGCTGGACGATTTCCGCGCGCCGATGACCGAGGCCGAGCGAGAGAAGCGCCTGCGCGCGCCGCTCACCCCGCGCCAGCGCGACTATCTCGACCGCTGGGGCTATCCCTATGTGCTCGACGATTTCCGCTTCCACATGACGCTGACCGGCCCGCTGGAGGACGATGAGCGGACGCTGGCCGAAGCGGAGCTGGCGGAACACTTCGCCGCCAGCGGCGCCGACGGCCCGCTCATCGTCCGCGAGATCGCGCTGTACCGGCAGGACGCCGGGCCGTTCCGCCTGCTCGCCCGCTTTCCCTTCGGCAGCTGAGACGGGCCCAGCCGCATGGCACAGAAGCTCGGCACTGCGCCGACCGTCGATCCCACCGCCGAGGTCGCGCGCTCGACGCTGGGGCGCTACACCGAGGTCGGCCCGCGCACCCGGCTGCTGGAGGTCGAGCTCGGCGACTATTCCTACGTGGTCAACGATTCCGACATCGCCCATGCGCGCATCGGCAGGTTCACCTCCATCGCGGCGATGACCCGGATCAATCCCGGCAACCACCCGATGCAGCGGGCGAGCCAGTCGCATTTCACCTACCGCGCCTCGGCCTATTTCGACGACGCGCAGGACGAGCCGGAGTTCTTCGCCTGGCGCCGCGCCCACGGCGTCACCATCGGGCATGATGTGTGGATCGGCCATGGCGCCATCGTGCTGCCGGGCCGGGCCATCGGCGACGGCGCGGTGGTGGCGGCCGGGGCGGTGGTGACGAAGGATGTCGCGCCCTATGCCATCGTCGCCGGCGTGCCCGCCAAGCCGGTGAAGGAGCGCTTCCCGGCCACCCTTGCCGCCCGCCTGCAGGCGCTGGCCTGGTGGGACTGGGACCATGCCCGCCTGCGCGCCGCGCTGGAGGATTTCCGCACCCTGCCCGTCGCGGCGTTTCTGGAGAAGCATGCCGGGTAGCGCCGCCGCCGGCCGTCCCCGGCCTGTGCCGCCCTTGCGCCGGTCCCGCTCCGCCGCTACGCCTTGGCGCCGAAGAAGGAGGACCCGATGGCCGCAAGCGCACTGGATGTCGACGATGTGCTCGCCCGCCGCCGGCTGCGGCGCAAGCTCGCCTTCTGGCGGGTGCTCGCGCTCCTGGTGGTGCTGCTCGGCGGGCTCGGCGCCTTCGCCTGGTGGAGCGACGGCGCGGTGCTGCCACGCGCCTCGGCCCATGTCGCGCGCGTCACCATCGGGGGCATCATCCGCAACGAGCGCGAGCGGATCGAGATGCTGGAGGCCATCGGCAAGTCCGGCGCCACGGCGGTGATCCTGTCGATCGACAGCCCCGGCGGCACCGTCGTCGGCTCCGCCGCGCTCTATGACGCGCTGCGCCGGCTGGCGGAGAAGAAGCCCATCGTCGCCGTCGTCGGCGGCATGGCCGCCTCGGGCGCCTATATCGCGGCGCTTGGCGCCGACCATATCGTCGCGCCGCGCAACGCGCTCGTGGGCTCGATCGGGGTGATCTTCCAGTTCCCGAACTTCTCCGAGCTGATGAAGAATGTCGGCATCTCCTATGAGGAGATCAAGTCGAGCCCGCTCAAGGCTGCCCCCAACATGTTCGATCCGCCGACCGAGGACGCCCGCGCGGCGGTGCGCTCGCTGGTCGAGGACAGCTATGACTGGTTCAAGGGGCTGGTGGCGGAACGCCGGCTGCTGGACGGCGAGAAGCTCGCCCTTGCCGCCGACGGACGCGTCTTCACCGGCCATCAGGCGCTGCCGATGCGCCTCATCGACGAGATCGGCGACGAGCGCACCGGCCGCGACTGGCTGGAGCGTGAAAAGGGGGTCGATAAGGATCTTCCCGTACGCGACTGGCACACAAGCCGCGCCGGCGACGAATTCGGCTGGCTCCACGGTATTTCGATACGCCTGATGTCCTTGATCGGGCTTGAAGATATCGCCCGTATCGTGGCAGATGCGGCCGGCGGGGCCGCTGCGCAGGCCCGCCTTGACGGTCTTCTGGCCCTCTGGCACCCTCGCGGAGGCTAGACGGGGCCAAGAGCTTCCAAAATATAAATTTTTTGGAGTACCGACGAGCCGAACGAAAAAGGGGCCGGGGCGTCGATGATCAAGTCCGAACTGGTGCAGCGGATCGCTGAAGCGAATCCGCATCTCTACCAACGCGATGTCGAGAACATCGTGAATGCCATTCTCGATGAAATCGTCGCGGCGCTCGCCCGCGGCGACCGCGTCGAACTGCGCGGCTTCGGGGCCTTCTCCGTGAAGGCGCGCCCGGCCCGCACCGGCCGCAACCCGCGCACCGGCGAGCATGTGGATGTCGACGGCAAGGCCGTGCCCTATTTCAAGACGGGCAAGGAAATGCGCGAGCGCCTGAACGATGGCGTCGACCTGGAATAAGGCTGTCCCGAGGGAGAAGTCGTGCTGCGTCGTCTACTGCTGATCCTCATCGTCCTGCCGGTTTCGGTCGGGCTCGTCATGCTGGCCGTGGCCAACCGCCACCCGGTGTCGCTGGTAATCGACCCGCTGACCGGGGCCGGGGGCTGGTCGGTGGAGGCGCCGCTGTTTCTCGTCATCTTCGCGGCGATGATCGTCGGCGTGGTGCTGGGCGGCGTGGCGGCGTGGCTGAGCCAGGGCCGCTACCGCAAGGCGGCCCGCCGTTCGGCCCGCGAGGCGCGCTCGGCCCATGCCGAGGTGGAGGAACTGCGCGCCGCCAGCCGCGACCCGGTGACCCGGCCCGTCCTCACCCATCGCCGCGACGCGGCCTGACGGGACGTCCCCATGAGCGAGCTGCGTTTCGTGTCGTCCGGCGAGATCGCCGGGCTGCTGACCTTTCCCGCGCTGATCGACGCCCTCGAGGCCGCCTTTCGCCGCCGCATCACCGTGCCGGTGCGCCACCATCACACCATGGCGCGCCCCGACGGCGACGCGACCGCGCTGCTGATGCCGGCCTGGACCAGCGAGGGCACCGAGGACGACGTCTACGGCACCAAGCTGGTGACGGTGTTCCCCGGCAACAATGCGCGGGGCCTGGAGAGCATCACCGGGCTCTACCTGCTCAATTCCGGCGCCACCGGCCAGCCGCTCGCGGTGATGGACGCCCGCGCCCTCACCGTCTGGCGCACCGCCGCCGCCTCCGCGCTCGCCGCCCGCTACCTCGCCCGCGAAGACGCGACGCGGCTGGCGGTGATCGGTGCGGGGGCGCTCGCCCCCTATCTCGCCCGCGCCCATGCCAGCGTGCGCCCCATCAGCTCCATCGCGGTGTGGAACCGCACGCCCGCCAAGGCGGAGGCGCTGGCGGAAAGCCTGCGCAGCGAGGGCTTCGACGCGACGGCCGAGACCGACCGGAGCGCCGCCATTGCCGGGGCCGACATCGTCACCTCGGCGACGCTCTCGCCTGAGCCGCTGGTCGAGGGGCGCCTGCTCGCGCCGGGCCAGCATGTCGACCTCGTGGGCGGTTTCACCCCGATCATGCGCGAGGCCGACGACGCGGCGATCCGCCGGGCGCGGGTCTATGTCGACACCCGCGCCGGGGCGGGCAAGGAAGCCGGCGACATCGTCATCCCGCTGGCCAGCGGCGTTCTCGCGGCGGAGGACATTCACGGCGACCTGTTCGAGCTGACCGCCGGCACCGCCAAGGGCCGCGCCAGCGCCGAGGAGATCACGCTGTTCAAGTCCGTCGGCACCGCCATCGAGGACCTCGCCGCCGCCGAGCTGGTGTGGAAGGCGCTGAAGGGCTGATCGTCTCGTCATCCCCGGGCTTGGCCCGTGGCTCCACGATTTCAGCGTGATCGCAGACGTGGATGGCCGGGACGGGCCCGGCCATGACGGCGGAAATCAGTGCCCCGGCGTGCCCTGCGCCTTCACCCGCGCGGCGTCGAGGCGCTCAATGATCGCCTTCGCCACCAGCGTCACCAGCGCCACGAGCGTCAGCAGCGTCGCCACCGCGAACGCCGCCACCGCGTTGTTGTCTTGGTAGAGCAGCTCGATCTGCAGCGGCAGCGTGTTGGTCTGGCCGCGTATGTTGCCGGAGACGATGGACACCGCGCCAAACTCGCCCATGACGCGCGCATTGCACAGCGCGGCGCCGTAGAGCAGGGCGAAGCGCACATTGGGCAGGGTGACGAGGCGCAATATGCGCCAGCCGCCCGCCCCCAGCGTCACCGCCGCCTCTTCTTCCTCCGAGCCCTGCGCAATCATCAACGGGATCAGTTCGCGGGCGACGAAAGGAGCGGTGACGAACAGGCTGGCGAGGATGATCGCCGGCACGGCAAACATCACCTTGATGTCGTGCTCGGCCAGCCACGGGCCGAGCAGGCCCTGCGCGCCATAGACGAAGAGATAGGCGACGCCGGCGATGATCGGCGAGATGGAGAAGGGCAGCTCCACCAGCGCCACCAGAAGGTTGCGGCCGGGGAAGCGGAACTTGGCGATGCACCACGCCGCGGCGATGCCGAAGCCCACATTGATCGGCACCACGATCAGCGCGGTGAACACGGTGAGGCCGATGGCGTATTGCGTGTCCGGCGCGGTGAAGGAGGCGGCATAGGCGGCAGCGCCATGGCGGAAGGCCTCGGCGAAGATCGCCAGCAGCGGTGCCACCAGCACCAGCGCGGTGACGAGCAGCACGCCCCCGACCAGCAGCAGGCGCGTCGTCGGCCCGTCGCCGACGCGGATGCGGCGGGGACCCTGGGCGGCGGCGGGGGGCACGGGTTCGCGGGCCATGGTCAATCCCCCGTGCCGATGCGTTTCTGCTGCCAGAGCTGGATCATGTTGACCAGGAACAGCATGACGAAGGCGAAGCCGAGCAGCGTCGCGGCGATGGCGGCCGCCGCCGGGTAGTCATATTCCTCGATGCGGATGAAGGTGAGCAGCGAGACCACTTCCGTCTTCAGCGGCAGGTTGCCGGCAATGAAGATGATGGCCCCGAACTCACCCAGCGAGCGGGCAAAGCTGAGCGAGGCACCGGTGAGGAACGCCGGCAGGATGGCCGGAAAGATGATGCGGGCGAAGATGCGCAGGTCCGAGGCGCCGAGCGTCGCGGCGGCTTCCTCGACATCGGCGGCGAGGTCCTCCAGCACCGGCTGCACGGTGCGCACCACGAAGGGGATGGAGGTGAACGCCATGGCGGTGGCGATGCCGAGCGGGGTGTAGGCGACCTCGATGCCGAGTGCCGCCAGCGGGGCGCCGAACCAGCCGTTCTTCACGAACAGGGCGGAGAGCGCGAGGCCGGCGACCGCGGTCGGCAGGGCGAACGGCACGTCGACCAGCGCGTCCAGATAGCGCTTGCCGGGAAACTCGTAGCGCACCAGCACCCAGGCCAGTGCCAGGCCGTAGATGCAGTTGAACACGGTCGCCAGCGCCGCCGTGGACAGGGTGACGCGGAAGGCGGCCAAGGTGCGCGCCCCGCTCATGATGGCGAGGTAGCGTTCCCAGCCGACATCCAGCGCCTGCCAGACCAGCGCGCCGAGCGGCAGCAGCACGATCAGGCTGAGATAGAGCACGGTGATGCCGAGCGAGAGCGGGAAGCCCGGTACGACGCGGTTCAACGGGCGGCTCCTTGCGTCGGTCGCACCGACCGGGGTCGGGCAGCGGTGAAAAGGCAATGGCCGGGACGAGCCCGGCCATGCCGCAGTTCAACGGATAAGTCCAGCACGAAACGAATATTCACACCGTCATCGCGTGCTAACCAACCCGGTCACGGGGCGACGAACAGCTCGTCGAGCTTGCCGCCGGAGGCGAAGTGGGTCTTCTGCGCGTTCGCCCAGCCGCCGAACACGTCCTCAACCTTGACGAGGCGGACGGGGGCGAACTTGGCCTTGAACGCCTCGGCGACCGTGGGGTCGACGACGCGGTTGTTCAGCTCGGCGGCGACCTTCTGGCCCTCGGGCGAATAGAGATAGGTCAGGTAGTCGGTGGCGATCTGGCGCGAGCCGCGCTTGTCCACCACCTTGTCCACCACCGCGACGGGGAACTCGGCGAGCAGGCTGACTTCCGGCACCACGACCTGGAAGTTCTTGTCCTTGTAGGCGTCCTTCACGCCGATCACCTCGGCCTCGAAGGTGATGAGCACGTCGCCCTGCTCGCGCTCGACGAAGGAGGTGGTGGCGCCGCGCCCGCCCGTGTCGAACACGACGACATTGGAGAGCAGCTTCTTTGCGAAGGCGTCGGCCTTGGCGCTATCGCCGTTGAACTTCTCCAGCGCGAAGGCATAGGCGGCGAGGTAGGTGTAGCGGGCATTGCCCGAGGTCTTCGGGTTCGGGAACACCAGCTTCACGTCGTCGCGGACGAGGTCGTCCCAGTTCTTGACGTTTTTCGGGTTGCCCTCGCGCACGAGGAAGGCCGGGAACGAGTACCAGGGCGAGGAACCGTTCGGCAGGCGCGACTGCCAGTCCTTGGCGACGAAGCCCTTGTCGACGAGGAAGGTGATGTCGGTGATCTGGTTGAAGGTCACCACGTCGGCCTCGAGGCCCTCGACGATCGAGCGCGCCTGCTTGGAGGTGCCGGCATGGCTCTGGTTGACCTTGATCTCCTTGCCGGTCTTCGCCTTGTAGGCCGGCTCGAACTGCTTGTTCTCGGCGTCGAAAAGCTC
Organism: Pseudomonadota bacterium; assembly: GCA_023434095.1. Lineage (GTDB taxonomy): Bacteria > Pseudomonadota > Alphaproteobacteria > Rhizobiales > Xanthobacteraceae > Ancylobacter. The sequence goes on along the minus strand of JAEYTJ010000191.1, from coordinate 1,739 downwards.
GCGGGCGATGTCGTAGGAGGCGTTGAGGATCTGGTTCGGCTCGGCGGCGCGGGCCTGCGGCACGGCAAGGGCGAGCGGGGCCAGCACGGCGGCGAGGGCTGCGGTCAGGATCAGGCGGCGCGGGAAGCGCATGGGCAGTCTCCACGAACGGGCGCGACGAGGGCGTCGCTGCCGTATATACGTATAAATAACGTGAATAAAATTATTTCACACTGAAGTTTGTGTAGCACGTGAGCTACCGCAGCGAAAGAGGGGATTTGGCGGGCGCGTCGAGACCGCCCCGCCTCGCTCAAACGCGCCCGAGGGCGCGGCGCGACAGCTCGACATGCCGGCGGATGAAGGCGTCGCAGCCGAGCGCTCCCGAGGTCATCCGGCGCTGGGCGGCGGCGGCGCGAGCATCCCGCCGGGCGGGATCGGCGGCGAGGTCGCGCACCGCCGTCCGCAGCGCGGCGGCATCGCCCACCGGGACGTAGGTCGCCTCTTCCGCGCCGAAATAGGCATCGAGGCCGCCGGTGCGGCTGGCGACCAGCGCCAGCCCGTACAGCGCCGCTTCCTGCATCACGGTGATGCCGCTGGCGTGGAGGTTCTCCTTCAGCGGCACCGCCAGGATCGCGCACGTCTCGTAAAGACGCAGCAGCTCGTCATTGTGCGTCGCCTCGACGATGCGGATGTTGGCGTGCGGAAGGGCCAGCGCGCGGTCGATGGTGCGCGAGACGATGGTGAGCTCGATGCCCTCCTGGCTCCCCAGCGCCGCCACGAGCGTCGCCCAGTCGCGATGCCGGTCGTTCCCCACACTGAGAACCTTCACCGGCCGCACGGCCGGGCGTGCCGGGGGGAACACGGTCTCCGCGGGGATGCCGAACAGCACCAGTTCGGCATCCTCGCGAGCGAGGACCTCCTGCGCCCGGCGCCGGTTTTCCGGCGAATGGAACGTCAGGACATCGACCCGCCGGATCAGCCGCCGGTAGAGGGCGCGGTGGAGCGGCGACAGGCGCCGCCAGCCGTCCATCAGCCACACCGACTGGCCGAGAAGCCTGGGCCGGGACGGGCGCCTCGACAGCGACAGCAGCGCCGCCACGCCGAGGAACTGCGCCTCGGTGTGCGTCCATACGATGTCGGACCGGAAGATCTCCGCCCGGTTGCGGAAGGCATGGACGAGATCGAACCCGAGCGCCAGCCGCAGCACGCCGCGCAGGCCCTTCCCGAGCAGCCCCTCCGCGGCCGCGTGCGAGAAGCGGACCTCGCAGCCCTGGCGCTCGGCCCTCCGGTAGCCATAGGGGGAGGGGTCGTTGAGGCCGACCAGTTCGCCGACCCGCCAGCGGCGCTCCCATTCGGCGGCGTCCTGGCCGTGCGACAGCTGCACGAAGACTTTGATCGGAAGAGCGTCGGACGCGCCGGAGGTCATGACGAAAGACGTCTCCTGAACGCCGGGCCGCGTGACGGGTGGCCGGCCAAGGCGCGGCCACGCTAGAGCGCATTGCCGTCGAGGGGAATGACCCGGGAAAGGGAAAAAGCCCGTTGCCATCCGTTTCCAGTATCCATGCATCCTGCCGCCCGGGGCCGTGCGCCAGCCGGCGGCGCCCGGCCGAACTCCGGGGCCGCCTTTCCCGAAGCGTGTCGGCATGCTTCCGCCCGCGCGTCGGCGACGCCCTCGATTCGCGAGGCGGTTCCGTGCTAGGTGGCTCTCTTCCGAGGAGGCGGCCTTGTCGCTTGAAATCAAAATCTGCGGGCTCAGCACC
>JAEYTJ010000156.1 GCA_023434095.1 Pseudomonadota bacterium | reverse complement strand
CTTCCTGAGAGGGGGCGGACGACGCAATATTCTCGACGTCGGTATCCGGAAGATCGCTGCGCTCGATCCTGCCGCGCATATCAAGGCGCCGCTTGTGGTTGATCGCGAGATTGCGGGCGGTCTGGTGCAGAAATGCTTCGACGTGCTCGATCGGGGCGGTTTCCGCCGCGCGAACCGCACGGACATAGGTTTCCTGCGCGACATCTTCCGCCGTCTGCGCATCGCGCACGATGCGCATCACGCTCCAGATCAGCGATCTGCGATTGTTCAGGAAGATGGCGGCGACGGTCGCACTCAATTCGCTACCCCTCCGGGCCTTCCGCTGAACGCTGTCAACGTTCACTAGCAGAAGCGAATTCATGCGCAACTACAAAGAATTAGAACTACTCTAGGGTCAAAAATCCCGCCTGTCCCGAGATCACAAGACTCAACGAGATACCGAACATGTCCTGGTTCTGGATACAAGCCTGGACCATCGGGCGCGTCGCGATTGGCCATCTCGGCCGGCTCAAGATCGCATAGCGCCTCACCCGGCGCCGCGGTCCGCGTGGATTTCGGCTCCCAGCCGCGTCGCCGCTTGGGCGGGTGCGTCAGCAGATGCGGGGCAGTTGATCGCCCACCAGCATGTCGACGATGCGTTCGCCGCCGAAGAGGGTTTCCATCACCACCCGGCCGGGCCGCGTCTCCGTCACAAGGCCGATGGCGGCGCTTCCCCGTCCAAGGGGATGATCGCGCAGGGCCCGCAGGGCGGCGGCCGCCTCCTCCGGCGGGACGACGGCGACGATCTTGCCCTCATTGGCGAGGTAGAGCGGATCGAGGCCGAGGATTTCGCAGAAGCCCTGCACATCGGCGCGGATGGGCGTGTCGGCTTCGCGGAGGCGTATGCCGACCCCGCTCGCCGAGGCGAGCTCATTGAGCACGGCAGCGACACCGCCGCGCGTCGCATCCCGCATCATCCGCACGCCCGGTGCCGCCGCGATGAGACGGTCGATGAGATCGTGCAGCGGCGCGCAGTCGCTCTCGATGTCGGTCTCGAGCGCCAGGTCGCCCCGCGCATTCAGGATCGCCGCGCCATGGTCGCCGAGCTGGCCGTTGACCAATACGACATCGCCCGGCCGCGCGCGGCCGATGCCGACCTCGACGCCGGCACGGACCACGCCGATGCCTGACGTGGTGATGAACAGCTTGTCGCAGGCGCCGCGTGCCACGACCTTGGTGTCGCCGGTGACGATCGGCACGCCCGCCGCCCGCGCCGTCTCGGCCATGGAAAGCGCCACCTTGCGCAATGTGTCGAGCGCCAACCCCTCCTCGATGATCACCGCGCAGGAAAGCGCCACGGGGCGGGCACCGCCGACCGCGAGGTCGTTGATCGTGCCGCAGACTGCTAGCTTGCCGATGTCGCCACCGGGAAAGAACAGCGGATCGACCACGAATCCGTCCGTGGTGAAGGCGAGGCGGTCGCCCTGCGCCATCAGCGCGGCGAGGTCGAAGCGGGCCTGGTCCTCGGGCGCGCCGGCCGTGCCCTTGAAGGTGTCGATGAACACCTCGTCGATCAGGTCGCGCATGGCGCTGCCGCCGCCGCCATGGGCCAGCGTGACCGCCTTCGGCAAAGCCCGCCGGGCAACGGCAGCGGGAGGAAAGGCGGAGTTCATGCCGCGCCCTCCAGATGCGGCTGGCGCAGGCCGCCATATTGGTAATAGGCGGCGCAGGCCCCCTCGGAGGACACCATGAGCGCCCCCAGCGGCATTTCCGGCGTGCAGCCGGTGCCGAACACCGGGCAGGCCCAGGGCTTGAGCTGCCCGGTCAGCACCTCGCCGCAGCGGCAGGCGGCCGGATCGGCCACCTGCACCTCCGGCACGGCGAAGCGCCGCTCGGCGTCGAAGCGGGCATAGGCCTCGCGCAGACGCACGCCGGAACGGGCGATGGAGCCGAGGCCGCGCCACTCGAAGGTCGGCCTCAGCTCGTACACCTCCGCGACCGCGCCCATGGCGCGGGCATTGCCGGCATCCGGCACCACGCGGGCGTACTGGTTCTCGATGGCGGCGCGCCCCTCCTCCAGCTGGCGCAGCACCATCAGCAGGGACTGCAACAGGTCGATCGGCTCGAAGCCGGCGACCACCATCGGCTTGGCGAACTCCTCGGCGATGAAGCGATAGGGCTCGGTGCCGATGACCATCGAGACATGGCCCGGCCCGATGAAGCCGTCTATGCCGAGATCGGGCATCTCCAGCAGCGCGCGCAGGGTCGGAATGATGGTGATGTGGTTGCAGAAGACCGAGAAATTCGCGATGCCCTCGCGTGCCGCGCGCAGCACGGTGAGCGCGGTGGAAGGCATGGTGGTCTCGAAGCCGAGGCCGAAGAACACCACCTCCCGATCCGGGTTCCGCCGCGCCAGCGCCAGCGCGTCCAAAGGCGAATAGACCATGCGCACATCGGCGCCGTCGGCCTTGGCGGCAAGCAGGCTCTTGCGCGAGCCCGGCACCCGCATGGCGTCGCCGAAAGTGGCGAAGATCACCTCCGGCCGGTCGGCGATGGCGACGCAGTCGTCGACGCGCCCCATCGGCAGCACGCAGACCGGGCAGCCGGGGCCGTGCACGAACTCGATGATGTCGGGCAGCAGCCCCTCCAGCCCGTAGCGGAAGATGGCGTGGGTGTGCCCGCCGCAGACTTCCATGATGGAAAAGGGCCGGTCGCGCCCGCGCTCCATGCGCGCGGCGAGGGTCTCGATCTCGCGGATCAGGCCGCGCGCCAGGGCCGGGTCGCGGAATTCATCGACGTAACGCATCACGGAACTCCGCTCACTGCGCCCGCGCTGCGGGGGATGGATGGAAAGGCTCGACGCTGCCGGTGCGGATCGCCTCGATCTCGCCCTCCGCCTCGCCGATCTCGGTCAGCACCTTCAGCGTGGCGGCGGCCTCTTCCTCGTCGATGACACTCATGGCGAAACCGACATGCACCAGCACCCAGGCGCCGATCAGTCCGTCGAGCGGGCGGCCGGGCTCGGCGACGCAGACGACATCGACGGTGCGGCGCACGCCGGACACGTCGACGCTGGCGAGCATGGCTTCTTCATCGACGATGGCGACGATGCGGCCGGGAATGCCGAGACACATGGCGGTTTCTCCTCAATGGCTGCGGCCAAAAGTGCCGTCGCGGGCGATTCCGTAGCGGTCGAGCTTGGCGCGCAGGCCGACCCGCGACAGGCCGAGTTCCTCTGCCGCGCGGCTCTTATTCCAGCGGCAGCGCAGCAGCGTTTCCATCAGGATCAGCGCTTCCATGCGCTCGATGCGGTCCTTCAGCGGACCGCTGTCCTTGACGGCGAGATCGGCGGGGGCGGCCTGCGCGCTGGAAGCGGCGGCGCCGCGCAGCACATGCGGCGAGAGGAGATCGGCCCCCAGCGCCCCGCCCCCGGCGAGCACCAGCATGCGCGTCAGCTCGTTCTGCAACTCGCGCACATTACCCGGCCAGTCATAGGCCTCGATGCAGGCCAGCGCCTCCTCGGTGAAGCCGTGGGTGTGCTTGCCATGCGCGCTGGACAGGCTGTCGAGGATGCGCGGCGCCAGCACCCGCAGGTCGCCCCGGCGCTCGCGCAGCGGCGGCAAGGTCAGCACCATGGCGGCGAGCCGGTAATAGAGGTCCTCGCGGAAGCGGCCAGCCTTCACCTCGCCGGCGAGATCGCGATGGGTGGCGGCGAGGATGCGCACATCCACCCGCCGCGTCTCGTTGGCGCCGACCGGGCGGATTTCCCCTTCCTGCAGGAAGCGCAGCAGCTTGACCTGAAAGGCCGGCGACACGTCGCCGATCTCGTCGAGCAGGATCGTCCCGCCATCGGCCTGGTCGAGGAGGCCGATGCGCGTGGCGTGGGCGCCGGTGAAGGAACCCTTCTTGTGGCCGAACAGCTCCGATTCCAGCAATTCGTCGGGGATCGCCCCGCAATTGACCGCGAAGAAGGGCTGTTCCGAGCGCAGGCTCGAATAGTGAATGGCACGCGCCAGCAGTTCCTTTCCGGTGCCGGTCTCGCCCAGCACCAGCACCGGAATGTCGAAGGCGGCGACCTGCGCGGCACGCCGGCAGACCTCGTTCAGCGGGCTGGCGGGCGTGCGCACCAGCGCGTCGAAATGGAAGTTGTGCAGCACACGCTCGTGCTGCTCGGCATAGCGGACCTCGGCGGCCGGCGCGGCCAGCTTCAATTCGAGCGAGAGCCGGTCGTGCTCGCGCTGGAGATGATAGAGCCGCGCCGCCCCCTGCGCCGCCAGCAGCAGTTGGTCCGGATGCCAGGGCTTGGTGATGAACTGGTAGATGCCGGCCTCGTTGATGGCGCCGATCATGTCCCGCGGGTCGGTGTAGCCGGTGACGATGATGCGCACGATGTCCGGCCAGCGGCGACGGACCTCGGTGAGCAGGTCGACACCCGAACGCTCCGGCATGCGCTGGTCGCAGAAGATGACCTGGACCCACTCATTCTCCAGCACCTCCAGCGCGCTCGCGGCGCCGAGCGCGGTGAACACCTCGAAGTCCTCGCCCAGCACGCGGGCGATCACCTCGACCGAGCGCGGCTCGTCGTCAACGATGAGGATGCCGGGGCGGGTCTGGCTCACGTCAGCGCCTCCGCCGCCGCGCGCAGCGCGCGTGCCTTGTCCTCGGTCTCGGCGGCGAGTGCGGCAAGGCGCCGGCGCCGCACCTCGGCGAGCCAGCCCAGCCAGGCGGCCAGGCCCTCGGGGGTCTTCGCGCTCACATGCAGGACCGAGGCGACCGGATTGACGCGGGCGATGTTGCGCTCGATCAGCGCGACATCGACATCGAGATGCGGCAGCAGGTCGGTCTTGGTGAGCAGGACGAGATCGGCGGCCTCGAAGATATCAGGGTATTTCAGCGGTTTGTCCTCGCCCTCCGTCACCGAGAGCAGCGTCACCCGCTGGTCCTCGCCGAGATCGAAGGCGGCGGGGCAGACGAGGTTGCCGACATTCTCGATGAACAGCAGGCCGCCCGGCGGCAGGGGCAGTTCCTCCAGCGCGTGGCCGACCATATGCGCGTCGAGATGGCAGCCCTTGCCGGTGTTGATCTGCACGGCCGGCGTCCCGGTGGCGCGGATGCGCTCGGCGTCGTTCGCCGTCTGCTGGTCGCCCTCGATCACCGCCGCGGGCATGCGCCCGCCGAGCGCACGCAGGGTTTCGACCAGCAGCGTCGTCTTGCCCGCGCCGGGTCCGGCGAGAAGGTTCAGCGAGATGATGCCGCCCGCCTTGAACCGGGAGCGGTTCTGCGCGGCGAAGGCGTCGTTCTTGGCGAGAATGCCGCGCTCGATTTCCACCCTCCGGCTGTCCGCCGGCGCGGCATGGTGATGCCCGTGTTCGTGATGCCCGTGGTCGTGGGGGTGAGAATGGCCGTGGCGGGCCTCGCCATGGGCGCCCGAGATGGTGACGTCGTCCGATCCGCAGCCGCAAGTCACGCACATCACACCACCTCCAGATCCTTGATACGCATGTCGGTGCCGCCATTGGGCAGCAACCGCTCGCCGCCGCAGGCGGGGCACGGGGAGAGGCGGTTCGCCAGCCCCACCGTGGTGCTGCAGTCGAAGCACCAGGCGGTGCCGGGCTCGTCCAGAATGTCCAGTTCCGCCGTTTCGGCGAGCGAGCCGCGCATCACCACGTCGAAGCCGAAGCGCAGTGCCTCCACCTCCACACCGGCGAAGGGGCCGACGACCAGCCGCACCTTCGTGACCCTGGCGAAGCCATGGGTGCGGGCGGCGTCCTTCAGCTGATCGAGCAGGCTCTCGCACAGCGCCATCTCATGCATGGGCGTCCTCCCGCGCGTCGAGCCGCAGCGTGACCTTCACGCACGGATTGACGCAGGAAATGACGAGGCGCGCCAGCATCGGCGTCCGGTGGTTCATCGGCAGCGCCGCGAGCATGCTCGCCAGCAGCCCGTCCGGCGCGAGATTCCATGCGCTCGGCGAGAGGACGCGATAATCGGTGACGATCCCGACGACGACGCGGGCGCGGTGCGCCAGCACACCGCGCGCGGCACGGGCGAGGCCGATTCCCTCACCGGCTGCCGGAAGGGTTTCCGGCAGGTCGCAGGCCTCGGGAGCGAGACAGCCGAGCAGGTCGAGCAGCCGGGCCAGCGTCCGCAGGAAGAGGCTCGCGCCCTCGCTCGCGTGCAGTTCGTTCAGGAGCGGCGCCGCGCGCCACGCATCGGCGGCGGTCGTCTCGCGCGGCGCGGTGGGGGCGCCGGCCTCAAGGGCGGCCGCGATGTCGGCCGGGACGGGCAAAGGCCGTTCCGCGCGCCCCCAGGCGGGATCGACGCTGGCGCGGATATTGGCGAGCAGCGCGGCAACGGGGCTGGGCGCCGCCGCCAGCCAGCGGGCCAGCTCACCCGGGGTGGCGTTTGCGAGATCGATATCCCGGCCGAGCACATGGTGGCGCAGCATCGGCGCGACCTCATCCCCGGCACTGGCCAGCCCCCGCAGCGCGGCGCGGTCGGGCGCGCGGCCGAGCAGGGACGGCAGGTCCGCGAACAGGGCGAGTGCATGATCGCGCAGCCGTTCCTGCCGGGC
>JAEYTJ010000129.1 GCA_023434095.1 Pseudomonadota bacterium | reverse complement strand
CGCGCGCGGCGGCGGCGCGCACGGGGGGCACGGGGTGGCCGCGCGCTTCCGCCGCCGCAAGAATGGCGGTGGCGAGCGGGTGGGTGGAGCCGGATTCAAGCGCGGCGGCGCGGCCGAGGAGGCTGGCCTCGTCGCCGGCAAAGGTCACGATGTCGGTGACCGCGGGCTTGCCCTCGGTCAGCGTGCCGGTCTTGTCGAACGCCACGGCATCGATGGTGCGCAACGACTCCAGCACCGCGCCGCCCTTGATCAGCAGGCCGCGCCGCGCGCCTACCGCCAGGCCGGCGGCGATGGCGGCGGGGGTCGAGATGACCAGCGCGCAGGGACAGCCGATCAGCAGCAAGGCGAGGCCCTTGTAGATCCATTCGTCCCAGGCCGCGCCGAAGGCGAGCGGCGGCACGACGGCGACCAGCGCCGCGACCACGACCACCAGAGGCGTGTACCAGCGCGCGAAGCGGTCGATGAAACGCTCGGTCGGCGCCTTGCTCTCCTGCGCCTCCTCGACGAGGCGCACCACGCGGGCGATGGTGTTGTCGGAAGGCGCCGTGGTGGCGCGCAAAGTGAGCGCGGCTTCCCCGTTCACCGTGCCGGCGAACACGCTGTCCCCCGCCTGCTTGGCCACCGGCACACTCTCCCCCGTCACCGGCGCCTCGTGCACCGAGCCCGCCCCCTCCAGCACCTCGCCATCGGCGGGCAGGCGCTCGCCGGGGCGGACGAGGATCACGTCGCCGATCTTGAGACTCTCGGCCGGCACCTCGCGCGTCGCGCCGCCTTCGACCAAGCGGGCGGTCTTCGGCACCAGCGCGGTGAGGGCGCGGATGGAGCTGCGCGCCCGGCCGGCGGCGACACCTTCCAGCAACTCGCCGACGAGGAACAGGAACACCACCGCCGCCGCTTCCTCCGAAGCACCGATGATGACGGCGCCGATGGCGGCGATGGTCATCAGCGTCTCGATGGAGAAGGGCGTGCCGGAAAGCCCGGCCATGACCGCGCGGCGGGCAATCGGCACCAGGCCGATCATCAGCGCCGCGATGAAGATCCAGGGGTCGAGGCCGGGAAAGAAATGGCCGAGCCCATAGGCGGCCGCCAGCGCGGCGCCGCAGAGAAGCGTAAGCCGCGCCTTGCCGGTCTGCCACCACGGGCCGTCCAGCGCGAGATGCGCGTGGTCGTGACCGTCGCCCGCCGAAGCGCGGGCGGGCACATGGCCGTCGGAGCGGGAAGGCGCGTCATGAGCGTCACCGGCGTGGTCATGCCCGGAATGGTCGTGCGCTTCATGGTCATGGTCGTGGCCGCAGCCCAGCCCGTGCGCATGGTGTTGATCGGCGGCGGCCGCCGGTGCCGTCGCGGCCGACGCCATCGGGGTGATGCCGTAGCCCAGCCCCGCCACACGGCGCTCCACCAGCGGCAGGTCCGCTCCTGCATGTTCCACCGTCATCGTACCCGCCGTCACCGAGACCGCCACGGAAGCGACGCCGTCGACGCGCCGGACCGCTGTCTCGATCTTCATCGCGCAGGACGCGCAATCCATCCCCTCGATGCGGTAACGGGTCTTCTCGGCCGACATGTCGCGTCTCCTGCGCCCCGCCTTGCTGCGGCAGCCGGGAGACCCTACTTCCTCTAGCGACTAGAGGAGCAAGTGCGAAATGAACGGCATCTACACGATCGGCGACGCGGCGCGCGACAGCGGCGTGAAGGTGCCGACCATCCGCTATTACGAGGAGATCGGCCTGCTGCCCGCGCCGCCGCGCACCGAGGGCGGCCGCCGCGCCTATGGCGACGAGGATTTGCGGCGGCTGGCCTTCATCCGCCACGCGCGGGAACTCGGCTTCGAGATCGACGCGATCCGCACCCTGCTGCAATTGCAGGACGCGCCGGACCAGTCCTGTGCTGCCGCCGACGCCATCGCCCGCGATCATCTCGCCAGCGTGGAACGCCGCATCGCCAGCCTCACCGCGCTGCGTGCCGAGCTGGAGCGCATGGTGGAAGGCTGCGCACACGGCCATGTCGCCAGTTGCCGGGTGATCGAGATCCTCGCCGACCACGGCGCCTGCGCGCATCACCAGCGCACCGGCGCGTGAGCCAACCAGCGCCTCAGGCCTGCACCGGCGCCGCGTCGTCCCGCCTTGCCTCATCCGGCACCGGCTCCCGCGTGAAGCCTGCCCGCGCCTCGCGCACCGCGCCGGCGATGAAATCCTCCACCGTGCGGATGCGCCGGAGATCACGGATGTCGGCATGGGTGACGAGCCAGTAGGCGCGGCGGAAGCTCAGCTCGGGAAGCAGCCGCACCAGTTCGGGATGCGCCAGCGCGGCATAGTCGTGCAGGATGCCGATGCCGCCGCCCGCCCGAACCGCTTCCATCTGCCCGACCACGCTGGCACATTCCATGCGCCGCGCCTCGACCTCGCGGAACACCTCGAAATAGTCGAGCGCTGGCGAATAGACGAGATCGGACACATAGGTGACCAGCAGCCGCCCGGTGACGTCGCGCAGCGTGGCGACAGGCCCGGTGCGGTCGAGATAGTCGCGCGAGGCATAGACGCCGAGCGTGTAGTCGGTGAGCTTGCGCGCCACCAGCCGCCCCTCGCTCGGCCTTTGAAGCGTCACCGCGATATCCACCTCGCGCTTCGGCAGCGAGAAGCTGCGCGGCAGCGGCGCCAGCTGGATCGACAGCCCCGGATGCTCCTCGGCGAGGCGTCCCAGACGCGCGGCGAGGAAATAGGTGCCGAACCCGTCCGGCGCGCCGATGCGCACCGTGCCGGCCAAAGCGAGATCGACATTGCCCAACGCCGCCTGCGCCTGCAGCATCTCGGTCTCGATGCGCTCGGCATGCGCCAGCAGCCGCTCGCCGGCCGGGGTGAGTTCGCTCCCCGTGGTCCGCCGCTCCAGCAGCTTGGAGCCGAGGCTCGCCTCCAGCGCTCCGAGGCGTCGGCCGACGGTGGCGTGGTCCAGCCCGAGCTGGCGCGCCGCCGCCAGCATCTGGCCGGCGCGGGCCACGGCGAGGAAGATGCGTAGATGGTCCCAATCCATGGCATGCTGCCTATCGCAATGTGCGCAGCCGCACAACGGATGGGAAAACATCGTCGTTGAAGTGACGACTTTCAACAAGCAAAACCGCAGCCAGGAAAACCAGAGGAGAAGGTCGCCATGGCGGTCATCGGGCATTACATCGGCGGCAAGGTGGTGACCACGGCGGGGCGCACGTCCCCGGTGTTCGACCCCTCCACCGGCGCGCAGACCGGCGAGGCGCTGCTCGCTTCCGTCGCCACGGTGGGCGAGGCGGTCGCCGCCGCCGCCAAGGCGTTTCCCGCCTGGGCCGACACGCCGCCGCTGACCCGCGCGCGCATCATGTTCAAGTTCAAGGCGCTGCTTGAGCGCGACATCGACGCCCTGGCGGAAGCCATCACCCGCGAACACGGCAAGACCTTCGAGGATGCCAAGGGTGAAGTCACCCGCGGCATCGAGGTGGTGGAGTTCGCCTGCGGCATCCCGCACCTCATGCGCGGCGACTTCACCGAGCAGGTGGCGCGCGGCGTCGACGTGTTCTCCGCCCGCCATCCCGTGGGCGTCGTCGCCGGCATCACCCCGTTCAACTTCCCGGTCATGGTGCCGATGTGGATGTTCCCGGTGGCGCTGGCCTGCGGCAACGCCTTCGTGCTCAAGCCCTCGGAGAAGGACCCGACTCCGTCGCTGATGCTGGCGGAACTGCTCGCCGAGGCCGGCCTGCCGGCCGGCGTGTTCAATGTCGTGCAGGGCGACAAGGAGGCGGTCGACGCCCTCCTCACCCACCCCGATGTCGCGGCGGTGAGCTTCGTCGGTTCCACCGCCATCGGCGAATATGTCTACAAGACCGCCGCCGCCCACGGTAAGCGGGCGCAGGCGCTGTGCGGCGCCAAGAACCACCTGGTGGTGATGCCCGACGCCGATCTCGACAAGACCGTCGACGCGCTGATGGGTGCCGGCTACGGCTCGGCCGGCGAGCGCTGCATGGCGGTCTCGGTCGCGGTGGCGGTCGGCGGCGTCGGCGACGCGCTGATGGAGAAGCTGGTGCCGAAGGTGCGCGCCCTCAAGGTCGGCCCCGGCCTCGACCGCGACAGCGAGATGGGCCCTCTGGTGACCAAGGAACACCTCGCCAAGGTTTCCGGCTATGTCGACGACGGCGTCGCCGCCGGCGCCGAGCTGGTGGTCGACGGGCGCGGCCTGAAGCTGCAGGGCTATGAGAACGGCTATTTCATCGGCGGCTGCCTGTTCGACAAGGTGACCCCCGACATGAAGATCTACAAGGAAGAGATCTTCGGCCCGGTGCTCTCCGTGGTGCGCGTCGACCGCTATGACGAGGCGCTGAAGCTGGTCAACGACCACGAATACGGCAATGGCGCCGCCATCTTCACTCGCGACGGCGACAGCGCCCGCGCCTTCGACCGCGACGCCAAGGCCGGCATGATCGGCATCAATGTGCCGATCCCGGTGCCGGTGGCGTTCCACTCCTTCGGCGGCTGGAAGCGCTCGGTGTTCGGCGACCGCAACGTCTATGGCATGGAAGGCGTCGGCTTCTACACCAAGATGAAGACGACCACCGCGCGCTGGCCCACCGGCATTCGCGAGGGCGCCCAGTTCGTCATGCCGACCAGCGGCTGACGCGCCAGAAAGGGCAGCCCGCGCTGCAAGGCGCGGGCTGCTGCCATTTTCCGGCAGCGGCGGATGCGAGTAGGATCGCCCTATGTCCCGCTCCGAGCGCCTGTTCGATCTGCTGCACGTCCTGCGCCGCCACCGCCATCCGGTGAGCGGGCGGGTGCTGGCCGACGAGATCGGGGTGAGCCTGCGCACCCTCTACCGCGACATTGCCGCGCTGCAGGCCCAGGGCGCGACCATCGAGGGCGAGGCCGGCGTCGGCTATGTGCTGCGGCCCGGCTTCCTGCTGCCGCCGCTGATGTTTCCGCCCGAGGAGATCGAGGCGCTGGTGCTCGGCTCGCGCTGGGTGGCCGGGCGCGCGGACGGGCGGCTCGCCGAGGCGGCGCTGTCGGCGCTCGCGCGCATCGGCGCGGTGCTGCCGGTCGAGCTGCGGGACGAGATGGAAGCCTCGGCGCTGTTCGTGGCGCCGGGCGCGCCCATTCCCGCCGATTCCATCGATCCGGCGCTGCTGCGCAAGGCGATCCGCACCGAGCGCAAGCTCACCCTCGCCTATCAGGACGCTGGCGGCACGGCGAGCGAGCGCATCGTCTGGCCCTTCGCGCTGGCCTTTTTCGACCAGGTGCGGCTGCTGATCGGCTGGTGCGAGCTGCGCAGCGATTTCCGCAGCTTCCGCACCGACCGCATCGGGCACGCGCAGCTGATGGAGGCCCGCTACCCCACGCGGCGGGCGGAGCTGATCCGGCAATGGAAACAGGCGAAGCACGCCGCCGACCAGCCAAAGGCCGAAGCCTGCTGACACAAACTGGCAGCAGGGTCACGTAACGTGCCGCATCGATTCATCGATGGGGGCCGACCATGACCGACGCCAGCAACATTCTTCTTTATGTCAACGACGCGCCTGCCAGCGCCCGCTTTTACGGCGCGCTGCTGGAGCGCGAGCCGATAGAGCAGAGCGCGACCTTCGCGCTGCTGCCGCTGGCGCCGGGCATGACGCTCGGCCTGTGGCAGCGCGACGGGGTGACGCCGCGGCCGCATCTGCGCGCCGGGGGCAACGAGATCGGCTTCAAGGTCGCCGACCCCGCCGCCGTCGACGCCGCCTATGAGAACTGGGCGACCAAGGGGGTTCCGATCGCCCTCCCGCCGACCGACCTCGACTTCGGCCGCAGCTTCGTCGCCCTCGATCCCGACGGGCACCGGCTGCGCGTCTACGCGACCAACGCGGCGATGTAAGTCCCCGCGCGCCTCAGTCCCGTTCGCGCCCGAAATCCGGCGCGGCGGTTTCCTGGCCGATCTCGATGATCGAGCGGCGAATGGCGCGGGTGCGGGTGAACAGGTCGAACAACTTGTCGCCCTCCGCCCAGCGTATTGCCCGCTGGAGGGCGATCAGGTCCTCGGTGAAGCGGCCCAGCACCTCGATCACCGCCTCGCGGTTGTTGAGGAACACGTCCCGCCACATGGTCGGGTCGGAAGCGGCGATGCGGGTGAAGTCGCGGAAGCCGCCGGCCGAGTATTTGATCACCTCGGACTGCGTCACCGCCTCCAGATCCGCCGCCGTTCCGACGATGTTGTAGGCGATGAGGTGCGGCACATGCGAGGTAATCGCCAGCACCAAATCATGGTGCTCGGGCGTCATCGTCTCGACATTGGCGCCCATCGCCGTCCACAGGCCGGACAGCGTCGCGACCGCCGCCGGGTCCGTGCCCTCGGGCGGGGTAAGGATCGACCAGCGGTTCTTGAACAGGGTGGCGAAGCCGGCATCCGGGCCGGAATATTCCGTGCCCGCCACGGGATGGCCGGGCACGATGTGGACATTAGCGGGCAGATGGGCGCGCAGCGCGCTCACCACCGCCCCCTTCACCGAGCCGACATCGGAGACGATGGCGCCGGCCTTCACATGCGGCGCGATGGCCTGCGCCACCGCGCCCATGGCGCCGACCGGCACGCACAGGATGACGATGTCGGAATCCGCCACCGCCTGCGCCGGCGTGGTGGCCACGAGATCGGCGATGCCGAGGGCGAGCACCCGGTCGCGCACGGCCTCCGACCCGTCATAGGCCACCAGCGTGCCGGCGAGGCCCCGCGCCTTCACCGCGCGCAGGATGGACGAGCCGATGAGGCCGATGCCGATGACGGTGAGCCGGCCGACGATGGGATGGGCCAGCGGCGGATCAAGCACCATGGCCCGCCTCCCGTGCCATGAACGCCTTCAGCGCCTCCACCAGCAGGCGGTTGGCCTCCTCGGTGCCGATGGTCACACGCAGCGCGTCCGGCAGGCCGTAGGAATCCACCCGCCGCAGGATGAGCCCGCGCTGGCTGAGGAAGGCGTCGGCCTCCTTCGCCGTGCGGCCGGGCGTCGGCGGAAAATGCACCAGCAGGAAGTTGGTCACGCTGGGCGTCACGGTCAGCCCGAGCGCGGTGAGTTCCTGCGCCAGCCAGGGCAGCCAGGTCTCGTTATGCGCCACCGCGGTCTCGACGTGCGCCGTGTCCTCGATTGCCGCCACGGCAGCAGCGAGGCCGGGCGCGGAGACGTTGAACGCCCCGCGAATGCGGTTGACCGCGTCCGCGACCTCCGCCGGCCCGTAAAGCCAGCCGACCCGCAGCGCCGCGAGGCCGTAGATCTTGGAGAAGGTGCGCAGCATGACCACATTCGGGCAGGTCGCCACCAGCTCGATACCCGCCTCATAGTCGTTGCGGCGGACATATTCGGCATAGGCCGCGTCGAGCGCGAGCAGCACATGCGGCGGCAGGCCGCGCTGCAGCCGCTTCACCTCGTCGAAGGGCAGATAGGTGCCGGTCGGGTTGTTGGGGTTGGCGAGGAAGACGACGCGCGTCTTGTCCGTTACCGCCGCCAGCAGCGCGTCGACATCGGTGCGGTAGTCCTTTTCCGGCGCCACCACCGGCGTCGCCCCCGCCGCCAGAGCGGCGATGCGATAGACGAGGAAGCCGTGCTGCGAATACAGCACTTCGTCGCCCGGCCCGGCGAAGGCGGCGGCGGTCAGCATCAGCAGTTCGTCCGAGCCCGTGCCGCAGACGATGCGCGCTGGATCGAGCCCATACTGGGCGGCGATGGCCTCGCGCAGCCTGGTCGAGGAGCCGTCGGGATAAAGCTCCAGCGCGTTCGCCGACTGGAAGGCGGCGACGGCCTTCGCGCTGGGCCCGAGCGGATTTTCGTTCGCCGAGAGCTTATGCACCTTCACCCCCGGGCCGCCCTGCGACTTGCCCGGCACATAGGCCTCGATCGCCAGGACGCCGGCGCGCGGGACGGGACGGGTGGGGCGGGAAGCGGCGGTCGACATGACGGGGCTCCGATGGGCGGCAGTCGAGGAGGAGAAGACGGTGGCGAGGAGGAACGGCGGAAGGGCGCCGGGGTCAAGCCTTCGGCGCGTGCGGGGTGGCCGCATGCGGCGTCGGCGCGTGGGTATAGCGGCTCGCATGGCTGCCGACGAGGGCCGCCGCGCGCACCGAGGCGCCGCTCTCGCGCAGCGCCGCCAGCACCGTGTCGAGGCTGACAGTCCCGCCCACCGGGATGGAAGCGAGCAGCGCCGCCCCGTCGAGCCCACGGTCGGGTACCGCAATCACGTCGGCGAGCGGGGCCAGCGCCCGCGCCGCCTGGGCGTTCCAGCCCGACACGTGCAGGCTCCAGGCTTCCACCTCCGTCACCGCCCCGTCGGTGACAGGATGGGCGATGCAGAACACCGGCAGGCCGGCGGGATGGTCGGCCCGTTCGACGAAGGGAAGGCGGGCGATGATCTTCGGCGCGTGCGCGCCTTCCAGCGCCGTCCACCACGCACCGGCGGAGGGTGAGGCAAAGGCCGGCACCAGGCCGAGATCGCCCCGTGAGCGCGCTACCGCAGCCACGACGCCGGACGCGCCCATATGGCCGATGAACGGCACGGTGAAGCCGAAATGGAAGCGCGAGGCATCGCGCATCGCCGCCTCGCCCGAGGCGAGGTCGGCATGCACCGCATAGGGCGCCTGCACATAGGTGAAGGTGGAGATGATGACCCGCCAGATGCCCTCGACCGTGTCGAGGGGCAGGATGCCGCGATGGCGGTCGACCAGCCGGCGCATCATCGAGGCCTCGCGCGCCGGGCGGAAGGCCGAGCCGCTTTCCGTGCCCTGTGCCCGCTTCACCGCCACCAGCCGATCGATGATCTGGCTGCGCTCGATCAAAAGCGCGTGCATCTGCGCGTCGATGCGGTCGATCTCCGCGCGCAGGTTCCCGAGATCCGGCGCCGGGGCGTCGGGCTGGGAAAGGGCGGTTCGCGGCGCGCCGTGCGTGGGGGCCTTCATGTCCATGGCGGCTTGTCGTAAACCTCGCGCGGGCCGCGCGCAAAGCAAAATCTGAGGCGCCGCTCTATTGACAAGTGCCGGCTGTGGGATCATCGCATCGTCCGGTATAACGAACTCTTCGTCCGGTATGACGGTTCCCATGTCCGATACCACGGCCCAGCACGATCTTCCGGCTTCCGAGGCTGCGCGCGGCGAAGCGGACCAGCCGCATTCGCCGGTGGTACGCTTCGGCGCCGACAAGCCGCTCGCCCTCGATGCCGGCGGCGTGCTCACCCCGTTCCAGATCGGCTACCAGACCTACGGCACGCTGAATGCGGCGCGCTCCAACGCCATATTGGTCTGCCACGCGCTCACCGCCGACCAGCACGCCGCCAATGTGAACCCCGTCACCGGCAAGCCCGGCTGGTGGGAGCTGATGATCGGCCCGGGCCGCCCGATCGACACCGACCGTTTCTTCGTCATCGCCTCCAACGTGCTGGGCGGCTGCCTCGGCACCACCGGCCCCTCTTCCACCAATCCGGCCACCGGCCAGCCCTACGGGCTCGACTTCCCGGTCGTCACCATCCGCGACATGGTGCGGGCGCAGGCGATGCTGATCGACCATCTCGGCATCGAGCGGCTGCTCGCCGTGGTCGGCGGCTCCATGGGCGGCATGCAGGTGCTGCAATGGGCGGCGAGCTATCCCGAGCGGGTGTTCGCCGCCATGCCCATCGCCACCGCGGCGCGCCATTCGGCGCAGAACATCGCCTTCCACGAGGTCGGGCGGCAGGCCGTGATGGCCGATCCGGAATGGCGCGCCGGGCGCTACCTCGCCGAGGGCACCAGCCCCCGGCGTGGGCTCGCGGTGGCGCGCATGGCCGCGCACATCACCTATATGTCCGATCCCTCGCTGCACCGGAAATTTGGCCGGCGGCTGCAGGACCGCGACGGGCACACCTTCTCCTTCGACGCCGATTTCCAGGTGGAATCCTATCTGCGCCACCAGGGCGAATCCTTCGTCGGCCGCTTCGACGCCAATTCCTATCTCTATGTCACCCGCGCCATGGATTATTTCGACCTCGCCGGGGAGTATGGCGGCGTGCTGGCCAACGCCTTCCGGAGCACCGGCACGCGTTTCTGCCTCGCCTCCTTCACCTCGGACTGGCTGTTCCCCACCGCGGCGTCACGCGCCATCGTCCACGCGCTGAACGCGGCCGGCGCCTCGGTCTCATTCGCCGAGATCGACAGCGACAAGGGCCATGACGCCTTCCTGCTCGACGAGCCGGAATTCTTCGCCATCGCGCGCGGCTTCATCGATTCCGCCGCGCGCGCCGTGGGAGTGACGTGATGGCCGCCCGGGACCTCACCATGAGCGAAGCCGCGCGGGCCGCGTCCGGCAAGCGGGTCGACCTCCTGCTCATCGCCGACATGGTGCGCCCCGGCTCGCGGGTGCTCGACGTCGGCTCGGGCGACGGCGAATTGCTGGAACTGCTCGCCACCACGCGCGGCTGCGACGCGCGCGGCATCGAATTGTCGCGCGAGGGAGTGAATGCCGGCGTGGCGCGCGGCCTCCCCATCATCCAGGGCGACGCCGATGTCGATCTCGCCGACTACCCCGACAATTCCTTCGACTATGTCATCCTCTCCCAGACCATCCAGGCGACCCGGCGGCCGAAATGGGTGCTGGAGCAGATGCTGCGCGTGGGCAGCCACGCCATTGTTTCCTTTCCCAATTTCGGCTTCTGGCGCATGCGGCTCGACCTGCTGCTGAACGGGCGGATGCCGAGCACGGAGAACCTGCCCTACAGCTGGTACGACACGCCCAACATCCATTTCTGCACCATTCGCGATTTCGTCGCGCTGGTGGAGGAGGTGGGCGCCCGCATCGACCGCGCTGCCGCGCTCAACGGCTACGGTCACCCGGTGCGCTTCAACCTGCCCTGGGCGGTGTGGAACCTGCTCGGCGAGCAGGCGGTGTTCCTGCTCTCGCGGAAGGGGTGAAGAGGGACCTCACCCTCCCATCGGCTGCGGCGCCAGCACCGGCTTGAACACCGGCAGGCGCGAGCGGCGCTTGGTGGGGACCGGCTTGTAGACCTGCTTGGTGGCCTCGACGATGTGCACGCCGGCGAAGGGCAGCGCCAGCGTCGCGCCCACGCGCTCCCACGCCACCGCCGAGCGCAGGAACCAGGTGCGCGGCACGGGCGGCACGTACAGCGCCTCGTCCCAGCCCACCGGCGTGAACAGCGCCCCGCGCAGCAGATCGGTGATCTGGGTGCGCGAGAAGGGCCGCCCATGGCCGAAGGGGTTGTTCTCCGTTCGGGCCCAGATGCCGCGCCGGCTCGGCACCACGCAGATCAGCCGCCCGCCCGGCGCCAGCACGCGCCACACCTCGCGCAGCACCTCGCCGGCATCGGGCGTCATCTCCAGGAGATGCACCGCGATGACGCGGTCGACCATGCCGTTGCGCAGCGGCAGCTCGGTCTCGTCCACGAGCGCGGCCAGCGTCGGTGCGGCCGAGGGCCAGCGCGTCACCCCCTGGGCACCCGGCATGAAGGCGAGCGCCCGCTCGCATTCCTCGCGGAACATGCCGAGATAGGGCGTGGCGTAGCCGATGCCGAGCAGGGAGAGCCCGCGCACATTGCCGGCGCGGGCGCGAATGGCGCGCCCGACAAGCCGGCGCGTCACCACGCCGATGGGCTGGGCATAGAAGCTGCGAAGGCCGACCACGTCCGGATACATGGTCCGAGCTTATAGCCTGACCGATGACGCCTTGAAATCACCACCCTTTTAGGCCACATAGGCGGGGCATGCGGTCGCTTCGTCCGCATCGGGGCCGCGTCGCTCGATGTCCGCTTCGGCTGGGAGCCGGATCCGGTCAGGTTTTCCTGGCCGCCTCTCCGCTCCACTTCTGAGCCGCGGCAGTCTTCGGCCCCTCATCATCGGAAATCGCCGACGTCCCAGGCCACGCGGGGTGTCTCAACACCCCCGTGATTCGCGGTTCGTGCTGCCTGAGGCGCGCGGACGCAATCGCCCATGAAAGAACGCTACTTGACCACTTTTAACGAACTCGGCCTGGCCGAGCCGATCCTGAAGGCCCTCGCGGAAGCGAACCACACCACCCCCACCCCGATCCAGATCCAGGCCGTCCCGCAGGTGCTGGCGGGCCGCGACCTCATCGGCATCGCCCAGACCGGCACCGGCAAGACCGCCGCCTTCGCGCTGCCCATCCTCCAGCATCTCGTCACCCACCGCTTCCGCCCCGAGCGCCGCTCGGCCCGCGCGCTGGTGCTGAGCCCGACGCGCGAACTTTCCGGCCAGATTCTCGAGAGCTTTCGGCTCTACGGCAAGCATGTCCGCCCCTCGACCGCGCTCGCCATCGGCGGCGTGCCGATCGGCCGCCAGGCCCGCGCACTGGCGAACGGCGTCGACGTGCTCGTCGCCACCCCCGGCCGCCTCGTCGACCTCCTGGAGAACAACGCGGTCCGTCTCGACATGGTCGAGGTTCTCGTGCTCGACGAGGCCGACCAGATGCTCGACATGGGCTTCATCCATGCCATCCGCGCCATCTGCGCCCGGCTGCCGGCCAAGCGCCGCAACCTGTTCTTCTCCGCCACCATGCCGCGCGAGATCGAGAAGCTGGCGGATTCGCTGCTGACCGATCCGGCCCGCGTCGCGGTGACGCCGGTCGCCAAGACCGCCGACCGCATCGAGCAGAAGGTGTTCTTCACCGACCGCGCCGGCAAGCCGAACCTGCTGGTCGAGGTGCTCTCCGAGCCCGACCTCGACCGCGCCCTCGTCTTCTCGCGCACCAAGCACGGCGCCGACCGCGTGGTGAAGGGGCTGGCCGGGGCCGGCATCGCCGCCGAGGCGATCCACGGCAACAAGTCGCAGCCGCAGCGCGAGCGGGCGCTGGCCGCCTTCCGCCAGGGTGTCGTCAAGGTGCTGGTGGCAACGGACATCGCCGCGCGCGGCATCGACGTGCCTGGCGTCAGCCACGTCATCAACTACGACCTGCCCAACGTGCCGGAAAGCTATGTCCATCGCATCGGCCGCACCGCGCGCGCCGGCCGCGAGGGTATCGCCATCTCGCTGTGCGACGGCGAGGAGCGCGCCTTCCTGCGCGACATCGAGCGGCTGATCAAGATCACCATCCCCTCGGTCGACCGCCGGGGCGAGAGCCGTCGCGAGGGCGCGCCGCGCCTCGAAGGCTTCCGCTCCGACGGCCCGCGCCCGCCGCGTGAGGAGCGTGGGCATCGCGGCCCGCGCAGCGACGCCCCGCGCGGTGCCCGCCCGTTCAATCGCGGCCCCCGCCCCGAGGGCGAGGGACGCAAGGACGGGCCGCGCCACGAGGGTGCGCGCCATGAAGGTGCGCGTCACGAGGGCCCCCGTCACGAAGGGCGCGCCGACGGCGTCCGTCGCGAGGGGCCGCCGCGCGAGGGCCGTCGCCCGCCGCGCCGCAAGGCCTACAACGCCGCGCCGTAATCGCCTGAAGGACCCCCGCGCGGCTCGAAAGGGCCCGCGGGGCGTCCGGCAAGCTGGCATATGCGGCGCTGCCGCATTATCAGGACGAGACAAATGCCGGCCGGCAGGGTATTGGCCTAGCGGCAAGGCCGGCAGCAGCCTGTACGAGGAGAGCCATTAATGGCGAAAGAGGAACTGCTCGAGTTCGACGGCACCGTGACGGAAGTTCTGCCCGACGGCAACTTCCGCGTCGTGCTCGACAATGAACACGAGATACTCGCCTATGCGGCGGGCAAGATGAAGAAGAACCGCATCCGCACCATCGTCGGCGACCGCGTCGTCGTCGAGATGTCGCCCTACGACCTCGAGCGTGGACGCATCAATTTCCGCCACAAGACCGGTGGTCCGACGCCGCCGATCGGCAGCGGCCAGCGCCGTCCGCCTCCGGGCCGTCGCCGCTGAGGCGCCGGGCGCTTCGCCCGGCCGCCCCGCCTGCTCGCCCGCCGCCCCTCGCCCGGCCGCTCAGACCGGCCAGTCGGCGAGGCGCCAGGCCGAATCCCAGAACATCCATTCGAGCTCCGTGGCCCGCTTATAGGCCGCGTGCATGCGCGCGAGCACGGCCGGCGACGCGCCCTGTGCCGCGCGATCGGTGGTGGCGATGACCGCCCGCACCGCCTCGTGGAACTCCTCGCCGGCATAGGTGTCGATCCACGCGTCGTAGGGGTTCGGCCGCACCGCCCGGCCGAGAATGTCCCGCCCGACCTCGGCATAGATCCAGAAGCAGGGCAGCAGCGCCGCCAGCACCACCGGGTAGGGCTCGGCATAGGCGGTGGCGATCAGGAAGCTGGAATAGTGGTGGCACACCGGCGTCATCGGCGTGCGCGCGAACTCGTCCGCGTCGATGCCGAACTTTTCGAAGAAATCCGTGTGCAGCGACCGCTCCACCACCACCGCGACCTTCGCGCCTTCCGCGAACTGCACCAGTCCGTCCGGGTCGTCGGCCTTCGCCGCCGCGATGGCCAGCGCCCGGCCGAAGGCGATGAGGTAGTGCGCGTCCTGCAGCATGTAGTGGCGGAAGCGCTCCGCCGACAGCGTGCCGTCCGCCAGTGCCGCGTTGAACGGCATGGTGCGGATCGCCTCATAGGTCGGCAGGTTGCGGCCCCAGGCATGGGAGCTGAAGGACGAGCCGTCGCTCATGGGCGTTTCCTCCTGACATGAAAAGGGCCGCTGGTGACAGCGGCCCGGATCATACTGGTCTGATGGCCGGCCGCAAAACCGGGCCGGATGGTTCAGTGCGAGGTGCGGGCATCCGCCTCGATCGCCGCCGCCGCGGACTTCAGCTGTTCAAGGAACTGCTGGCGGCTGGCGCGGGTGGTCTCGTCGCGGGCGTCCTCGACGTCTTCCTGGGCGTCGCGGATCATCTGCGCGAGGTTCTCCGCCCGCAGCTCGGCGAGCGGGATGGCGGTCTCCGCCAGCACGGTGAGCCCGGCCGGGTTGGCCTCGGCGAAGCCGCCGCGCACGAACAGCTTCTTCGTGGCACCGTCGCCCTTGATCGTCAGCACGCCGGGCTTCAGCGTCGACACGAAGGGCGCATGGCCGGCAAGGATGCCGAACTCGCCCTCGGCGCCGGGGACGATCACCTCGGTCACCGCGCCGGAATAGACGAGGCGCTCGGGGGAGACGAGTTCAAACGGGAAGGTGGCCATGGATCCTCCAGGGGATGCGTCAGCGTCAATGATCGACGCCCCGTGCCGTCACGGCCGGGGCGCTGGGATCACGCGGCCTCGGCAGCCATCTTCTTGCCCTTCTCGATCGCCTCTTCGATGGTGCCGACCATGTAGAAGGCCTGCTCCGGGAGGTGATCGTACTTGCCTTCCACCAGGCCCTTGAAGCCCTTGATGGTGTCGGCAAGGTCGACGAGCTTGCCGGGCGAGCCGGTGAAGACTTCGGCGACGTGGAAGGGCTGCGACAGGAAGCGCTCGATCTTGCGGGCGCGGGCGACGGTGAGCTTGTCCTCTTCCGAGAGCTCGTCCATGCCCAGGATGGCGATGATGTCCTGCAGCGACTTGTAGCGCTGCAGCGTCTGCTGCACCTGGCGCGCCACATTGTAGTGCTCCTCGCCGATGATCAGCGGCGAGAGGATGCGCGAGGTCGAGTCGAGCGGGTCCACCGCCGGGTAGATGCCCTTTTCGGCGATCGAGCGCGACAGCACGGTGGTCGCGTCAAGATGGGCGAAGGAGGCGGCCGGCGCCGGGTCGGTCAGGTCGTCGGCGGGCACGTAAATGGCCTGCACCGAGGTGATCGAACCCTTGGTGGTGGTGGTGATGCGCTCCTGCAGCGCGCCCATGTCGGTGGCCAGCGTCGGCTGGTAGCCCACCGCCGAGGGAATGCGTCCGAGCAGCGCCGACACTTCCGAGCCCGCCTGGGTGAAGCGGAAGATGTTGTCGACGAAGAAGAGCACGTCCTGGCCCTCCTGGTCGCGGAAATATTCGGCGATGGTGAGGCCGGACAAGGCGACGCGGGCGCGGGCCCCCGGCGGCTCGTTCATCTGGCCGAACACCAGTGCGACCTTGGAGCCCTCAGGCGTCGGATTGCCCTCGGCATCCTTGGCGATGACGCCGGCGTCGAGGAACTCGTGATAGAGATCGTTGCCCTCACGGGTACGCTCGCCGACGCCCGCGAAAACCGAGGTGCCGCCATGGCCCTTGGCGATGTTGTTGATCAGCTCCT
>JAEYTJ010000070.1 GCA_023434095.1 Pseudomonadota bacterium | reverse complement strand
GCGCTGGCCGCCGCCATCCCGATGCCGGGCACGCCCGGGGCGGCCAACAGCCGACAGATCGCCAGCGCCATCACCGGCGCGCCGCTGTCGGCCACCCGCCCCAGCGAGGTCAGCGGGCTGCCGGAGGTGATCGTCCAGGGCACGAAGGGCGAGGGACCGGCGCTGGCCTATGCCGATGCCGCCGGCAGCGTCTTCGTCGCGCCGCGTGTCCAGCCCGGCCGCGCGCCGGAGCCGGCCCCGGTCGCCCGCACCACGCCGGCGCAGGCCGTTGCCGGGCGCAAGCCGCAGGCGCATTCGCAGGCCATGGTCGCGGAAATCCGCCGCCTGTTCAGCGGCCCCAGCGTCTCGGGCGAGGTGGCCATGCACCTGCCGGAACTGCGCCGCTTCGCCGCCTTCGTGGTGCCGCCGCGCCGCATCGTCGCCGCCCGGTTCAGCCGCGACGGGGTGAACGGCCTTCCGACGACGCAGTTCTCCGGCGAGGCGGTGGTCACCGTGCCGGTCGTCGCCATGATGAGCGGTCCCGCGCCGCTCAAGAAGCCGCTCTGAGCCGACGCGCCCATTTTCTTCGCACCCCCAAACGGAACGGGCGGCCATTGGCCGCCCGTTCTGTTCTGGGGTCGTTGAAAACGCGTGCCGGGGTCAGCTTTCGCCGAGCATGCCCAGCGCCTGCATGTAGAGGTCGACGATCGCCTCGTGCTCGGCCCGCTGGTCGGCGTCCTGCTTGCGGATCTTCAGAATCTCCCGCAGCGCCTTGGTGTCGAAGCCGGTGCCCTTGGCCTCGGCGAACACGTCCTTGATGTCGTCGGCGATGGTCTTCTTCTCTTCCTCAAGCCGCTCGATGCGCTCAATGAAGGATTTCAGCTGCTCCTTGGCGAAGCCGGCGGCGGCGTCGGACAAAGGCTGGTCGTTGGGAATATCGGACATGGTATCTCCGGGGCAGCGGGCAGGGCCCGGCGTCTAGACGGCAATTCGGGCGGCGATAGGGAGCGCAAGCGGGGCGGGCCGTCAAGGCAATGGCGCATCGGCGCGGCTTCGCGGGCCCGGCTAGCCCCGCTATCCACCGCCAATGCGGGGAAAAGACCTCGCTTGAAGGTTCAGTGCGCGCCCGGCCCCGGGAACGCCGCCTTCTGCTCCGGCGTCGCCTCGCTCTGGTGGCGCGCCTTCCATTCCTCATAGGGCATGCCGTAGACCGCCTCGCGGCTCTCGTCCTTGGTCAGCGGCAGGCCGCGTTCCTTCGCCGCGTCGAGCAGCCAGTTCGATAGGCAGTTGCGGCAGAAGCCGGCCATGTTCATCAGCGCGATGTTCTGCACATCGGTGCGCGCCTGCAAATGAGCGACGAGCCGGCAGAACGCGGCGGCTTCCAGCTCGGTGCGGGTGGTGTTGTCGATCTCGGTCATCGAAGTCTCCCGGGACGTTGCATCCCGTCAGATGGGGGGCACGGGGCCGGTGCGCGAGCCATAGGTGCGCATTTCGTGCAGTTCCGGCCGGCCGAGAATGCCCGGCAGCAGGCCGGCGAGCCGGTCGGCCCAGGCGCGCTGGCCCTCGACCTCGGCAATGAGGTCCTGGCGGATTTCCAGCAGCGTGTTGGCAAGTCCCCGCAACGTGGCGTGTCGGAACAGGCAATCGCCGCGCAGCGCCCCGTCATAAGGTTCGTTGTCGCCGACGATGAGGTCGCCCGGCACCTCCAGTGCGTCGATGAGCTCGCGGGTGAAGCGGGGATCGCTGTCCCACAGAACCGCGGCGTGCCAGGGCCGGGCGAGCCCGCGCCACACGGGGGTGAAGCTGTGGATGGAGAGCAGCGCCGGCACCACACCGGCCGCCAGAGCCGCCTCGATCTCGGCGTCGATCGCGTCGTGATAGGGGCGGTGAAACAGCGCGACCCGCCGCTCGATCTCCGCCGCGTCGGCATGGCGGTTGCCGGGGACCACCGCGCCGTCCGAGAGCCGCATTACCAGGGTGGGGTCGTCCTCGCCCCGGTTGGGGTCGATCAGAAGCCGCGAAAAACGCGAGAGGACCGCCGGGCATCCGAGGCGATGCGCCAGCATGCGGGTGACGCCGGCAGCGCCGATGTCGTAGCCGATGTGGCGCTCCAGTTCCGCCTTGGGCAGGCCGAGCGAGCCATAGGCCGGGGGCAGGGCGTTGGAGGCGTGGTCGCACAGCAGGATCAGCCCGGCCTCCCGCGCCCCCGGAAGGCGCTCGAAGGCCGGAAACGGATCCGGTGCGGGGGAAGCGCTGGCGGTCGCGGCGGAATCGTCCGTGGTGATGCGGCGCATAATTGCCCGTGAGCTGCGGGGAAGTGTGCAGGAGGATATCGACGTGAGGCGTGCCGTGCCATAGGAATACGCCCGTTTCGCGTCGCGCGGCTCGGGGATTCGTGCCCGCGCGCCATAAGCAATGGCTGGGCAACGAACCGGCAGGAAGGGCTCCTATGGGGCGTGGTGGGATGTGATGACGGACGTTTCGGCGCGTAGCTTTCTCGATCGCCTGTTCACCGCTGCGGTTGCCGCCGCGCATCCCTCAACCTGCCTTCCGCCGGCGCTGCCGCCGCCGCCCGCCAAGGGGCGGCTGATCCTGCTTGCCGCCGGCAAGGCCGCCGGTTCGATGCTGGAAGTCGCCGAGCGCCATTATCTCGACGAGATGGGCGTCGATCCGGCGCGGCTCGTCGGCATCGGCGTCGCCCGCCACGGCTATGGCCGCCCGACACGTCAGCTGGAGATGGTCGAAGCTGGTCACCCCGTGCCGGATGCGGCCGGCCTTGCCGGCGCGCAGAAGGCGATCGACCTTGCCAGCTCCGCCACGGCCGACGATCTCGTCCTGGTGCTGCTCTCCGGCGGCGCCTCCGCCAACTGGATCGCTCCCGCCTTCGGCGTCGAGCTCGACGACAAGCGGGCGCTGACGCGCGCGCTGCTGCGCTCAGGCGCGAACATCACCGAGATCAACACGGTGCGCAAGCACCTCTCTCGCATCAAGGGCGGCCGGCTGGCGGCGCTGGCGCAGCCGGCGCGCGTGGTGACGCTCTCCGTTTCCGACGTGCCGGGCGACGACCCCGCGGTGATCGGCTCCGGCCCCACCGTGCCGGATCCGAGCACGCTGGCGGAGGCGCGCGACGTGCTCGCCCGCTACCGCATCGATCCGCCGCCCTCCATCGCGGTGGCGCTGCGCGATCCCGCCAATGAATCGCCCAAGCCCGGCGACCCGGCCTTTGCCGGTTCCGAATATGTGCTCATCTCGCGCCCGGCGGATTCGTTCGTGGCGGCCGAAAAGATCGCCCGCGAGGCGGGTATCGAGCCGGTGCTGCTCGGCGACAATCTCGAAGGCGAGGCCCGCGAGGTCGCTGCCGCGCAGGCCGCCAAGGCGAAGGAGCTGAAGGTTGCCGGCCGCAAGGCGGTGCTGCTCTCCGGCGGCGAACTCACCGTCACCATGCGTGGCCAGGGGCGCGGCGGCCCGAACCAGGAATATGCGCTGGCGCTGGCGGTGGCGCTCGACGGCGCGGCAGGCATCTATGCGGTGGCGGGCGACACGGACGGCACCGATGGCGGCGGCGGCGACGCCTCCGATCCCGCGGGCGCCTATGTGATGCCGGACACGCTGGCGCGGGCGCGGGCGCGGGGTCTCGATCCTGCCGCCTTTCTCGCCAATAACGATTCCACCAGCTTCTTCGAGCCCCTCGGGGATTTGCTCACGCCGGGACCGACCTGCACGAACGTCAATGATTTCCGCGCCGTTCTCGTCGACGACTGACTTCGCCGCCCGTGCCGCCGCCCCTCGCGGGGGAGGGCGGCGCGTGGCTGCGCGCAGTGCGGCGGGCCGAGCGTTCGTCGCCGCCCTGCTGGCGGTGCCGGTGCTGGCCGGGCTGATGCCGGTGCCCGCGGCGGCGGATTTCCGCCTGTGCAACCGTTCCAGCAGCCGCGTCGGCATCGCGCTCGGCTACAAGGACGGCAACAGCTGGGCGACCGAGGGCTGGTGGAACATCGGCGCCAACAGCTGCGAGACGCTGCTGCGCGGCGACCTGGTGGCGCGCTTCTACTATGTCTACGCCATCGACTACGATCTCGGCGGGGAATGGTCCGGCAAGGCCTTCATGTGCACCCGCGAGAAGGAATTCACCATTCGCGGCATCCAGGATTGCCTGGCGCGCGGCTTCGACCGCACCGGCTTCTTCGAGGTCGACACGCACGAGCAGAAGAGCTGGACGGTGCAGCTTACCGAGCGCAAGCCCGCGGCGGCGGATGCCGGGCCCGGAGCCGGGCTGCCGCCCCCGCCCATGCCGCCGTCACGGCCCTGAGCCGCTTCCTGCGGCCCTCGCCCCTCTATCGCCCCGTATATCGCCGACCCCAGAACGCAAACACCCCGGAGCGGGCTCCGGGGTGTTGTCTGTCTGCGGACGATCCCCGGCCGCCTGAGGCGGCTTCGGGGCGACGGCGTCACTCGATCGGCAGGGCGGTGAAGCGGATCTGGCCCTCGGGGTCGGCGATCATCAGCAGAGCCGAGCGCCTTCCTTCCTTCTTGAGCGCGGTGAGTCGGTTCTCGACATCGCCGGGCGTCAGCGTCGCTTCCTGATTGACCTCGACGACGAGATTGCCGGGAGCGATGCCGCGCTCGGCCGCGACCGAGCCGGGCTCCACCGTCATGACCACGACGCCCTTGAGCTCTTCCTTGATTTTGAAGCGGGTGCGCAGTTCCGGCGTCATTTCGGCCATTTCGACGCCCATCAGCTTGACGGTCGCCACCGGCGGCGGGGCGTCGGGCTTCTTCTCGGGTTCCACGGCGGCACTGGGCGAGGGCGTGCCCTCGTCGAGGCGGCCGACGGTGAGCTTGATCGTCTCCTGCTGGCCCTTGCGGATGACGACGACGTCCACCTGCTTGTCGACCGGCGTGTCGGCGACGATGATCGGCAGGGCGCGCATGTCCTTCACGTCCTTGCCGTCGAAGGTAACGACGACGTCGCCGGCCTTGAGCCCGCCCTTGGCGGCGGGGCCGTCCTCGGTCACTGAGCCGATGAGCGCCCCGCGCGCACGGTCGAGCGAGAGGCTTTCGGCGATCTCTGGCGTGACCTGCTGGATGCGGACCCCGATCCAGCCGCGCCGCGTCTCCCCGAACTCCTTGAGCTGGGCGATGATCGGGATGGCGGTGTTGGACGGGACGGCGAAGCCGATGCCGATGGAGCCGCCCGACGGCGAGATGATGGCGGTATTGATGCCGATGACGTCGCCTTCCATGTTGAACAGCGGGCCGCCGGAATTGCCGCGGTTGATCGCCGCGTCCGTCTGCAGGAAGTTGTCGTAGGGGCCGGAATTGATGTCGCGGTTGCGCGCGGAGATGACGCCCACGGTGAGCGTGCCGCCGAGGCCGAACGGATTGCCGATCGCCATCACCCAGTCGCCGACGCGCAGGATGTCGGAATTGCCGAACTTCACCGCCTTGAGCGGCTTGTCGGCGTCGGGCGTCACCTTCAGCAGCGCCAGATCGATCTTGGTGTCCCGGCCGACGATCTCGGCCTTCAGCTTCGAGCCGTCGGCGAAATTGGCGTAGACCTCGTCGGCATCGGCGATGACGTGGTTGTTGGTGACGATGTAGCCGCTCGCATCGATGACGAAGCCCGAGCCGAGCGAGGAGACGCGGCGCGGGCCCTGGTCCTCGCCCTGCTGCTGCCGGCGCTTGAAGAACTCCTCGAAGAACTCCTCGAAGGGCGAGCCCGGCGGCAGTTCCGGCGTCGGCACGCTGCGCGAGGGGGCGACCGTCTGCGAGGTGGAGATGTTGACCACCGCGTCCATGATCTGGGCGGCGGTGTCGGCCACGGTGTCGGGGCCCTTGGTCGCGGCCGCATTGGCCGCCTGCGGGAGCGCCGCCAGCGACGCGGCGAGGCCGAGAGCGAGCAGCGCCGCGCTCAGCCGTCGCGCGAGGCGGCGTGCGATCGGGAGCCGCACGGGGACGGAAGGGGCGGGGAGCACGAGGGCGGAACGCTCGAGGCCCGGGCCCTCAAGGCAGTTGATCATGAAGCCTCCTTGACGCCGCCACGCGGAACGGGGCGGAACGGTCCGACATCCACGGCCGTGGTGTCCGACGCTACAAGCCGCATGATGCGATGCAAGCCAAAAGAGCGCGAGGCGGGGCTTGCGGCCCCGCCTCTTCAACCTCGGATCGCCCAGACGAGAACGAGACCCAGAACGGCCCCGATGAGGCCGGCCACGCGCAACGGTGAATCGGACAGTTGCGCGATGGCCTCGGCGGAGCGGCGCACCGCCGCCGGAGCGACGGCGAGCGCCAGTCCTTCGATCACCAGCACGAGGCCGAGCGCGACGATGAAATCATACATCGTCGCGCCGCATCAGTTGGCGGGTGCGAGCGGTGCCGCCGGCGCCGTGGGAGCTGCGGCCGGCGCGGCCGGGGTGCCCACGACGGCGTCGGCGCGAGCCGCGGGATTGCCGAAGAAGCGGAAGAATTCCGAATCCGGCGCCAGCAGCATCCGCGTGTCCGAGCCCTTCAGCGAGGCCTCGTATGCCTGCATCGACCGGTAGAAGTCGAAGAAGCCGCGGTCCTGATTATAGGCCTGGGCGAAGATCTCGTTGCGCTCGGCCTCGCCTTCACCGCGCAGCTGGTCGGCGGTGGCATTGGCCTCGGCGACGATGATCGTCGAGTCGCGGTCCGCGCGGGAACGGATGGTCTGGGCCGCTTCGCCGCCCTGGGCGCGAATTTCCGCCGCTTCGCGCTGACGTTCCGTCTGCATGCGCTGGAACACCGCTTGGCTGTTGGCCTCCGGCAGGTCGGCGCGGCGGATGCGGACATCGATGACGTCGATGCCGAAGCCGGCGGCCTCGCGGTTCACCTGATCGCGGATGCGCGCCATCAGGGCCTCGCGCTGGTCGCGCACCACCTCGGTGAAGGTGGATTCGCCCAGCACGCGGCGCAGTGACGAGTTCAGGATGGTGGCGAGGCGCGAATTGGCCGCCTCGACACTGCCGACCGACTGGTAGAAGCGCAGCGGGTTGACGATGCGGTAGCGCGCGAAGGCGTCCACCACCAGGCGCTTCTGGTCGGCCGCGATCACTTCCTGCGAGGGGTTCTCGAGGTCGAGGATGCGCTTGTCGATGAAGATCACGCTGTCGATCATCGGGATCTTGGCGTGCAGACCCGGCTCCTCGATGACCCGGATGGGTTCGCCGAGGCGCAGGACCAGCGCCTGCTGGGTCTGGTAGACGCTGAACAGGGCCGAGAACAGGCCGATGAGGACGGCGGCGACGACGATCGCCAGAACGAGACCGAGACTGTTCCTCATTTCGCGGCTCCCTGGCCGGCCGCCGGAGCGGTGCTACTGCCGGTGAGCGGGGCGAGGGGCAGATAGGGGACGACTCCGGACGAGCCGCCGGCCGCAGGATCGATGATCACCTTGTCCATTCCGCCGAATACGCGTTCCATGGTTTCGAGATAGAGGCGCTGGCGCGTGACTTCGGGCGCCTTCTGGTATTCGCCGAGCACGCTGAGGAAGCGCGCCGCCTGACCTCTCGCCTCGATGATCGCCCGCTCCTTGTAGCCTTCGGCTCCCTGGGTGATGCGCGCGGCGTCGCCTCGCGCTTCCGGCACCACGCGGTTGGCGTAGGCCTGAGCCTCGTTCTGTAGACGCTCGGCGTCCGCGCGCGCGGCCTGCACGTCGCGGAAGGCATCGATGACCTGCGAGGGCGGATCGACCTTCTGCAGCTGGACCTGGGTCACGAGCACGCCGGCGCGGTAGCCGTCCAGCGTGCGCTGCATGAGTTCCTGCACCGCCGTCTCGATGTTCTGGCGGGCACCGGTGAGGATGGGCTGGATGTTGGTGCGGCCGACCACCTCGCGCATGGCGCTTTCCGCCACCGCCTTGATGGTGCCTTCCGGATTCTGGACGTTGAACAGGAAGTTGGCGGCGCCGACGTCCTCGGACGAGCCGGGGGCGGCGGGCTTCACCATCCAGAAGACGGCGAAGTCGACGTCGACGATGTTCTCGTCGCCGGTGAGCATCAGGCTCTCTTCCGCGACGTCGCGCTGCACGGAGCCGCGGCGCGGGTCGTCGCCGGTGCGGATGCCGATATCGATCCGGTTGACGCGCGTGACCTGCGGGGTCAGCACCGTCTCGATGGGATAGGGAAGGTGGTAGTTCAGGCCGGGGTTGGTGGTCCCGACGAATTTGCCGAAGCGGAGGACCACGCCCTGCTCGTCCGGCTCGACGCGGTAGAAGCCCGACAGCAGCCAGGCGACGATGGCCAGCGCCACCAGAATCACGATGCCCTTGCCGGTGCCGAAGCCGCCAGGAATGGCGGTCCGCAGCTTTTCCTGGCCGCGACGGATCAGATCTTCAAGATCGGGAGAACTCGGCCCCGGCGATTGCGGACCAGTGCCCCAAGGGCCGCGCGGACCACCGCCCCATGGCCCGCCGCTCTGGTTCTTCCATGACATTCCGCGCCCACTCCGTTTGCGCGCCCGGCTTGTCCGGGCTCGCAAGCGCAGAACCGGCAGACGCCACCGTGCAAGAAAACCCGCGCCTCGCCGCCGTAACGGCGTGACGAGGCGGTTATAGGTGACGAGGCATCAGGTTACAACGCGCCCGCCACCTCCCGATATGGGATCTCAGTCGGGTTTACGCAACGGTAGAGCGCATGGAGCCGTTGCGCTCGGTCGCCTCGACCGGCTCGCGGCTGGAAGAAGGGCTGCGATAATGCGCCAGGACGTAAAGGCGGATCGCCGACGACAGATTGCCCTGATTGCGGCCCGAATCGATGGAGGCCACGATTTCCGACAAGGTACTGCGCCGGTTTGCTGCGATCTCCTTGAGGGCGTCCCAGAACTGATCTTCCAGACTGACGCTGGTCTTGTGACCGGCAATCACGATCGACCGCTTAACCACGGGACTCTTCATGTCTCGTCCTCTCGAATGCGCCTATGCCCTTCAAGCATCTTTTCCTGCTTTCGTTCCTCGGCCGCGTCCAACTCGCGCTGGTGCTTTGGGCGGCCGAACTCCAAACGCCGTGCGGCGGCGGTTTGTTCCGCCGTCTGGCGGGCCATCCGCTTGCGGTGGCGGTTGAGATTCACAAGGTCGCCCACGGGCGCCGGCCTCCGGTTACTGGGGGTGCAGAAACTGCGCAGTGTGCTTCATTAGTTCTCTCATAATATCGGCGAAAATGGCTCTTTCCAAGAATTTGCCGCCGCGCGGTACGTGGCGGCCGTCTGGCCAGGGCAGGGCAAAAAACGTTGCAGGTAGCGGGTTGGTGTACGGCGCTCCGTAGCGGAGGGTATTTCGGTGGGGTGGATGCAGGCGCGCCGATGGCTTTCGGAGCGGCAATTGTCACGTATTTGTGATCTGAGACGCTGGAACCTTGCGCGAGCCCGTCATGCGTCCTGCGGCTGATTTCGCCGCCGGCCGACGCGTGCTAGACCCGCCGCGAGCCGCGACGCCCTCTTGATTGGGCCATCTTGACGCACCCCCGAAAGGCTTTTGACCGATGAGCAAGACCCGCATCGAAACAGACACGTTCGGCCCCATCGACGTGGAGGCCGACAAGTACTGGGGCGCGCAGGCGCAGCGCTCGCTCGGCAATTTCAAGATCGGCTGGGAGAAGCAGCCGCTGCCGGTGGTCCGGGCGCTCGGCATCGTCAAGCGGGCGGCGGCGGAAACCAATATGGCGCTGGGGCGCCTCGACCCGACGCTCGGCGCCGCCATCATCGCCGCCGCGCAGGAGGTGATCGACGGCAAGCTCGACGAGCACTTCCCGCTGGTGGTGTGGCAGACCGGCTCGGGCACCCAGTCCAACATGAACGCCAATGAGGTGATCTCCAATCGCGCCATCGAGATGATGGGCGGCGAGATGGGCTCGAAGAAGCCGGTTCACCCCAATGACCACGTCAATATGAGCCAGTCGTCCAACGACACCTATCCGACGGCGATGCACGTGGCGTGCGCGGAGGAGATCGTGCACCGGCTGCTGCCGGCCCTTCGCACCCTGCACGGCGCGCTGGCCGAGAAGGCGGCGCAGTGGCAGCACATCATCAAGATCGGCCGTACCCACACCCAGGACGCGACGCCGCTGACGCTCGGCCAGGAATTCTCCGGCTATGCCCAGCAGGTGGAGAACGGCATCGTGCGGCTGGAATCGACGCTGCCGGCGCTGATGCAGCTCGCGCAGGGCGGGACCGCCGTCGGCACCGGGCTCAACGCGCCGGTGGGGTTCGCCGAGCAGGTGGCCGAACACATCGCCGCCATCACCGGGCTGCCCTTCACCACCGCGCCGAACAAGTTCGAGGCGCTGGCGGCGCACGACGCCATGGTGTTCTCGCACGGGGCGATCAATACGGTGGCGGTGTCGCTGTTCAAGATCGCCAACGACATCCGCTTCCTCGGCTCCGGCCCGCGCTCGGGCCTCGGCGAACTGTCTCTGCCGGAGAACGAGCCCGGCTCCTCGATCATGCCCGGCAAGGTGAACCCCACCCAGTGCGAGGCGCTGACCCAGGTCTGCGTGCAGGTCTTCGGCAACAACGCGACGCTGAGCTTCGCCGGCAGCCAGGGCCATTTCGAATTGAACGTCTACAACCCGGTCATGGCCTATAATTTCCTGCAGTCGGTGCGGCTCCTGTCCGACGCGGCGTTGAGCTTCACCGAGCATTGCGTCGTCGGCATCGTGCCGCGCGAGGACAACATCACGGCGGCGCTGGAGCGCTCGCTGATGCTGGTCACCGCGCTGGCGCCGAAGATCGGCTATGACAACGCGGCCAAGATCGCCAAGACCGCGCATAAGAACGGCACCACGCTGCGTGAAGAAGCGGTGGGTGGGGGCTATGTTACCAATGAAGAATTCGACGCTGTTGTGCGTCCGGAGAAGATGATCTCGCCAGGTTAATGGATATTCATGAACCTGAACGTTCATTCAGCTTCATTTCCGAATGTAATATCGGGTTCATTACCGAAGTTTCATTTGAAACGATCGGTCTCGTCAGACAGCATCGGCCTCACCTTCACAGGAGATGAGGCCGATGAAACGTACGATCATTGCAGCCACCGCCGCTGCCCTTCTCGCCGGTGTGACCTTCGGTGTGGCGGCTCCGAAGCCCGGCATGGGCGAACATCCGCGCCCCAGCCCGGAGCAGATGGCCGAATTCGCCGGCGCCATGAGCGATGCGCGCATCGCCGCGCTCAAGGCGGGGCTGCGGCTGACCGCCGAACAGGAGAAGCTGTGGCCGGCGCTGGAGACCGCGCTGCAGGACGCCGCCAAGGAGCGCGCCGCGCACCGTGCCGAGCGCCGCGCCGCGCGTGAGGCGATGCCGAAGGGCGAGCGCCCCGATGCCATCGAACGGCTGCGCGCCCAGGCCGACGGGATGATCGGCCGCGGCGAGACGATGAAGAAGGTCGCCGATGCGGCCGCGCCGCTCTATGACGCGCTCGACGGCCCGCAGCAGCGGCGCTTCGGCATCCTGTTCAAGCAGATCGACCACCCGCGCATGGCCGATGGCCGCCATGGG
The DNA here is from genome assembly GCA_023434095.1 of Pseudomonadota bacterium. Classification (GTDB taxonomy): domain Bacteria; phylum Pseudomonadota; class Alphaproteobacteria; order Rhizobiales; family Xanthobacteraceae; genus Ancylobacter. The sequence goes on along the minus strand of JAEYTJ010000070.1, from coordinate 10,975 downwards.
CCGGGTCATGATCGCGGGCATGGACCGCATCGCTTCGGTCCGGGTGGCGAGGGGCCGGACGGCCCGATGCCCCACCGCATGCCTCCCGGCCCGATGGACCATGGCCCGGACGGGCCGGAGGCCGGCCCTGAGGGCGAGCCGCTCTGAGCGGCTCCCGCGCCTGCCCCTGAGCGCGGCTTTCCAGCCGCTCCTCCGCCCGCCGCGTGCCGGCGGCTTTTCCTTGCCCAAAGGGCTCAGCCCGCCAACTGCTCCAGCGCCTCGCCGGTGACGCGCTGCATCGTCCAGGCGTCCAGCGGGACGGCGCCGACCGAACGGTAGAAGCGGATGGCGGGCTCGTTCCAGTCGAGCACGTTCCATTCGAGACGGCCGAGTTTCTCCTCGACGCAGCGCCGCGCCAGCCGCCGCATCAGCGCCCTCGCAATGCCGCGCCCGCGAAAGGCGGGGCGGACATAGATGTCTTCGAGGAAGATGCCCTGCCGGCCGCGAAAGGTGGAGAAAGTGTAGTAGCCGAGCGCGAAGCCGGCCGGCGCCCCTTCCCATTCCGCGATGTCGCAGAACACGCGAGGCTGCGGCCCGAAGAGTTCGCGGACGAAATCCGCTTCCGTCGCCTCCACCTCATGCCGCAGCTTCTCGTAATCGGCGAGTTCGCAGACGAAGGCGTGGATCAGCGCGGCATCGTCCGGCCGGGCGGGGCGCAGGGTGAGGGTCATGGCGGGCTCGGCTCGCGTTGCGTGTGTCCTGACGTCGTCCCGAGGCCTCCGGCACCGTGCCTCGGTATCGCGGTCGCGGGGGTCAGACCGCCACCGGCGCCTTGATGGCGGGATGGGGGTCGTAGCCTTCGATGGCGATGTCCTCGAAGCGGAAGGCAAAGAGGTCGGTCACGTCGGGATTCAGCTTCAGGCGGGGCAGCGCGCGCGGCGCGCGCGAAAGCTGCTCGTGCACCTGGTCGAGGTGGTTGAGATAGATGTGTGCGTCGCCGAAAGTGTGGACGAAGTCGCCGGGCTTCAGCCCCGTCACCTGCGCCACCATATGGGTGAGAAGCGCATAGGAGGCGATGTTGAAAGGCACGCCGAGGAAGATGTCGGCCGAGCGCTGGTAGAGCTGGCAGGAGAGCTTGCCTTCCAGCACATAGAACTGGAACAGGCAGTGGCAGGGCGGCAGTGCCATTCGCGGCACGTCGGCCGGATTCCATGCCGAGACGATCAGTCGGCGCGAATCGGGATTGCGGCGGATATCGGCGACCACCTGCGCGATCTGGTCGATGACGCCGCCGTCTCCATTCGGCCAGGAGCGCCACTGATGGCCGTAGACCGGGCCGAGATCGCCATTGGCGTCCGCCCATTCGTCCCAGATCGAGACGCCGTTTTGCTTGAGATAGGCGATGTTGGTGTCGCCGGCCAGGAACCACAGCAATTCATGGATGATGGAGCGCAGATGCAGCTTCTTGGTGGTGACGAGCGGAAACCCCTCCGACAGGTCGAAGCGCATCTGGTGGCCGAAGACGGAGAGCGTGCCGGTGCCGGTGCGGTCGTCCTTGCGCACGCCCTCGCGCAGCACCCGTTCCAGAAGCTCGTGATAGGTCCGCATGCTGTGGTTCCCGGGGCGTTTCGTGCCACTACATATAGCATGCAGCCGCGTTGACGCATCCCGCCGAGGGGCGTTCGCCGGTTTCGTCCCCAAAAGGCGCCCCTGTCCCGGGCGGCGGCGAGGACGGCGGTAACGGGGAACATTCCGGCCGGGCTCGACTTGTCCCGATGCGGCCATGCTGAGGGAGGAAGCCATGACGAGAAGCACCGACACGCTGAACACCGAGCTGCATCGCCTGCGCATGCATCTGAACCTGCTGGAGAAGGACGCCACCCATCCGCTCGACTTCACCGTCGAGCACGCGCACACGGCGCCGGCGCTGGTGCTGCGCGAGGGGCAGGCGCTGCGGAGCGCCCATTCCGAAGTGCGGCTCGATTACGAGATGCTGCGGCAGATTCTGATGGAGACGCTACGGGCCGAGATTGCCGCCCGCGAGGAAAAGCTGCTCGGCAGCAATGGCGGCAACCGGCCGATCGAGCATCTGCAATACGGGGATCAGACCGAGGCGTGACGCGCCGGACGGGATGGGAAGGGGGAGTTGCGCGTTCCCCCTTCCAACCGGCGGGTCGACCCCCTATATTCGTTTTGCCGGCGCAAGCCGGCTATGGCGATAAACGGACACCGTAATAAACTCTTCGGACCCGGGGGCAGTACCCGGCGCCTCCACCGGAGCCCATCGAAAATGTGGGTTGCGGCGGGGGCGAAACAGGATCGACGAGAGCGTAAAGGGTCTTCTTTCGCCCGGCATGGTACCGCCGTCATCGGACCAAACATATAGTTGCCAACGACAACTATGCTCCGGTTGCTCAGGCCGCGTGAGCGGTTTGATCTACGGAAAATAAGTCCAAACGGGTAGCACCGTGAGGCGGGGTTCGCAGGCACCTGGCAACAGAAGCCTGCACTTCATTCTCATGTCCTACTGGCAGTCGGGACTGGAATCGGGTTCATTGCGAGCATGAGCGTCGATCTGATCCGATATGACCTGCTGGTGCAGGATGCGTTGCGCGGCGTCGTTGGCCGCGTCCTTACCGACGTCGCCCGCGACGGGCTGCCGGGCGAACACCATCTCTATCTCTCCTTCGATACACGGGCGCCCGGCGTGCGTATTTCGCCGCGCCTGAAGGAGCGCTACCCCGAAGAGATGACCATCGTGCTCCAGCACCAGTTCTGGGACCTGATCGTCACCGACCAGTTCTTCGAGGTCGGCCTCTCCTTCAACGGTATCCCCGAGCGCCTGCACGTGCCCTATGCGGCGCTGAAGGGCTTCTTCGACCCTTCCGTCAAATTCGGCCTGCAGTTCGAATCGATGGAGGAGGAAGGCGCCGGCGACGCGCTGGGCGAGCCGGTGGCCGCAGCACCGACGCCGATCGGCGAGGGGCGCCCGACCTCGGTTCCCCCCACTCCCTTGCGGCCCGCCGAGGCGCCGAAGATGGTTGCGCCGGTGCCGGCTGCTGAGGGCAAGACCGCGCCGAAGCCGGTCGCGGCGGCCAAGTCGTCCGAGCTAAAGCTTTCCGAAACGAAGTCTCCCGCGGGCAAGGCTTCCGAGACCAAGCCTTCCGGCGCCAAATCGACCGAGCCCAAGCCGGACGGGTCGAAGGCGGCCGACGACAAGGGTGTCGCGGCGCCGGCCGAGGGCGAGGAGCCGAAGGACGGCGGCTCGGGCGGGGCGCAGGTCGTGCGGCTCGATGCGTTCCGCAAGAAGTGAAACGACCGCCGGTGCTACAGGCCCCGTGCGGTCGTCCCGCCTCTCCTTGAAACGCCGGACCTGACCGTGGCCGCACAGCATGAGGTGATCGTCATCGGCGCCGGCGCGGCCGGGCTCGCGGCGGGCGCACGGCTGGCGCGGGCGGGCGTCGACGTGGTGGTGCTGGAAGCCGCCGCGCGCATCGGCGGACGGGCCTTCACCGACACTGCGACCTTCGGCCTTCCCTGGGACCGCGGCTGCCACTGGCTGCATTCGGCGTCGGTCAATCCGCTGCGGGCGGCGGCGGACGAAATGGGCCTCGCCTATCTCGTGCGCGGCAACCGCAAGGCGCGGGCCACCCATCTCGGCGACCACTGGGCCGGGGAGGGGGAGCGCGAGGCGATGTGGGAGGCGATCCAGGCGAGCTATGCCGCCATCCACAAGGCGGGCGAAGAGGGGCGGGACGTCGCGGCGAGCGATGTGCTCGCCGAGGCCGGCCTGCCGCCCGAGGGGGCGAGGCTCGCCCGGCACTGGCTGACCCTGCTCTCCGCCGCCGAGCCGGAGCGGCTCTCCACGCGCGACTATGCCGCCTATTCCGACACGGGCGAGAACTACCCGGTGGAGAACGGCTATGGCGCGCTGGTGCAGGCACTTGCCGCGCGGGACGCGCCGGACCTTGCCCTCGTCACCGGCTGCGCGGTTTCCACCGTCGACTGGTCCGGGCAGGGCGTGAGCCTCGCCACCTCGCGCGGCACGCTCACCGGCCGGCTCGCCATCGTCGCGTTGCCGACCTCGGTGATCGCGCGCGGCGGGCTCGCCTTCGCGCCGCTGCTGCCGCCCGACCTTGCCGAAGCCTTCGAGGCCCTGCCGCTGGGGGCGGCGGAAAAGGTCGCCTTCCTGTTCGACCGCGACGTCTTCGGCGTCGAGCCCACCAGCTATATCGACACGCTCGATATCGGGGACGCGGCGCGCAAGCCGGTCAATTTCACGCTGAACCCGTTTGGGCACCCGATGGCCATCGCCCAGCTCGGCGGGGCGAACGCGGCGGGGCTGGTGCAGGCGGGGCCCGGCGCGATGCGCGACTTCGCCCTTGCCGCACTGAAGGACGCCTTCGGGGCGGAGATCGAAAGGCACGTCGCGGGTGTCGCGACGACGGGCTGGGTGGCGGATCCGCTGATCGGCGGCGGTTATAGCTGCGCGCTGCCGGGGCTCGCCCATGTGCGGGCGCGGCTGACGCAGACGCTGAGCCATCCGCTGGCAGATCGCCTGCTGTTCGCCGGCGAGGCTTCTTCGCCGCACGCCTATTCCACCGCCCATGGCGCGCACCAGACCGGCCTTGCGGCGGCGGAAACCGCCTTGGGCCTGCTGCGCGGGAGCCTCGCATGACCGTTCTCACTCTGGTCGCCGCCGTGGCGGAGAACGGCGTGATCGGGCGCGGCGACGCGCTGCCCTGGCACATTTCCGGCGATCTCAAGCGGTTTCGCGCCATCACCTGGGGCAAGCCGATCTTGATGGGGCGGCGGACCTTCGATTCCATCGGCCGGCCGCTGCCGGGGCGGACAAGCCTCGTCATCACCCGCGACACCGGCTTCCAGCCGCCCGAGGGCGTGTTGGTGGTGTCCTCCCTCGGTGCGGCGCTGGAGCGCGGGGCGCAGGAGGCCGAGAGGCTGGGCGTCGACGAGATGGCGGTGGTGGGCGGTGCGCAGATCTACGCGCAGGCCTTTCCCCATGCGACGCGGCTGCGCCTGACCGAGGTGCATGGCTGCCCGGAGGGCGACGTGCTTTTCCCTGCCTTCGCGCGCGACCAGTGGCGCGAGACTGGCCGCGAAGGGCCGATCCAGGGCGAGAAGGACGAATTCGCCTTCAGCTTCGTGGATTACGAGCGGGCATGAACCGCGAGGCTGTCGCCGCTCAGATCGGCCGGCCCTCGACCTTGATCGCCAGTTCCTCCTCCATATCCTCCATCGCGTCGAGATGGGGGTAGATGGCGAGCGCGCGGCGTGCGGCGTCCAGCGCCCGCTTGTCGTCGCCGATCTCCTTGCAGATGATCGCGATGCCCGCCCAGGCGCCGTAATGGCGCGGCTCGCGGGCGACGACCTGGCGCAGGTCGATCAGCGCGTTGGAGAAATCCTGCCGCAGGAAGAAGACGGTGGCGCGCTTGTTCCACGCTTCGAGGTAATCCGGCTCGATGCGCAGCAGCCCGTCCAGCAGTTCCACCGCGAGGTCGAACTGCTTGGCCTGTGTCGCCTGCGAGGCGCGGGCCATCAGCAGATCGGCGGTGTCGCTGCCGGAAGGGGTGAGCGCCACGTCGATGCGGGCGGCGATCTGCTTGGCCGATTCTTCGTCCGGCGCCACCTTCAGCGCCGCGAACAGGGCATCGAGTCGCTTGGCGCGATCGGGCTCGGTGGGCTTTGCGGCCGGGGCGGCGGAATCGGGCCGCTCCGTCGCCTTGGGCGGCGGTTCGCTCTGGGCCATGGCGCCGGGCGAAAGGGCACCGAGCGGCGCGGCGGCGAGGATCAGGGCAGCAAAAAGGGCGCGCATGTCTCCATGTTAGGAGTCACGGCGCCCTTGAGCAATATTGTCGGCGAAACGGCCGCGAAATCGTGAACGCGGCCGATCCCGTAAGCCGAAGGCCTTTCTCAGCCCTGGCGGGCCTTGAAGCGCTTCTGGGTCTTGTTGATGATGTAGACGCGGCCCTTGCGGCGCACCAGACGGTTGTCGCGGTGACGGCCGAGCAGCGACTTGAGCGAGTTACGGATCTTCATGACACTAAACCTTCGGATCGACAGCGCCTGCGCATGAGACGGCGCCCTATGGCCGCGCCCCGATCCGCCAGCAGAAATTGAGGCCCGGCTGATAGCGGAGGCGAGGGCCTCTTGTCAATCCAGGCGGGCCGTTCCGGCGCGTCCTTCCTCAGTTTCGGCCGAGAAAGCCGAGGTGAGTGTGGCCGAAACCGGTCGTGTATTTGAGTCCGTAGCCGAGCGCCCGGTCGAGCCCGATATGGGCGGTCCAGACGAGGGCGATGGCGCCGGCGAGCGGGGCACTGAACCCATAGGCGAGGGCGCCGAGCAGGGCCGGGGCCACATAGGTGTGCGCGGCGTTGTAGACGAACGCGCCGGGGCGCGGCCCTGCGAGATAGCTGAGCATCGACAGGTCCGGCACCAGAATCAGCGCGGCGAACAGCCACCAGCTGGCCCCGAGCGCCGCATAGGCCGCCAGCGCCGCGGCGAAGACGGCGAGCCCTTCCGCCCGCAGCAGCCGGGCCGGTGCGCCCGTCACCGTACCCGAAGAGGCCTCGCGTTCAGTCGTCATGGCATTGGGCCGTCCGGTTCAGTAGCCGCCCCGCGCGGCCTTGTAGGGAGCCATGCCGGCGCGGGCGAGCTCATCCGCGCGCTCGTTCATCTCGTCGCCGGCGTGGCCCTTCACCCAGTGCCAGCGAATCTCGTGGCGGGCGATGGCGGCTTCAAGGCGCTCCCACAGGTCGACATTCTTCACCGGCTTCTTGTCGGCGGTGCGCCAGCCATTGCGCTTCCACCCGGCGATCCACTTGGTGATGCCGTTGCGCATATATTCGCTGTCGGTGTGCAGATCGACCGTGCAGGGGCGCTTGAGCGCTTCCAGCGCGGAAATCGCTGCCATCAGCTCCATGCGGTTGTTGGTGGTCGGGGATTCGCCGCCGGAGAGTTCCTTTTCCGAGCCGGCATAGCGCAGGATCGCGCCCCAGCCGCCGGGGCCGGGATTGCCGGAGCAGGCGCCGTCGGTCCAGATGGCGACGATACCCTTCGGGGCTTCCTTGGAAGCGTCCTTGGCCGTGTCGTCGGCGAAGATGCGGGCGGTGCCGGGCGCCGTCTTCACGCGGCTTCGCCTTCCAGCACGCCATAGTCGCGCGGGCTCGCGACCGAGCGGTGGAAGCGCAGCTTGCGAAGATATTCCAGCGGATCGTGCGGGCGCACCAGTGCGCCGGGCGGCACGTTCAGCCAGTCGACCAGGCGGGTGAGCAGGAAGCGCAACGCCGCCCCGCGGGCCAGCAGCGGCAATGCGGCGATCTCGGCGGCGTTCATCGGGCGCTCGGCCTGATAGGCGGCGAGCAAGGCGCGGCCCTTGGTCTGGTTGAAGGCGCCGTCCGGCTCGAAGCACCAGGCGTTGAGGCAGATAGCGACATCATAGGCCAGCAGGTCGTTGCAGCCGAAATAGAAGTCGATCAGCCCCGACAGCCGTCCATCGGTGAAGAACACATTGTCCGGGAACAGGTCGGCATGGATGACGCCGCCCGGCAGGTCCGTCGGCCAGCGGGACTCCAGCACGGACAATTCGTCGGCAATGAGCGCGGAAAGGCCCGGCGCCACGGTGTCCGCCCGCTCCCCCCCCTGCTCGTAGAGCGGACGCCACCCGGCCACCGAAAGCGCGTTGGCGCGGTGGAAGGCGGTGAAGTCGGCGCCCGCCTTGTGCAACCGGGCCAGCGCGGCACCCAGCGCGGCGCAATGGGCGACGCCGGGGCGGCGCACCGAGGTGCCGACGAGGAAGGTGGCGATCAGCGCCGGCCGCCCGGCCAGCGTGCCGAGCGCGACGCCTTCGCGGTTGCGCACCGGCTGCGGGCAATCGATGCCGCGCGTCGCCAGATGCTCCATAAGCCCGACGAAGAAGGGCAGGTCCGCCGGGTTCACCCGCTTCTCGTAAAGGGTGAGGATGAAGCTGCCGGCTTCGGTCTGCAGCAGGTAGTTGGAGTTCTCGACCCCCTCGGCGATGCCCTTGAAGGCGCGCAGCCGGCCGAGATCATAGGTGGCGAGGAAGGCTTCGAGCTCTTCTGGGGAGACGTCGGTGTAAACGGCCATGGGGTCGGTCGAGCCTATTCGGCAGCGTCGGAGCGAAGCTGCCGGGGCAGCGGGAAGAAGACGTCCTCGTGGGCGTTGTGCACCGTCTCCACCGTGAGCGTGTAGCGGGCGGCGAAGGCGTCGAGGATTTCCTCCACCAGCACTTCCGGGGCGGAGGCGCCGGCGCTGACGCCGAGCGAGCCGATGGCGCCGAACATACCCCAGTCGATCTCGCTGGCCCGCTGCACCAGCGAGGCGTGACGGCAGCCCGCCCGCTCGGCGGCTTCGCGCAGGCGCTGCGAATTGGAGGAGTTGGGGGCGCCGACGACGATCATCGCGTCCACCTCGGGGGCGACGCGCTTGACCGCTTCCTGCCGGTTGGTGGTGGCGTAGCAGATGTCTTCCTTGTGCGGCGCCACCATCGCGGGGAAGCGCGCGCGCAATATGGCGACGATCTCGGCGGTGTCGTCGATGGAGAGCGTGGTCTGAGTGGTGAAGGCGAGGTTGCCGGCGTCGCGCGGCTGGAAGCGGCGCGCCTGCTCGGCGGTCTCGACGAGCGAGACCGCGCCCTCGGGCAGCTGGCCCATCGTACCGATCACCTCGGGATGACCGGCATGACCGATGAGCACGACCTCGCGGCCGCGCTTGAAGTGGACGGTGGCCTCGCGATGCACCTTGGTCACCAGCGGGCAGGTGGCGTCTATGGCGAAGAAGTTTCGCCGGGCAGCATCCTCCGGCACCGAGCGGGCGACGCCGTGGGCGGAAAAGATGACCGGGGCCGCGGTGCCGGTCGGCACCTCGTGGAGTTCCTCGACGAAGACCGCGCCCTTCGCCTTCAGCCCCTCCACCACATATTTGTTATGCACAATCTCGTGGCGCACATAGACCGGCGGGCCGTACATCTCCAGCGCCCGTTCCACCGCATCGATAGCGCGCACGACCCCGGCGCAGAAGCCGCGCGGGGCACAGAGTAGGACGCGGAGAACAGGTTTGTCGGCGGTCATCGCAGGGTCCAGCGGGGCCTCGTCACCGTCATGGGTGCCGAGGCCCACGCTGTCAAGCGCGGCCCGATCAGGGCTGCTTGATGAAGGCCGCGACAATGTCGAGCGCGACCTCATCGGAGATGGCCGGCACGCCGAAGGCCAGGCCGAAATCGCTGCGTTTGATCTCGGTGGTGCCGGTGAAGCCGATATTCTCCACATTGGTCATCGGGTTGATGCCGGCGCCGAAGAAGCTGACATCCATGGTGACCGGCCTGGTCACGCCGTGCAGCGTCAGCTCGCCCTCGATGGTGGCGTCGTTGCCCTCGACCGCGATCTTCGTGGACTTGAAGGTCGCGGTTGGGAATTTCGCCGCATCGAAGAGTTCGGGGCTGGCCAGATGGGTTGCGAACTCTTCCGAGGTGACGCGCAGCCCCGCCAGCGGGATGGTGACTTCCAGCTTCGCCTCGTCCGGCTTGCCGGGGTCGAGCACCAGCGTGCCGGCCGAGGCGCCGAACATGCCGGCCAGCGGCGTGATGCCCATGTGATCGACGGTCCAGACGATCTGGGTGTGGTCGGGGTCGACGGTGTAGGTGCCGCCGCTGATGCGGGACACGTCGTCCGTGCCGGGCATTTCGCGCTCGGCTTCCTGCGCGAAGGCGCCGGCGGTGAAGGTGAGGAAGAGGGCGGCGGCGGTCAGAAGTCGAACAGGCTTCATCGCGTCATCCTTGTTGTTGGGGGGGCGCGGACGCTAGCAGCGGGGGGACGCAACCGCCACCCCGTGGGGCGCGTCTTTGGATTTGCAGGACGGCGCGCGCAGGCCTATATTCGCGCCATCCCGGTCATCGCGAGACGGTCCGAGGCTCCGCCCCTCCGGGTGGTGGGCGCGGGGAGAAGTTTGCGTGGCCGAAGACCCGAAATCTGCACGCCGGCTCGGTTTCACCGCCCGCCCGGCGTCCCACTGGATGGAGCTGCGTCCCATGGCGAACGCCCCCCTGATGCCGAAGGCCACCGCCGTGTGGCTGGTCGAGAATACCGCGCTGACGTTCGACCAGATCGCGGATTTTTGTAAGCTGCACGTGCTCGAGGTGAAGGGCATCGCCGATGGCGAGGTCGCGCAGGGCATCAAGGGCAGCGACCCGATCACCACCGGTCAGCTGGCGCGCGAGGAGATCGAGCGCGCGGAGAAGAACCCCAATCACCGGCTGAAGCTGCTCGAATCCAAGGTGCGCCTGCCTGAGCCCAAGCGTCGCCGCGGCCCGCGCTACACCCCGGTGTCGAAGCGCCAGGATCGCCCGAACGCCATTCTCTGGCTGCTGCGCAACCATCCGGAGCTGAAGGACAGCCAGATCATGCGGCTGGTCGGCACCACCAAGACGACCATCGAGTCGATCAAGGAGCGCACCCACTGGAACGCGGCGCATCTGACGCCGATGGACCCGGTGACGCTGGGCCTGTGCTCGCAGATCGACCTCGACATCGAGGTGCAGCGCTCCTCCAAGGACCGCCCCGCCTCGGTGGCTCCGGCGGGCGACGAGACCACGCTGCTCCCCGTCGACCTGTCGGTCGGCGACGGGCCGGAGCCCTTCGTGCCCGGCCGCAAGCCGCGCGAGGAGGCGATCGACCTGGAGACCGTGTTCGCCAAGCTCGGCGGCTCGCGCAAGAGCGAGGCCGACGACGAGGAATGAGCCCCGCCTCGCGGCGTGCGGCCTGAACGAGACCCGCCCGGGGCGTCGCCGTCCCGGGCTTTTTCATGCGTCGTTGAGAATCAGGCGGCCGTCACCTTGGCGAGGCCGCGCGCGCCGAGCGCGGCGGCGATCTCGTCCAGCACCGCCGGATCGTCGATGGTGGCGGGCATGTTCCACGGCTCGGCGTCGGCGATCTTCTTCATCGTGCCGCGCAGGATCTTGCCC
>JAEYTJ010000060.1 GCA_023434095.1 Pseudomonadota bacterium | reverse complement strand
CCGTTTCCGCGCGAGGCGATGAGCGCGGCCGAGCGCGGCCGGCGCGTGGCGGCGGGGGAGCCCTATGCGCTGCGGCTCGACATGGCGCGGGCGGTGGGGTGCGCGGAGGCGCAGGCAGGCCCGCTTGCGTGGCAGGAGGTCGACGGAGCCGGCGGGTCGCAGGCGCTTGCCGCCGATCCCCGCGCCTGGGGCGACGTGGTGCTCGCCCGCAAGGAGGTGCCGACCGCCTATCACCTCGCCGTGGTGGTGGACGATGCGCTGCAGGGCGTGACCCATGTGGTGCGCGGGGCCGACCTGAAGGCGGCGACCTCGGTGCACCGTGTGCTGCAGGTGCTGCTGGACCTGCCGGCGCCGCTCTACACCCATCACGCGCTGCTGCGGGACCGGGACGGGCGCAAGCTCTCCAAGTCCATCGGCTCGCAGAGCCTCGCCGCGCTGCGGGCGCAGGGGGTAACGCCGGAGGAGGTGCGCCGCCGCGCGCTGGAGGCGCCGGGCGTGGACGAAAGCGCGGACTCTTCGCTCGCACACCAACGATAGGGTTGAGTTCCCTTTCGTTATGGGGAAGCTAGGGCGCCCGGTGCCGCGACATGGTGATCGCGCGGGGCGTTGCGAGCGGCCTGCGGGGGCCGGGGTGAGGAAACATGGCGGGTTCGACCGTGCGTTCGGTCACGTATGATCTTCTGCGTGATCTTGGACTGACGACCTTCTTCGGCAATCCCGGTTCGACGGAAGAAACCTTCCTCAAGGACTTCCCGGCCGATTTCACCTACCACCTCGCTTTGCAGGAGGCCTCCGCCATCGCCATTGCGGATGGCTATGCGCAGGCGACCGGCAAGCCGGCCATCGTCAACGTCCACACCGCGGCCGGGCTGGGCAATGCGATGGGCAACCTCATCACCGCCAGCCTCAACAAGACGCCGCTCATCGTCACCGCCGGCCAGCAGACGCGCGAAATGCTGCTGATGGAGCCGTGGCTGACCAATGTCGACGCGACGCAGCTGCCGCGCCCCTGGGTGAAGTGGAGCTACGAGCCGGCGCGGCCGGAAGACGTGCCTGCCGCCTTCATGCGCGCCTACGCCACCGCGACGCAGGCGCCGGCCGGGCCGGTGTTCCTCTCGCTGCCGCTCGACGACTGGGACAAGCCGCTGGAAGGGCGGGCGGTGGTGCGCACGGTGAGCCGGCGCAGCGCGCCGGACCCCGACCGGCTGAAGGAATTCGCCGACATTCTCTCCGGCGCCGCCAATCCCGCGCTGATCCTCGGCGCGGCCATCGACCGGGGAGCGGGCTGGGCGGACGCCATCGCGCTGGCGGAGGCGCTCGACGCCACCGTGTTCGCCGCGCCGGCCAGCGAGCGCTGCCCCTTCCCGGAGGACCACCCGCTTTATGCCGGCGGGCTGCCCTTCGCCATCGGGCCGCTCAGCGCCAGGCTGAAGGGGCACGATGTCGCCATCGTCATCGGCGCGCCGGTGTTCCGCTATTACCCCTATGTCGCCGGCGACTACCTGCCCGAGGGCCTGCGCCTGCTGCATGTCAGCGACGACCCGGCGGAGACCTCGCGCGCGCCGGTGGGCGAGAGCCTGGTGGGCGATGCGGTGCTGGCGACCCGGGCGCTGGCGGCGCAGGTGAAGGGCCGCGCGGCGGCCGGCCGCGCCCGCGAGAAGCTGCCGCACCGCATGGCGCCGCATCCAGCATCGGACGCGCCGGCGACCACGGATGAGGTGCCGACCGCCGCCGAGGTGTTCGCCGCGCTGGCGCAAGTGCGGCTGCCGCACACCGTGCTGGTGGAGGAATCGCCCTCCAACCTCGCCGACCTCCACACGCACTGGCCGATCACCGAGCCGGCGACCTTCTTCACCTTCGCCAGCGGCGGGCTCGGCTGGAACCTGCCGGCCTCGGTCGGCATCGCGCTGGGCGAGCGCGACACGGGCCGCAAGCGCCCGGTGATGCTGATCATCGGCGACGGCTCGTTCCAGTATTCGCTGCAGGGCCTGTGGACGGCGGCGCGGGAGGGCGTGCCGCTGGTCGTCATCGCGCTGCGCAACGGCGAATACGGCATTCTCAAATCCTTCGCCGTGCTGGAGGAGACGCCCGGCGTGCCGGGGCTGGACATTCCCGGCCTCGATCTCGTCAGCCTCGCCAAGGGCTTCGGCTGTGCCGCCGAGCGGATCAGCGATCTCGCCGTTCTGAAGGAACGGGTGGCGGCGGCGTTCACCGCGAAGGGGCCGACCGTCTTCGAGGTGCCGATCAACCCCAGCATCCCGCCGCTGATCTGACCGGCGGGTGCGCCCGGTGCGGGCGTCCTTGCCCGGCGGCCCCGAACGGGGCTACCGAGGGGGACGCCCCTGACCGAGATGCCCGATGATTCCCTGGACCGTGCTGGCGACCGCCCAAGTGCCCGATGGCGGCGAGCTGCGCCTCAAGCGGCGGGGCGACGAGTTCTCCATCATGGCCGGGGCCACCGAGCTGATGAACAGCCGCCTCAGCGGCTCGGAGCAGGCGCTGGCCACGCTCGTCTGCGACCGGCTCGGCTCCCGCCCGGGGCTGGCGCTGCTGATCGGCGGGCTCGGCATGGGTTTCACCCTGCGCGCGGCCCTCGCCGTGCTGCCGGCCGAGGCGCGGGTGCTGGTCGCCGAACTGGTGCCGGCGGTGATCGAGTGGGCGCGCGGGCCGATGGCGCCGCTGTTCGACGACAGCCTCGACGATCCGCGCGTGACATTGGCCGAGGGCGATGTCGCGCGGCTCATCGGCGAGGCCCGCGCCGCCTATGACGGCATCCTGCTCGATGTCGACAACGGGCCGGGCGGGCTGACGCGGGCGGCCAATGACGGGCTCTACGGCCCGGCCGGGCTGGCGGCGGCGTGGACGGCGCTGCGCCCGGGCGGGGTGCTGGCGGTGTGGTCCTCGGCCCCAGACAGCGGCTTCACCACGCGCCTGCGCCGGGCCGGCTTCGCGGTGGAGGAGGCGCGGGTGCGCGCCCACGGCAAGAGCGGGGCGCGCCATGTCATCTGGCTGGCGCAGAAGCCGGCCAAGGGGCGCGCGCCGGGGCCGGCCGGCCCGGCTCGCCGTTCCTGACGCACGGCGCGGAGACGGCCCTTGGAAACCTCGCTCTATCTGCCGATCAAGCGCTTTCTCGAACAGCGCGGCTTCACCGTGAAGGGGGAGATCGGCGGCTGCGACCTGCTGGCGCTCTCCGACGATGAAACGCCGCTGGTGGTCATCGGCGAACTCAAGCTCAGCTTCAATCTGGAGCTGGTGCTGCAGGCGGTCGACCGGGCCGGCGCCGGCGACGAGGTGTGGCTGGCGGCGCGGGCTTCCGCGCGCGGCAAGGGGCGCGAGAGCGATGCGCGCTTCCGCAATCTCTGCCGCCGCCTCGGCTTCGGCATGCTCGCCGTGCTGCCCGATGGGGAGGTGACGATCGTCGTCGCCCCGGACGCCCCGATGCCGCGCAAGGACCCGCGGCGCCGCTCGCGGCTGGTGGCCGAGCATCGGCGGCGATTGGGCGACCCGGCGGTGGGTGGCGGCTCGCGTGTGCCGGTGATGACCGCCTATCGCCAGCAGGCGCTGGCC
>JAEYTJ010000299.1 GCA_023434095.1 Pseudomonadota bacterium | reverse complement strand
GCTGCTGGGCCTGCGGCTGGGCGCGCGGCGTCGCCGGGCGGGCGCGCGTGGGCTTCTCTTCCTTGCCCTGCGGGTCGAAGCCCACATAGACGATATAGCGCTCGGAAAGATCGGGCGTCGGGCGCGGGAAGGTCACGTCGTCCGCCACCAGGCCGAAATCCACCTGCATGACGCCGGGACCGACTTCCACCGGCACCGAATAGAACTTGGTCCACACCGATTTCGGCGCCGGGCCTTCCTCCACCACGGCGAGGCGGATCGGCACGGTCAGCTTGCCCGGCCCGCCCTTGGGACCGAGCAGCACCCGGCCCTGGATGCCGACGCGCATGGTCATGTCGGGGGCGGAGAAGCGGCATTCGCGGGAGAACTGGCCCAGCGTCGCCTGATAGCGCACGCCGCCGTCGGACGGCTCGGTCACCTGCCAGGCCGCCGCACCGGCGCGCACCTGGATCGGCGGGCAGGTGAAGTCGGAGGCGTCGGCCGCGCCGGCCGTCACCGCCGCCGTTCCCGCGCCTCCGGTCCCGCCGCCGGCGGCCGTCGGCGCGACGGTGGTGGTCTGCATGCTCGAGCCGAAAATGCCCTGGTCGCCGGCATTGCCCGCGCCCATCGGCCCGTCATTGCCGTCGCCCCCGCCAATGCCCGCGCCGGCACAGCCGGCCAGCAGGAGGGCGAGCGCCGGAATCGCAGGCCATGCCGGGGCGCGCCCTCGGCGCACCCGCTTGCCTTCCGCATGGCCGAACAGCCGGTTTCGCACGTCCCCGATACCCATACGCATACTCCCCGCCGTCCCGGGCTGGATGAGCCGTGGCGCCTTCCCCCGAAGCGCCGGCCGGCCGGTGATCCTGGATCCGTTTTCTCGGACGCTCTTATAGCAGGCCACCGCGCACAGGAAACCTGTCCCGTGGCGATCCCGTCAAGCCTTCAATTCAGGCTTCGCCCCCGCCGCGCCGATGGGGCGGGCTCAGCCGCCATTCCCGGCCGCGGGCGTCGCCGCCAGCCCGGCCGGCTCGCCCACCAGGCTGAACAGCAGCGCGGGATGGGCGTTGAGCCGCGCGGCGACCCGCTTCACGTCGTCGAGCGTCACCTTCGCCACCAGCTCGTTGCGGATGTCGATATAGTCGATGCCGAGATTGTCGATCTGTATCTGCAGCAGCTGGGAGGCGACCTTGGCCGAGCTGTCGAAGCGCAGGGCGAAGGAGCCGATGAGATAGCTCTTGGCGTCCTCCAGCTCCTCCTCGCTCGGCCCGACGGTCAGCAGGCGCTCATATTCCGCCCGGATCAGCGCCGCGCTCTCGGCGGCGCGGTCGTTCTTGGTCGCGGTGCCGCCGAGGATCAGCGCCGTGTGGTCGAGCGGGGCGAGGTGGCTGTAGACGGAATAAGCGAGGCCGCGCTTCTCCCGCACCTCCTTGAACAGGCGGGAGGAGAAGGCCGAGCCGCCGAAGATGTGGTTGAGCACGAAGGCGGGGATGAAGTCCGGGTCGTCGCGCTTGAGCCCGATCCCGCCGAAGACGATGGAGGTCTGCGGCACGGCCAGCGTCTTCACCACGTCGGTGCCGAGGCCCTGCGGCTCCACATCCGGCACCGGGGTCAGCGTCGCCTTGGCCGGCAGGGCGCCGAACATGGCGTCGAGCGCCGGGCCGAGCTTCTCCGGCGTGATGTCGCCGACCACCGCGATCTTGAGGTTGTCGCGGGCGAGGTTGCGGGCGACGAAGCCCGTGAGGTCGTCGCGGCCGATGGTGGGGACGCTCGCCAGCGTGCCGGCCACCGGCCGGCCATAGGGATGGTCGGGGAAGGCGGCGGCCGACCAGCCCAGACTCGCCAGCGAGGACGGGTCGTTCAGCCGGCGGCGCAGCTGGGCGAGCTGGCCCTGGCGGATGCGCTCCACCGCCTCGTCGTCGAAGCGCGGCGCGTTCACCGCCAGCGCCATCAGCGCGAAGGCGTCGTCGACATTCTCCGACAGCGTGCGCAGCGAGCCGCCGACACTGTCGCGCGAGGCGTCGAAGCGCAGCTCGATCGCCTTTTCCGCCAGCCGGTCCTGGAAGGCGCGGGAATCGAGATCGCCGGCGCCCTCGTCGAGCAGCGAGGAGGTGAGGCTGGCGACGCCGGGCTTTTCGGCGGGGTCCTGCGCCGCACCGCCGAGGAAGGCGATCTCCATCGCCACCAGCGGCAAGGTGGTGTCGTGCACCAGCCACGCCTCGATGCCGCCCGGGCTGATCACCCGCTGGATGCGCGTGGTCTCGGACTGGGCGGGGGAGGCGGGGACGAGGGCGATGGTCATGAGCGTGGCCGCGGCGAGCGAGAGGAGGGGGCGGAAAAGGCGGGAGCGCCGGCCTGCGGCGCGCCCGGTCACGAACGGTCCTCCCCGGGGCTCGCCCGTTCCGCGCCCGGCTCGGGCAGGGCGGCGGCGGGGGCGGGCTTGGCCTGCAGCAGCTGGCTGGTGACGGCGCGGGCGGGCACGAGCCAGCGCCTCGCGGCGTCGCGCACCTGCTCGGCGGTGACGGCCTTCACCAGCTCCGGCCAGACCTTCACGTCCTGAGCGGTGGAGCCGGTGGCGAGCGCGGCACCGTAGATGCGCGCCAGCGTCGCCTGGTTGTCCTGGGCATAGATCGCCTCGGCGACGAGGCGGGTCTTGGCGCGCTCCAGCTCCGCCGCGTCCGGCCCGTCCGTGGCGAGCGCCGCGATGGTCTCGTCGAGCGCGGTCTCGACCTTCTCCATCGTCACGTCGGGGCGCGGCGTGACCGAGAGGCCGAAGCGGGTGTCGTCGAGCGCGGTCGACTGGTACCAGGCGCCGGCATTGGCGGCGACGCTCTTGTCGATGACCAGCGAACGGTAGAGCCGGCCGGTGGAGCCGCCGCCCAGCACCTGGGCGAGCACGTCGAGCGTGACGCTCTCGTCGCGGTCGCCGCGATAGGAGGGGACGAGATAGCTGCGCGAGAGGCTCGGCTGGCCGACACGCCCATCCGCCAGAACCAGCCGGCGCTCGGCGCGCGGCGGCGGCTCCTGCGGGCGGAGGCGCTCCGCCGTCTCGGCGCGCGGGGCGACCTTGCCATAGGTCTCCTCGGCCAGCTTCTTCACCTCGTCCGGCTCGACATCGCCCGCCACCACGAGGATCGCGTTGTTGGGCGTGTAGAAGCGGCGGTAGAAGTCGAGCGCGTCCTGCCGGTTCAACTGCTTGATCTCGTCTTCCCAGCCGATGATCGGGTGGCCATAGGGATGGTTGACGAACATCGCCGCCTGCGCGGCTTCCGAGAGCTGGGAGGCGGGGTCGTTGTCGGTGCGCATGCGGCGCTCTTCCAGCACCACGTCGCGCTCGGGCAGCACCACCTCGTCGGTCAGCACCAGCCCGGTCATGCGGTCGGCCTCGAAGCCCATCACCGTGGCGAGGTTCTGCTTGGCGACCCGCTGGAAATAGGCGGTGTAGTCCTGCGAGGTGAAAGCGTTCTCCTGACCGCCGAGCTTGGCCACCACCTGGGAGAATTCGCCCGCCGGATGCTTGTCCGTGCCCTTGAACATGAGATGTTCGAGGAAATGCGCGATGCCGGACTTGCCCGGCTGCTCGTCGGCCGAGCCGACCCGGTACCACACCATGTGGGTGACGACCGGGGCGCGATGATCGGGCACCACCACCACCTGCATGCCGTTGCCGAGGGTGAACTCCGCCACCTCGGCGGCTTCGGTGCGCGAGGGTACGGTGGCAAGGCCGGCGGCGGCGCCGGCGAGCAGCATGAGAGCGGGCATCAGTCTTCCAGTCACAGCTTCATCCGTTTCGGCGGCCGCCCGGATGGCGCCGGAGGGCGCACAGCCCGGGCTCGGGCCGCGCAGGGCGGGATCGCAGGCCAATGTAGCGACGAAGCGGGCGCGGCGCGATGCGCGGGCGGCGGGCTTCACCGCGAAGTGAGGGGCCGGGCCGCGCAGGGCGCCATCGTGCCGGGCGGGCCCGCGGCCGCGCCGCAGGCGCGCGCCGGGAAAATGCGGCGCGCCCGGAGAGGGCGCGCGGCGTCACCTGTTCTGCTGGGTGCGGTCGAACCAGCTGGGCATCTTCCAGTCCTTATCTTCCGGACGGTCGGCGACGACGCCGTATTTCGCGCCCGGCGCGGGGGTCTGGTAGCCCGGCGGCGGCTGGACGAGCGATTCACGGTCCGGCTCGCCCTCGAACGGGACCCCCTGCTCCTCCGCGGACTTCTTGTTGCCCCAGCCGAAGAAATCGAGCTGGTTCAGCGACAGGCGGTTGTCGTCATTCGCTTTCTGGTTCCTGAAGCCGGAGCCGCTCACCTTGCCCGACTTGTAGCCCTTGTCGAGCTCCGCCGGTGTGAGCGAGCGCCCGCTCGTATTGCCGTCGCGCGCCACCGATTCCCAGGATTCGGCCCAGTTGGTCTTCGCCGCTGCCTGGCGGGCGACCGCGTCATGGTCCTTCGGCCAGGCCGGGTTCTCGGAAATCGCCGAGGCGTCGCGCGGCGGCGGGAGAATGTCGCCGGTCGGCGGCACCACCAGCGGGGCCCGCTCGCGATAGTCGATATCGGGCGGAGGCGGCGGCACCAGGCCGAGGCCGGTGAGCAGCTGGCCGGTGAGGTTCATCTCCGGCGGATCGTCGGCAAGGGCCGGCGCGATGCCGAGCGCGGCGGCGCATGTCAGGACGCCGGCGACAAGCGCGGCGTGGGTGGCATGAACTCGTGTCGTCATCCGGTCGTCTCCTGCCGGTCCGTGGGGAGAAAGCCCGTCCCCGCGACCGCTCAAGCGTGCGGAAGGTCCGATCTCACTTCAGGGCGGCGATTTTGCGGCGCTCCCGAAAAAGGAAGCATACAAAAGCACGCCGACCCCGGCAACAATGGCCACGTCCGAGAGGTTGAACACGTACCAGTAGAAGCCGAAAGCGTGCAGCGAGACGAAGTCGAACACCGCGCCATAGGCCGCGCGGTCGATGGCGTTGCCGAGCGCGCCGCCGATCAGCAGCCCCAGCGCGGCCGCCTCCGGACGGTTGTCGGTGCGCGCCAGCCACAGCCAGAACAGCAGCGCCGCCGCCACTTTCACCCCGCCCAGAACCCACCAGCCCTCGGCGCCCAGCGAGAACAGGCCGTAGCTGATGCCAGTGTTCCACGCCCAGACGATGTCGACGAAGGGCGTGACCTTCACGATGCCGTCAGGACCGAAATCGACCCCATGCAGCACGGCGAGCTTGGAGCCCTGGTCGATCGCCAGCGCGGCGAGCGCGAACAGGCTGCCATAGAGAGTATACGGGCCGGCGAGGCGGAGCGACACGCGCGTGCTCACTCCGCCGCCCGGCGGGCATGGGCCAGCTCGCGCAGCGCCTGCGCGTCGCGCGGGGTCACGTCGGGATAGTCCGGATCGGTCCCCACCAGCGGCGAGATCTTCCAGGAACGGGCGCATTTATGCCCCAGCGCCCGGTTCGGCACCACGGCGACGCCCGGCACGTCGGGCAGGCGGAAGGCGCCCGCGGGGCCTTCGTCGGGCATGAGATGCGCGTCGGAGGTGATGCACACTTCCGCGAGGTCCACCGCGCTCACCGCCGCGAACAGGGCGGGGTCGGACACGTGGATGACCGGCGCCGCCTCCAGGCTGGAGCCGATGCGCTTGGCCGCGCGCTCCACTTCCAGCGCGCCGAGGACGACGCGCCGCACCAGCCGGATCTTGCGCCATTCGTCGGCCAGCGCCGCGTCGCGCCACTTGGCGGGCGTCTCGGGGAAGGTCTGCAGATGCACGGAACCCGTCTCGGAGGGGAAGCGCGCCAGCCAGGTCTCCTCCGCCGTGAAGGGCAGGATCGGCGCCAGCCAGACCACGAGCCGGTTGAACACCTCGTCGAGCACGGTCAGGCAGGCCCGCCGCGTCACCGAGGAGAGCGGGTCGCAATAGAGCGCATCTTTGCGCACGTCGAAGTAGAAGGCGGAAAGCTCGCTGGTCATGAAGGCGGTCAGCGCCGCGTTCACCCGCTTGAAGTCGAACGCCGCATAGGCCTCGCGCACCGTACCGTCGAGTTCGGCGAGCCGGTGCAGCACCATCTTTTCCAGCGCCGGCATGTCGGCGAAGGCGACGCGCTCGGCCTCGCGGTAATGGTGCAGCGAGCCCAGCAGCCAGCGCAGCGTGTTGCGCAGTTTGCGGTAGGTCTCGACCGTGGTCTTGAGAATTTCCGGGCCGATGCGCAGGTCGTCGGAATAGTCGGAGGCGCACACCCACAGGCGCAGGATATCGGCGCCGGAGGACTTGATGACCTCCTGCGGGGCGACGACGTTGCCGACCGACTTCGACATCTTGCGGCCCTGCTCGTCGAGCACGAAGCCATGGGTCAGCACCACGTCATAGGGCGGGCGCCCGCGCGTGCCGCAGCTCTCCAGCAGCGAGGAATGGAACCAGCCGCGGTGCTGGTCCGAGCCTTCGAGATACATCACCCGGTCCGGCCCGCCGGTGAAGGCGCGGTCGACCTTTAGGTCCTCGCGCACTTCCAGCGTGAAGGCGTGGGTGGAGCCACTGTCGAACCACACGTCGAGAATGTCGTCGACCTTGCTCCATTCGTTGGAGCTGTAATCGCTGCCGAGGAAGCGCTGGGCGGCGCCTTCCTTGTACCAGGCGTCCGCCCCATCGGTGGCGAAGGCTTCGGCGATGCGGGCATTCACCCGGGCGTCGCGCAGGATCTCGACCGTGCCGTCGCCCTTGTCCTTGACGAAGACGGCGATCGGCACGCCCCAGGCGCGCTGGCGCGACACCACCCAGTCCGGGCGGTTCTCGATCATGCCGGTGATGCGGTTCTGGCCGGAGGCCGGCACCCACTGCACCTCCTGGATGCCGCCGAGCGCGCGCGCCCGCAGCGTGTCGCCGCCGGCGCTGGAGCCGTCCGCCGCCGCGATGTCCTTGTCCATCGCGATGAACCATTGCGGCGTGTTGCGGAAGATGATCGGCGCCTTGGAGCGCCAGCTGTGCGGGTACTGGTGCTTCAGCCTTCCGCGCGCCAGCAGCTTGCCGGCGGCCGACAGCGCCTTGATGACAGCGTCATTGGCGTCGCCGTCCTTGCCCTTGTCGTCCATGACGCGGGCGCCGGCGAACAGCGGCACATGGTCGTAATAGCGCCCGTCGGGGCCGCCCGTGTGCGGCACCTCGCCGAGATGGGACGACATATAGAGATTGAAGTCGTCGGCGCCGTGGCCGGGGGCGATGTGGACGAAGCCGGTGCCGGTGTCGTCGGTGACGAAGTCGCCGGGCACGACGGGGACGCAGAAATCGAAATAGCCGTTGACGCCCTCATTGCCGTTGAGCGGATGGGCGCAGACGAGATGCGTCGGGTCGACCTCTTTATGGCGCTCGTAGGCCGTGACGCGCGCGGCCTTGAACACCTCTTCCGCCAGCTTGTCGGCGAGGATGAAATGCTCGCCCACCTTGGCCCAGTTGTCGTGCGGCGCCTCGGTCACCTCGTAGACCGCGTAGGTCACGTTCGGCGAGAAGGCGATGGCGCGGTTGCCGGGGATGGTCCAGGGCGTGGTGGTCCAGATCACCACGCTGGCGCCCTCATAGGAGGGGAACAGGTGGATGTCGGCGGCATCCTCCGGCGGTTCCAGCCCCTTGGGCAGGCCGCCGGCGGTGGCGGCGCTCTTGCGATAGCCGGTGACCGGGAATTTGACGAAGATCGTGGTCGACTGGTGGTCGTGGTACTCGACCTCCGCCTCGGCCAGCGCCGTGCGCTCCACCACCGACCACATGACCGGCTTGGAGCCGCGATAGAGCAGCCCATTGCCGGCGAATTTCATGATCTCGCGGGCGATCTGCGCTTCCGCATCATAGCTCATGGTCACATAGGGATGCGACCAGTCGCCCTCGACGCCCAGCCGCTTGAACTCGGCGCGCTGCACGTCGATCCAGCCCTCGGCGAAGGCGCGGCATTCCTGGCGGAACTCGACGACCGGCACCTCGTCCTTGTTCTTGCCCCGGGCGCGGTACTGTTCCTCGATCTTCCACTCGATCGGCAGGCCGTGGCAGTCCCAGCCCGGCACATAATTGGAATCGTGGCCGAGCGCGCCCTGAGAGCGCACCACCACGTCCTTCAGGATCTTGTTGAGCGCGTGGCCGATATGGATGTTGCCATTGGCGTAGGGCGGGCCGTCATGCAGCACGAAGCGCGGCTTGCCTTCGCCCGCCTTGCGCTGCTGGCCGTAGAGGTCGATCCGCTCCCAGCGCGCCAGCAGTTCCGGCTCGCGCTGCGGCAGGCCGGCGCGCATGGGAAACTCGGTCTGCGGCAGGAACAGCGTCGCGGAATAGTCGTGCGCCGCACCCTCGCCGGCCGGTTCCCCGGCGGGCTCGTTCCCGTTGCGACCATCGCTGTTGCGGCTCGTCATGACGCGCTCCTTAAGCCTTCGCGCCCGGTTTAAGCGCAGCGGCAGGCGCGTGCAAGGGAGAGGACCGGGAGGGAAGGGGTCGCGGGACGGTCGCACGTTGCGAGCATCCGTCGAGGCCCGGCCTTGCCGGGCGCTCAGGATGACGTTCCTGCTAATCGGAGCAACCGAAAGCAGGCGGTCGTCTCGAACGAACGCCGTCATCCTGAGGTGCGCGCGCAGCGAGCCTTCAAGGATGCCAAAGCGGGGTGAGCCTACCCCAGCGCCGCCCGCGCCCGGGCGCTGTCGATGTCCATCTGCGCGATCAGCGCGTCGATGCCCTCGAACTTCAGTTCCGGCCGCAGCCAGGCGTGGAAGGCGACGGTGAGCGTGCGGCCATAGAGGTCGCGGGAAAAGTCGAAGACGAAGGTCTCCAGCCGCGGGGCGCCGTCGTCGAAGGTCGGGCGGCGGCCGAAGCTCGCCACGCCCTTGTGCCGCACGCCCTCGATCTCCACCGTCACCGCGTAGATGCCGTGCGCCAGCGTCACCGCCGGGTCGAGCCGCATATTGGCGGTGGGGTAGCCGAGTTCGCGGCCGCGCTTGTCGCCGTGCACCACGTCGGCCTCGACCGCGAAGGGCGCGCCCAGCATATGGGCGGCCTGCTCGACGCGGCCCTGCGCCAGCGCGGCGCGGATGACGCTGGACGAGATCTGCGCGCCCTCGTCGAGCAGCGGCGGCACGATCTCGACCCCGAAGCCATGGCGCTTGCCGGCCTCGCGCAGGAACAGCGGCGAGCCGCCCCGCCCCTTGCCGAAATGGAAATCATAGCCCGCCACCACCATCGAGACGCCGAGCCGCCCGACCAGGATCGCAGCGACGAAATCCTCGGCGTCGCGTCCCGCCATCGCGGCGTCGAAGGCCAGCACCGCGGCCCCGTCGAGCCCGGTCTCGCTCAGGCGCTTGAGCTTCATCGGTTCGGGCGTCAGGCGGAAGATCGGCTCGGCCGGGCGGAAGAAGGCGCGCGGGTGCGGCTCGAAGGTCACCGCCAGCGCCGGGCGTCCGAGCGAGCGCGCCTGGTCGATGGCGGTGCCGATCACCGCCCGGTGGCCGCGATGCACGCCGTCGAAATTGCCGATGGCGACCACCGGGCGTTCAAGGGCGGGCGGCAGCACGTCGCCCTCGCGCAGCACGAGGAAGGGGTGCGGGGAAGCGGCGGCGTGGGTCATGTCAGCGCAACGCAACGGGAGGGGCGCCTTGAGGGCGTCGAGGAAGGCGCCTGCTTAAGTGGCCTCGTCCCGCGCCGCCGTCAATCGGGGAGGCCTACCAGGCGAGGCGGGTGGTGACCGCCGCCGGCAGGCCCGGCCCGTCGGCAAGCAGGCGGGCGAGCGCGCGGGGATCGACCTGCGCGCCATGTTCGAGGCCGAGTTCGCCGGCATGGATGCCGGCGGCGACGAACAGGCAGTCGATGCCGAAGCCGAGCGCCCCCGCGAGGTCCGTACGCAGCGCGTCGCCGATGGCGATGGTGCGCGCCTTCTCCACCGGCGCCCCGCGCAGGCGCGCGGCGGTGGCGAAGGCGGTCTCGTAGATCGGGCGGTGCGGCTTGCCGCAGAACACTACCTCGCCGCCGAGCTCCGCATAGGCCTCGGCGATGGCGCCGGCGCACCAGATCAGGTCGCCGCCGCGCTCCACCACGATATCGGGGTTGGCGCAGATGAAGGGCAGGTTGCGCGCACGCGCCGCCGCCAGCGTGTCGGCATAGTCGTCCGGCGTCTCCACCGTGTCGTCGAACAGCCCGGTGCAGACGATCAGCTCCGCCTCCTCGAAGGAGGCGAGGGTGAGGTCGAGCCCCTTGTAGATGCCGAGGTCGCGCTCCGGGCCGAGATGCCACATCTTCACCCCCGGCCGCTCCGCCAGCAGCGCGCTCGTGACCATGCCGGAGGTGACGATGGCGTCATAGGCGGTGCGCGGAATGCAGAAGCCGTCGAGGATGCGGGCGACGCCCTCCGGCTCGCGCGGGGCATTGGAGACGAGGATCACCGTGGCTCCGCCGGCGCGGGCGCGCTGGAGCGCCTCGGCGGCCGGCTGCGAGCCGGCGACGCCATTGTGCAGCACGCCCCAGACGTCGCAGAGGACGAGGTCGTAGCGGGGGGCCAGCGTGGCGAAGGAGGGGGCGAGGGGCGGGGGGGTGTTTTCCATGGAGGCGCGCATGCCATGGGCCGGCCCCGCGCACAAGGCCCGCCCCGGCAGGGCAGCGCTGCAGGAACCGCCCGTCCCCCCGCTCACGGCCGGAAGGAAGGGCCGTTGGTGATGACCATGCCGTGGCCGGCGACCTCGTTGGCGCGGGGATAGACCCCGCTCAGCACGTCGTCGAAATGCCGCCGCACCGCCTGGTGGCAGCCGCAGCACAGGCCGCGCAGCCGCTCGGTGTCGGTAATGCGGATGCGCCCGCGGCGCGGCTCGATCGCCCCCGCCGCCTTCATCTCTCCCAGCACCCGGCTGATATAGGGCCGGCCCACCGCCAGCATGGCGGCGAGCTGTTCCTGGGTGAGGCGCAGCGTGTCGTCGCCGGTGCGGTCATGGGCGGCGAGCAGCCATTTCGCGGTGCGCTGGTCGATGGAATGGGTGGCGTTGCAGGCCACCGACTGGAACACCTGCGCCAGCAGGCAGTCGGCATAGCGGGCGAAGAGGTTGCGCAGCGGCGGGGAGATGTCCTTGGCCCGCTCCAGCTCGCCGCTGTCGAGCCGCAGCAGCGGACCCTCCATCTGCACCACCGCGCGGGCGAAGGCCGGCAGCCGGCCCTGGCTGACGATGCCGCCCACCGCGCCCTCGCGGCCGATGCTGGTGATCTCCACCTGCCTTCCGTCCTCCAGCAGCACCATGAAGGAAACCAGCGTCTGCCCGCAGGGAAAATAGACATGGCGCACATCGTCGCCGGGTTCGTACAGAACACCGCTGGCGGGACGGTCGATTCGCTTGAGATGGGCGCGCAGAAGGGCGAAATCGGCCGGCCGCAGCGCGCCCAGCAGATTGTTGCCGCCGGACGAGGCGACCGGCCCGCCGCCGCTGCCGCCGCTCTCCTCACTGTCGTTGATACGCATGGTTGGATCCCCGTTTCCCCCTCAACGCGCAGCCGGGAGAAATGTTCACAAGCGGACAGAACCGGGGTGACGAGTTCGGTACAAACAGGCACACTCGCGCACCGGCACAATGGGAGCGCGGTAGGGAGTCCTTTTCGATGCATGCGACTTCCATGACGCGCCCGCGGGCGCGGATGCTCCTTTCTCTTGCGGGCACGACCGGCACCCGGCACCGGCCTCTGGCGGCCGGCGCCGCCGCGACGACCGACCGCTCATGAACGACGGCGCCGCCCGTCAGCGGGATACCGGGAACATGGTCGGCGGGGGCGAACCGGCCGCGCGCGAGGCCGGCGACTCGCCCTTCTGGTCGCTGGTACGGGCCGCCCAGCCGCTGCGCCGCCACCCCTGGCTGGCCGATGCGGTGGGGGTGGCGATGTTCGCCCTCGCCCTCGCCCTGCGCTTCGCTGTGGATCGCGAGCTGCCGCCGGGGTTTCCGTTCCTCACCTTCTTCCCCGCGGTGATCCTCTCCACCTTCTTCTGCGGGCTGCGGCCGGGCATCACCTGCGCGGCGCTTTCCACCTTCGCCGCCTGGTTCTTCTTCATCGGCCCGGCCAACGACATGCAGATCGACGGCCAGACGCTGCTGGCGCTCGGCTTCTTCGTCGCCATCGCCGCCATCGACATCACGCTGATCCACTTCACCTTCAGCGCCGCCGACCGGCTGCGCGAGGAAAAGGAGACCTCCGCCCGTCTTTATGAGACGCAGCGCACCATGTTCCAGGAGCTGCAGCACCGGGTCGCCAACAACATGCAGTTCGTCGCCGCCCTGCTTTCGCTGCAGAAGCGCAAGGTGGGACAGGATCCGCGCCAGGCCATCACCGCCCTCGACGAAGCCCGCTCGCGGCTCGACACCATCGCCCGCATCCACCGCCAGCTCTACGCCCCCGAGCGGCTCGACCTGCCGACCGACCAGTATCTGAGCCAGCTGTGCTGCGCCCTCGTCACCGCCTCGGGCACGCCCGGCATCTGCTGCGCGGTGGACGCCCCGAACCTGCCGCTCAACGTGGCCCAGCTCACCACGCTCTCCATGCTGGTGGCGGAGATCGTCACCAATTCGCTCAAGCACGCCTTCGTCGACGCCGAATCCGGCCTCATCAGCGTCACCGTGCTGCCCGGCGGCGCCGGCCGCTATGAGATGACCATCGCCGATGACGGGCGCGGCCTGCCGCCGGATGCCGACCTCGCGCGCAGCGACGGGCTCGGCTGGCGCATCATCCAGAGCCTCGCCTCCCAGCTCGGCGGCAAGGTGGAACTCGCCACCCGGGTCGAGCCCAGCCGCGGCACGGCGGTGCGGGTGCAGTTCGCGCTGACCTGACCGCCGAAGCTCGCGTTTCCCAGGCAGGCCACGCAGCGCGCGGCGTCGATCCGGGACAGGCTCCGCGAAGGGGCCTCAAGGGGCCTCGAAGCCGTCGGCACAATTGGGCGCTCCGGCCCCGCGGGGCCGGGACGCACCCTCCATCCACCGCCGCGAATCCGCCCACCCCGCGCGCCACGCCGGGACACGGGGGCGTTCACCTCCGCCGCGCTTTCGCGTAAGAGCGAACCGGCGTCGGCGCGGCGCGGCCTCTCATCACCGGCGGGGACAGCATGACTGAGACCTTCGATCTTCTCCTCAAGGGCGGCACCGTGGTGAACCAGGACGGCATCGCCGCCCGCGATGTCGGCATCCGCGGCGGACGCATCGCCGGCATCGGCTCGTTCGACGCCGCGCAGGCGGGCGAGACGGTCGACTACACCGGCCTGCATCTGCTGCCCGGCGTCATCGACACCCAGGTGCATTTCCGCGAGCCCGGCCTCGACCACAAGGAAGACCTCGAATCCGGCTCGCGCGCCGCCGTCATGGGCGGCGTCACCGGCGTGTTCGAAATGCCCAACACCAACCCGCTGACCATTTCCGCCGGGGCGCTGGAAGACAAGCTGTCCCGCGCCCATCACCGCATGCATTGCGACTTCGCCTTCTTCGTCGGCGGCACGCATGACAATGTGAAGGACCTGCCGGAGCTGGAAATGCTGCCGGGCGTGCCGGGCGTGAAGGTGTTCATCGGCTCCTCCACCGGCTCGCTGCTGGTGGCGGACGATCCCGGCGTGCGCGCCATCCTCAAGGTCATCCGCCGCCGCGCCGCCTTCCATTGCGAGGACGAGCCGCGCCTCGAGGAGCGCAAGGGTCTGCGCGTGGAAGGCGACGCTTCCTCGCACCCGGTGTGGCGCGACGAGATCGCCGCGCTCACCGCCACCACGCGCCTCGTCGACCTCGCCCGCAGCGAGGGCAAGCGCGTGCATGTGCTGCACATCACGTCGCAGGAAGAGATCGAGTATCTGCGCGGCCAGAAGGATGTCGCCACGGTGGAGGTGACGCCGCATCACCTCACCATGGACGCTTCCTGGTACGCCACCCATGGCACGATGGTGCAGATGAACCCGCCGGTGCGCGAGGCGCGGCACAAGGCGGCGCTGTGGCGCGGCCTGTCAGAGGGCGTGGTCGACGTGCTCGGCTCCGACCACGCCCCGCACACGCGGGAAGAGAAGGCCAAGCCCTATCCCGCCAGCCCCTCGGGCATGACCGGGGTGCAGACCTTCGTGCCGACCATGCTCGACCATGTGAATGCCGGCCGCCTGACGCTGGAGCGCTTCGTCGACCTCTCCAGCGCCGGCCCGGCGCGCATCTTCAACATCGCCACCAAGGGCCGCATCGCAGTGGGCTACGACGCGGACTTCACCGTCGTCGACCTGAAGCGCCGCGAGACCATCCGCAACGAATGGATCGCCTCCAAGGCCGGCTGGACCCCCTATGACGGGGTGGAGGTCACGGGCTGGCCGGTCGGCACCCTCATCCGCGGCAACCGCGTGTTGTGGGAGGGCGAGCTGGTCACGCCGGCCAAGGGCGAGGCCATCCGCTTCCTGGAGACGCTG
The DNA here is from genome assembly GCA_023434095.1 of Pseudomonadota bacterium. Lineage (GTDB taxonomy): Bacteria > Pseudomonadota > Alphaproteobacteria > Rhizobiales > Xanthobacteraceae > Ancylobacter. The sequence continues at coordinate 1,385 of JAEYTJ010000299.1, read as the reverse complement.
GCGCGGGGGTGAGGCGTCGGGCCCGCCCCGGCAACCATCCTTCGAGGCGCGCGGCGCGCGCACCTCAGCATGACGGTGTGCGGGCCGAGAGCAAAGGACTTCGTCATGCTGAGGTGCCGGCCACAGGCCGGCCTCGAAGCACGCCGGCCACTCCCGTGAGCCCTTGATCCGGAGCCCCGCCATGCCCGGCCTTGGGCCGGGCATCCATGACGTCCAGCGCCTATCGCCGCGACAAGGACGGAGATGGCCGGGTCGAGCCCGGCCATGGCAACCTTCTCAATACGTCACTTCCGCCAGATACAGCCCCGCCGAGGGCGCCATCGGGCCGCAGCGCCTGCGGTCCTTGGCTTCCAGCGCGGCGGTCACGTCGTCGGGCGTCCAGGCGCCCTCGCCCAGCTTCACCAGCGTGCCGACCATGCTCCGCACCTGATGGTGCAGGAAGGAGCGCGCCTGCGCGTGCACGCGGATCTCCATCCCCGGCCCGACCAGCGGCACCGTCTCCACCTCCAGCCGGTCCAGCGTCTTCACCGGCGAGGCCGCCTGGCAGCCGACGGCGCGGAAGGTGGTGAAGTCGTGCCGGCCGATCAGCCGGGCCGCGCCCAAGGCCATCGCCTGCGCGTCGAGCGGGCGCAGCACCCGCCAAGCCCGGTCGCGCTCCAGCACGAGGTCCGGCCGGCGGGCGATGATGCGGTAGAGATAGCGCCGCCCGGTGGCCGAGAACCGGGCGTGAAAATCCTCCGCCACCTCCTCGGCCGCCAGCACCGCGACGGGGTGCGGCCGCAGATGCGCGTTCATCGCGTCGCGCACCGTGTCCGGGCGCCAATCGCGGGCGAGTTCCACATGCGCCACCTGCCCGGTGGCATGCACCCCGGCATCGGTGCGGCCGGCGCCGTGGACCGGCACCTCCTCGCCGGAAAAGCGCCTTACCGCTTCGGCGAGCACGCCCTGCACGCTTACCCCCGCTGCCTGGACCTGCCAGCCGACGAAAGGGGTGCCGTCATATTCGATGGTGAGCTTGTAGCGGGGCATGGTGATTTCCTGCGCGCTCTGTAGCGCCCGGCGGCGCGCGCGTCACCTGTGCAGGCCGACTCGGGGTTGGTTCGCTCCCGCTGCGAATAGTTAGGCAGATGCCTTTTTGTCGTTGACGCGCTGTCCTCGCCGCATTACTAAGGCATATGCCTCACTATTCCACGCCGCTCGATCTCGCCTTCCACGCCTTGAGCGACCCCACGCGGCGCGCGGTGGTCTCGCGCCTCGCCGAGGGCGAGGCCTCGGTCAGCACCCTGGCGGCGCCGTTCGCGATGGCGCTGCCCTCCTTCGCCCAGCATCTGAAGGTGCTGGAGGAAAGTGGGCTGATCGCCAGCGAGAAGCGCGGCCGCAGTCGC
>JAEYTJ010000294.1 GCA_023434095.1 Pseudomonadota bacterium | reverse complement strand
CCGTTCGGGCGGGGGCCCGCGGCGGCCGATCCCGTACGCGAGGCGGCGGTGCGCGGGGGTGGCGAGGGGTGGCGCAGATCGTAGGCGTCGCGCCGTTCCCGCGTCTTCAGGTCCTCCCATGCCCGGGAGACGCGGGTGGCGAACACCTCCCGGTCGAGCGGCCCGCTGCGCAGCGATTGCAGGTCCGGATGCAGCCAGCGCATAAGCAGCGCCATGTTGTGGCGCAGCTCCTCATGTGTCGAGTGCGGCCCGCCGCCCAGCACGCGGTAGCTGTCGGCGTCGCGCAGGAACAGCGCCTGCTCGATGAAGAAGCCGGCGGCCTCCTGCAGCGGCTGGCGGGTGAAGCCGGTGCGGCGGCTGGCAGCCGTGAGCGCCTCCTCCTCGCCGACCGCGATGGCGAGCACGCCCGCCACATTGGTCGGCAGCGCCCGGCCGGGCAGGCTCCGGGCCTTGACCGGGTCCTTGAACAAGGCGAGCGCGGCGTCGAGCGCGTCGGGCTCCGGCATGGGTCAGGCCGCTTCGGAATGGTCGGTCTTGGCGTCGCGACGGCCGAATTTCGGCAGCAGGGCCTTCACGCTGTCGAGCCCGCGCGGGCTGGAGGCGGGGCTGCCGGTGTCCGTGCCCTGGCCATAATCGTAGCCATAGCCGGCCCCGTAGCCGTAGCCGTAGCCGTAATGGGCGCTGCGTGTGTCGAACTTGGTGAGCACGACGCCGATGGTGATGGCGCGGGCGATCTGCAGCCGGCGCAGCGCATTGCGGGCGATGGCGCGGCGCCCGTCGCCCGAGCCGGTGACGAAGATGGTGGCCTGGGCGGCGGCGCCGAGCAGCTGGGCATCGGCGATGCTGAGCATGGGCGGGCTGTCGAAGATGATAAGGTCGTAGATTTCGAGCCCGACCGAGATCAGCGAAAAGACATGGGTGCCGCCGAGGATTTCCGCCGCGTTGGGCGGCAGAGGGCCGGAGGCGAGGAAGTCGAGCGTGTCGAGGTCGGTCGCCTGCACCACGTCGTGCAGGGTCGACATGCCGGTCAGGCAGTTGCTGAGACCCACCGCATTGTCGTAGCCGAGCTTGCTGTGCACCGAAGGGCGCCGCAGATCGGCATCGATCAGCAGCACCCGCTTGCCGGTGATGGCGTAATGGCGGGCGAGGGCGATGGCGGTGCTCGATTTCCCCTCCGCGGCGCCGGCGCTGGTGACGACCAGCGTGCGCGGCAGGCCGGTCTCGGTGGCGAATTGCAGCGAGGTGGCCAGCGTCCGGTAGGCCTCCGCGACGGCGGAACGCGGGTCGCTCAGTTCCGTGACGATGCCGTGGGGGAATTCGGCGCGCGGCACGATGCCGAGGATCGGCAGCCCTGTCGCCTTTTCGGCATCCTCCGGCGTACGGATACGATCGTCGAGCAGTTCGATGAGGCAGGCCGCGCCGAAGCCGCCCATCAGGCCGAGCATGAGCCCGCCGGCGAGCAGCAGCATGGTGCGCGGGTGCGACGGGCCGCCCGGCGGCAGGGCGCGGTCGACGATGAAGACGTTGTTGGTGCCGACGCCGCTGGCGACGTCGACTTCCTTATAGCGCTGCAGCAGGTCGTTATAGAGGTTGCGGCTGGAGTCCACCTCGCGCTGGAGGATGCCGTAGCGCACGCTCTTCTTCTGCAGGTCCAGCACTTCCCCGCGCAGTTCCTCGATCCGCTGGCGCATCTGCGCTTCCTGGTTGGCCGAGGATTCATAGGCCGCCTTCAGCGAACTGCGGATGGTCGCGACTTCGGAGGCGAGCTGGCGGTCGATCTCCGCGATCTTGTTGGAGATTTCCACCATGGCGGGGTAGCCGGGCTTGAAGGTCTCCAGCCCCTGTTCGTACTGGCGACGCAGTTCGTTGCGCTGGGTGCGCAGGCCATCGATCACGTTGTTGGTCAGCAGCTGCGGCAGGTTGATCGCGGTGGCCGCATCCACCTGCTTCCAGTTCTCCTCGTCGCGGATGCGCGTGGAAATCAACAGGCCCAACGCGGAATTCGCGGCGGCGAGGTTGCTTTCGGCGATCGAGACCTTGTCATTGGTCTGGACCATGTTCTCGCGTTCCGAAAAGGCGATCACCGCCCGCTCGGATTCCTCCAGCCGCAGCTTCAGCTGCTTGATCTGGTCTTCGAGGAACACCTTCGCGTAGGAGCTGGCCTCGAAGCGCTTGTCGAGATTGGAGGCGATATAGGCGTCGGCATAGGCGTTGGCGATGGAGGCGGCCCGCGTCGGCGAGGTGTCGGTGTAGGCGATGTCGACCAGCCGCGAAGCCGCCACAGGCCGGATCGTCACGTCGCCCTTCACCCGATTGACGCTGCGGCGGTGGTTGCGCTCCTGCTCCGCCGCCGGATCGGTCTCCTCCGACGGGCCGGAGAACAGGCCGAAAATGCTGCCGATCAGGCCCGGCGAGGAGGCGGTGAACTCCGCATTCTGGTCGAGGCCGAGCGTCGCCACCACACGCTCGGACATGGCGCGGCTCTTCAGCAGCTCATATTGGGTCTTCTGGAACTCGGCGCCGCCGCGCTCGGTCGGCGCCAGCGCGCCGCCGTCGAGGATCTTGCTCGCCTCATTGTCGATCTGGATGCGGACATTGGCGGTGTAGAGCGGCGTGGCGAGGAAGCTGTAGACGAGGGCGACGACGGCGAAGGCACCGGCGGTGCTGAGGATCAGGATCCGCCATTTGAGGGCGATGCCGATCACATAATGCAGCGCGGCGGCGAGTTCGGATTCGTGGTGCGTTTCCGGGGGCGCGTAGGCGGCGGCTCCATAGCCGTAACCGTAGCTGTCGCGTGCGACCGGCAGGTTCCGGCTTTCCTGCACAACCGGAAGGTTGCGCTCGCCCCCCGGCCGCCCGCTGTCCGCCCCCTCGCTCATCATCCGCTTCTGCTTCCTGACATGGCCTGCGTCACCACGCGCTCTGGTTGGGCTACAACAGCATGAAGGCGTTGAAAAGCGGTACGGACTGCAAAATGTAGCGCATGCCGATCTTCAGGTCGGAACTGGGTATGGTCACGATGTCCCCCGCCAGAAGATCCGGGTCGCTGACCTTCTGCGAGCGCAGGTCGGCGACGCTGAACTTGGCCACCGCCGTCTTGCCGTCGATCCGGCGGAAGACGAGGATCGTGCCGTCCGCCACTTCCTGCATGCCGCCGGCCATGGCGATGGACTGCAGCAGCGACATCGGCCCCTGCATCGGGAATACGCCCGCCTTGTTGACGGCGCCGTCCACCGTGATGCGATGGCTGTTATATTCCTTCACCAGCACGGTCACCTGCGGGTTGCGCAGATAATTGCCGCCCAGCTTGTCGGCGAGGTCCTTCTCGATCTCGCTCACCGTCCGGCCGGAGGCCTGGATGTCGCCGACCAGCGGGAAGGTGAACCTGCCGCTCTCGGACACCTGCACCGTCTTGGTGAGGTCATCGACCTTGAACACCGTCACGTTGAGGACGTCGAGCGGGCCGACCCGATAGCCGTCGGAGCCCGGCGTGCTCGTCGCCGTCACGGCGTTCACCGCGGCGGCTTCACCGGCCGGCAGGCTCGCCGCCTGGGGGCTGACCGCCACCGCGCCGGCGCTCGCCGGGCCGGCAGGGCGCGCCGCCGCCGCGGGCGCGACCGCCGCCGTGCGGGCGGAGGACGGCGCCTGCTCGCCCGCGCTCACATAGCTTGCCGCCGAGGCGGAGGGGGAAGGGCTATCGCCGGAAGAAGCGACGCAGCCGGCCAAGAAGATTGCCGCCGCCGCTACCGTCGCGATGCGTGCGGAAATCGTCGCTCTCGTTCCGCCCAGCTTCATCGAACCCTGCCACCCCTGTCGACGCGCACTCTGCCGGCGCCCTGTCCAAAACGATATCGCGCGGACACTGGACCGTCATGCGCACGGCCTCCGCCACTCCCACAAGGCGCTCCGCCGCCCGGCGGCCCTCGGCCAGATCCGGCGGTCGCTTCACCGTATCATGGGCGTCGCTGGCGAGGATATGCGCCTTGCCCTCGCTGATCATCTTCTCCGCCCAGTACTTCGGCCTGCGCCCGAAGCGACCGGTCAGAGATCCCGAGGTAATCTGCATCCAAACACCCCGGGCGGTCATGCGTTCGATGAGGTCGTATTTCTCCTCGATCCACTTCAACCGTTCCGGGTGGGTCACGATAGGCACATAATTCGCCAAAAGAATGGTAAACACCAAGTCGTCGAGCCGGGCGGGGGCGACGTTGTGCGGGGGCTCGACCAGCGCGTAGCGCGTATCGCCCAGCGTCAGCAGCCGCCCACGGCGCAGTTCGCCGGCGAAATCGGGCACGATGTGGTTGTCGGCCCCGGGGATGAGGATGAGCGGCACCCCCGCTTCGTCCAGCACCCGCTGCAGGGCGTCGACCGCCCGGCGAATGGCCGGACCTTCGTTGTGATAGACGCCGGGCAGGATATGCGGGGTGCAGGCGACGATCTCCACCCCCTGCGCGACATGCATCCGCGCCATGTCGAGGGCGACGGAAAGGTCCGCGGCGCCGTCGTCGATACCGGGCAGGATATGGTTGTGCAGATCGATCATCGGGTGAAACTGAAGCGCGTGCGGGCCGCGCCGTCGTTGCGGGCGATCAATCGTTCCCGCCGCGTCCGCCGCCGCCATTCCGTTGCGTAATGGCACATAAGGCGCGGCACCCTTTCATGCAACGGAGGGTGGCAGCCCTCCGCCGGGGTGCGACGGGACATCCGGCGCCCAAGGCGCGTCCCTGCCGGGCGCGCGCCAGGCGTCGCGAAGCTTGGATGTCCGGGAGAAAGCGTTAAGGATATTTCCGCATTCCTTGTCGCGAGAGGCGGGATAGGCATTACGAGAGACGGGAAAACTACGGCCAAGAGCCTGGGCCCGAATGTGTGGTTTTGATTCCGACGTGTAAACTCAGTAACATTCTGTAAGGTTTGGGTGCCAGTGTTACGTGCATCCGGTCGGGGGGACGAAATGAAGCGTTTTGTGGCGTGCACGGCGGTTGCGGGTTTCGTCTCGCTCGGCCTGATCGGTTCGGCGGCGGCGGATGCGTGCCAGACGACGGGTACACTCGCCGAGGCCGTCGGCACGGTGCTGGTCGATCGGGGGCAGGGCTTTGCCAGCGCCGCCGTCGGCGCCTCGCTCAAGGGCGGCGACAAGGTTGCGGTTCAGGGGCCCGGCCGCGCCGTGGTCGATTTCGGCAATGAGCGCACCCTGACAGTGCCTTCCTCCACCACCGAAACGCTCCGCGTGCCGGGCTGCGGCCTGGCGATCGACGCCTCGACCGGGCTGGTCGTGGGCACCGTCGCGGTGGGTGGCGGTATCGCCGCGGCGATTGCGCTGTCGGACAATGGAAGCGACACTCGGATCATCTTCCCGGTCAGCCCGTGATCCGCGGTGCGTGAAAGAGGCACTTGGCCCTGTTTCTGAAGCCACATGGCGAGGGTGGGGCGGCGTATCTCGCGTCGGTCCTTCTGCTGTTCGCGAACATCGTGCTCGGCGGGGCCACGCGCACGGGCTACCTCGCCGACGTGCTGCTGCAGTTCCTCTGCCTGCCCTTTCTGGCGCTGGCGGCGTGGCTGTGGATCGACCGGCTGACGGCGCGCGCGCAGCCGGTGCGGTGGAGCTTCGGTCTCGCCTGCGGGGCGGCCATGGCGATCACCGGCCTCCTTATCGCGCTGGCCCAGTTTCTTCCGCTCTTCGGCGCTCCCGGCTGGGAGGGCATCTCGGCCCGTATCGTTGCCGCCGGGGGGCAGGGTCTGGACAGCGCCTGGACGGGAAGCTCGTCCGTTGATCCGGCGGCCAGCCTCGCCGCCCTGCCGGCGGTGCTTCCGCCGCTGGCGCTGTTTCTGCTCGTCGCCCTGCTGGATGCGGAGGGGCGCCTGCGCTTCGCCGGATGGGCGGTGGCGTTCGGCGCGCTCGCCCTGTTCCTCGGCGTGCTGCAGGTGATGCAGGGCCCGGCGAGCGCGCTGCGCTTCTTCGAGATCAGCAACCGGTCGGAATCGGTGGGCTTCTT
>JAEYTJ010000287.1 GCA_023434095.1 Pseudomonadota bacterium | reverse complement strand
GTCGCCGGCAAGGGCACGGCGAAGGAAGCGCTCGACGGGCTCGAGAAGGACTGGACCGAGATCTTCAAGGAAGACGGCAAGATCTGAGGCCCTGCCTGCGGGGAGCTGTAAAGGGCTGCGTGCTTCGAGACGCGGCGCGTGCCCACCCCGGTCCTCAGCATGACGACCGTTGTTCCCCGCTGCCTCGTCATCCCGAGGTGCCCGGTAATGTCGGGCCTCGAAGGATGCAGGCCCGGGCCGCCAATGGTTTCCGTGCGCTCCCGATCGTCGGGACCGCTTCCTCCCGATGGCGACCCGGTCCCTCCCGAGACCCGACCGGGTCGCCCCTTTTTCCGACGACGCCAGCGAGTGCGCGCGTGACAACATCCCCTCACACCTATGCCGACAAGGCCGCCGAGGCGGCGGTGCGCGCGACGCCGGAGCCTCTGGCGCGGCGGATGCGGGCGCTTTCAGACAAGGCCATCGCCTGGCTGTTCATCGCTCCCACGATCCTGCTGCTGCTGGCGATCAACATCTTCCCGCTGTTCTGGGCGATCTACCTGTCCTTCACCAATTACCGCGCCAACCGGCCTAATGCCGAGGTGAAGAATGTCGGCTTCGGCAACTATTCGCGGGTGCTGAACGATCCGGACATCTGGGCCTCGATGCAGACCACGGCGCATTTCGTGTTCTGGACCATCCTGCTGCAGACCGTCATCGGCTTCGCGCTGGCCTATCTCATCGACCGCAAGTTCCGCGGCCACGCTTTCTGGACGACGCTCATCCTCATCCCGATGATGCTGTCACCCGCCGTGGTCGGCAATTTCTGGCGGTTCCTCTATGAGCCGCAGATCGGCCTGTTCGCCTATGCCGTCTCGTTCCTTACCGGCATCCCGACGTCCGAGATCCAGATGCTCGGCAGCGTGCAACTGGCGCCATGGGCGATCATCATCGTCGATACCTGGATGTGGACGCCCTATGTGATGCTGATCTGCCTCGCCGGGCTGCGCTCCATCCCCGACTACATCTACGAGGCGGCCGAGGTCGACCGCGCTTCCAACTGGCGGCAGTTCTGGTCGATCACCGTGCCGATGGCGCTGCCCTTCATCATGCTGGCGGTGCTGTTCCGCGGCATCGAGAACTTCAAGATGTTCGACATGGTGAACCTGCTCACCGGCGGCGGGCCGGGCTCGACCACCGAGGTCGCCTCCATCGCGCTGAAGCGCGACGCCTTCGAGGCGTGGGCGACGGGGCGCTCCTCGGCCTTCGCCATCGTGCTCTTTGTCGCGGTATTCGGCCTCGCCAACATTTACGTCAAGGCGCTCAACAGGGTGAAGCAGCGATGAGCTCGGCCAACACAGCCCATTCGGTCGTCGAACCGAGCTCGCGCTCCAAGCGTGTCGCCGCGACGCTGGTGATCCTCTACGCGGTGATCACCATGATTCCGCTGGTGTGGATCTTCCTCACATCGATCAAGTCGCCGCCGGATTCGATTTCGTATCCCCCGAAGATTCTCTTCACCCCCTCGCTGGAGGGCTACTGCAACCTCTTCACCACCCGCACGCGGCAGACGCCCGAATACATCGCGTCGCTGCCGCCGCCCGAAGGCGTATGCGACGCCGTTACCCGCCAGCGCAACATGGTGATCGCGGGCCCCTCGAACTTCCTTCCGCGCTTTACCAACTCGCTGATCATCGCCTTCGGCTCGACCTTCCTCGCCGTCGGGCTCGGCACCTTGGCGGCCTATGGCTTCTCGCGCTTCAAGGTGCCGCTGGCGGATGATCTGCTGTTCTTCATCCTCTCCACCCGGATGATGCCGCCCATCGCCGTCGCCATCCCAATCTACCTCATGTATCGGCAGCTCGGCCTCTCCGACACCGCGCTCGGCATGATGCTGCTCTACACGGCGGTCAACGTCTCGCTCGCCGTATGGCTGCTCAAGGGCTTCATCGACGAGATTCCGCGCGAATATGAGGAGGCGGCGATGATCGACGGCTATTCCCGACTGCAGGCGTTCCGCAAGGTGGTGCTACCGCAAGCGACCACTGGCATCGCCGCCACAGCTATCTTCTGTCTGATCTTCGCCTGGAACGAATACGCCTTCGCCTCGCTGCTCACCTCCGGCAGCGCGCAGACCGCGCCCCCCTTCATCCCCACCATCATCGGCGAGGGTGGGCAGGACTGGCCGGCGGTGGCGGCGGGTACGACGATCTTCCTGGTACCGATCCTCGTCTTCACCATCCTCCTGCGCAAGCAGCTGCTGCGCGGCATCACCTTCGGGGCGGTGCGCAAATGAGCGACCCCGTTCTCACTCCGTACAGCCCCGCCACGCGCGGCACGGCTTCAGCGCCCCGCCGCCGCCCGTTCTTCCTGCGGCGCGGGCCGATGGAGGCGGTGGCCGTCGCCCTCATCGCGCTCGGCTTCCTCATGCTGTTCCAGCCCTTCCTGCTGGTGCTCTACACCTATTCGCTCGTTACCCTTCTCGCCGGCACGTTCATGTTCATGATCGTGTCCAAGTTCCCGGAGTAGGCGCATGGCCGAGATCAGGGTCGAGAACCTGCGCAAGGCCTTCGGCGAGTTCGTCGCCGTGCAGGATTCAACCTTCACCGTCGAGAACGGCGAGTTCCTCGCTTTGCTCGGCCCCTCTGGCTGCGGCAAGACGACGACACTGCGCATGATTGCCGGGCTGGAACTGCCTACGGGCGGGGCTATCCGCCTCGCCGGCGAGGACGTGACCTACAAGCGCGCCAGCGAACGCGACATCGCCTTCGTGTTCCAGCTCTTCGCGCTCTATCCGCACATGAACGTGCGCAAGAACATCGGCTTCCCGCTCCTCGCGCAGGGCGTACCGAAGGCGGAGATCAAGGTACGCGTGGAGGAGACGGCCCGCCTGCTGCAGATCGACCATATTCTCGACCGCCCCGTTTCCGGGCTCGCCGGCGGTGACCGCCAGCGTGTGGCGCTCGGCCGGGCCATCGTGCGGCGGCCCATGTGCTTCCTCATGGACGAGCCGCTCGGCACGCTCGACGCGGAGTTCCGCGAGGTGATGGTCCGTGAGCTGCGCGAACTGCACAACCGCATCCACGCCACCACCGTCTACGTCACCCATGACCAGATTGAGGCCATGGCGATGGCCGACAAGATCGCGGTGATGAATCACGGCATCATCGAGCAGTTCGGCACGCCACAGGAAATCTACGACCGGCCCGCCTCCATGTATGTGGCCGATTTCATCGGCTCGCCGCCGATGAACTTCATCCGCTTCACCGGTGGCCTGCCCCGGGGTGCGCGCATGGCGCGCATCGGCGCGGCCGAGGTGGCCATGCCGGAGCTGCGTGCCGATGTCGCTCCCGGTGCACTGGCGCTGGGCGTGCGGCCCGAGCATGTGCGCTTCTCCGACGCCTCGCCGCTGCGCGGGGCCGTCTATGGCAGCGAATATCTCGGCACCAACCAGATCGTGACGGTGGAAACCGACGGTGGACTGGTGCGGGCGCGGCTCCCGGCCGGGAAGAGCTATCGCATCGGCGAGCCGGTGGGCCTCACCTTCAAGAGCGAGCGGCTGTCGCTGTTCGATGCCGGTTCCGGACGGGTGGTCCCGTCCGTTCTCCACGAGGGCGCGTTGCGCCGGGAGGCCCGCCATGGCTGACGTGACGCTCAAAGGCATTACCAAGAGCTTCGGCAAGGGGGGCGCCAAACGCGCGGTCGACGGTATCGACCTCGCCATCGCCGATGGGGAGTTCGTGGTTCTCCTCGGGCCCACCGGCGCGGGAAAGACCACGACGCTGCGGCTGATCGCCGGCATCGAGACGCCGGACGCCGGCACGGTCAGCATCGGCGGCCGGCCGATGGCGGGCCTCGCGCCGGCAAGCCGCGACGTCGCCTTCGTCTTCCAGCAATATTCGCTCTACCCGCACCTCACCGTATACGAGAACCTGGCCTTTCCCCTGCGCTCCCCGGCGCGGCGGCTGGACGGCGCCACTATCGACGCGCGGGTGCGCGAGGTGGCGAAGATGGTGCGCATCGACCACAAGCTGGAAAACCGCTCCACCCGCCTCTCCGGCGGCGAGATGCAACGCGTGGCGATCGGCCGGGCGCTGGTGCGCCGGCCCTCCATCTATCTGATGGACGAGCCGCTCTCCTCGCTCGACGCCAAGCTGCGCGGCGAGCTGCGACTGGAACTGAAGCGCATCCAGAAGGAGCTCGGCGCGACGCTGCTCTACGTCACCCACGACCAGATCGAGGCCATGACCATGGCGGACCGCATCGGCATCCTCGCCGAAGGCCGGCTGGTGCAGATCGGCACGCCGCGCGAGATCTATGCCAGCCCGGCAAATATCCATGTCGCGGC
>JAEYTJ010000247.1 GCA_023434095.1 Pseudomonadota bacterium | reverse complement strand
GTCCATGTTCAGCGAGCGCGCCCTCAAGGCCCGGATCGCGCTCTGGAAGAAGGGCTGGCCGGCATAGGCGGCGGCGGGCAGCGCGATCAGCGCGGAGAGCCAGTGGAAGAAGTCGCGCGTCTCGGGGGTGATGTCGGTGACGTTGCCCGACCACACCGAGACCGAGAGCAGCATGATGTTCATCGCCGCGAAGCCGGCGACGCCGAGGCAGCGCAGCAGATGGCGCGAGGTGGCGCTGTCGATTTCCTCCAGCCGGTCGGCCTCGAAGGGATAGGCGCGGTAGCCGGCCTTCGCCAGCGCCTCCAGCACCCGTGCCGGGGCCGGCTCGGCCTTCGCTTCCCAGCCCACGGTGAGGCGGTGGGTGGTGTAGTTCAGCCGCGCCCGCGCGACCCCGAGCAGCACCTCGCAGCCATCCTCGATCTCGTCGATGCAGGCGGCGCAGTCGATGCCCTCGACGGCGAAGGCCATCTCCGCCTGCCCCGCCGGGTCGCGACGCAGGAACAGCGAATAATCCTGGGCCGCCGGGGCGGCGGGCGGGGCGTTGTCTGCGGCGGAAAGGGGAAGAGCCTGCGCGCCCATGGGGTGCCTCCGGCCTAGCGGATGACGACGCGATTGGTCGAGCGGAACAGCCGCTCGCCGGCGCGGGAAAGCTCGATCACCAGCTCCCACTGGCCGGCGGTGATGTCGTCGCTCGCCCGCCATGTGCCGGCGGCGACCGCGACGGGATCGAGCGTCACGTCGAAGCGGCGGTCGGTCGGGTGGCGCAGCGTCGCCGCCAGCTCCACATCGGCGAGCGGCCGGCCGGCGGCATCGCGGGCGGCGACCTCCACCCGGCCCGGTGCGACATGGGCGTCGACCTGCCAGTGCCGCGCGTCCTGCGCCGCCGCCGCCTCGCTCTCGGCCTTGAAGGCCAGCCCGGCCTTGTAGGAGCTTTCCGTCTCCACCCCGCCGAAGGTCGTCACCGCCGCCCGCACGAGGAAGAAATTGGCGGTGAACACCACGCCGAAGAAGGCGACGAAGCACATCAGCACCGTGCGGCCGGTCAGCGGACGGCCCGTTTCCGGTTCGCGCGCGCTCATAGGTGAGGCCATGTCGTCCTCCGGTTCGGCTCAGGGGCCCTTGAAATGGTCGGGTGCGGTGGTGGTCTCGCCGCCGACCACGTCGGTGACGGAGAAGGTGACCGGCAGCGAGGCGTTCGCCGGCAGCCTGGCCGAGGTGGAGACCAGCGCCCGCAGCTCATAGGTCTGGTCCGGCCCGACCTCGACCACGGGACGGCCGTTCTCGGTTTCGGAAATGCCGCCGACGATCTCCAGCCGCGCCTCCGGCACGCCGTCCACCGTGATGGCGAAGCGGCGCGGCAGCGACTGCTTGTTGACGATGCGCAGCGTGTAGGCATTGCGCAGCGAGCCGTCGGAGAGCCGCACGAAGAGCGGGTTGCGGTCGTGGATGACCGAGACGCCTTCCGAGCCGCGCATCGCCAGCGTCGCCACCATGATGCCGCCGACGATGACGATCAGCCCGGCATAGAGCAGCGTGCGGGCGCGCAGCACCTTGGTCACCGGCGCCAGCCCCTTCATGCGGCGCTCGACATTCATCTCGGTGTCGTAGGCGATCAGCCCGGTCGGGCGGCCCACCTTGTTCATCACCGTGTCGCAGGCGTCGATGCACAGGCCGCACTGGATGCAGTCGAGCTGGCTGCCGAGGCGGATGTCGACCCCGGTCGGGCAGGCCGCGACGCATTGCTTGCAGTCGATGCAGTCGCCGGCCGGCACGCCCGCGGCGCGCAGCGCCTCGGTCTTCTTGAAGGAGCCGCGCGGCTCGCCGCGGTCATAGCGATAGGTGACGTTGAAGGCGTATTCGTCGGTGAGCGCCGCCTGGATGCGCGGCCACGGGCACATATAGGTGCACACCTGCTCGCGCATATGGCCGGCGAGCACATAGGTGGTGAAGGTGAGGATGGCGATCCAGAGATAGGCGACCATCGGCGCGGTGCCGGTGAAGAGCTGCCACACCAGCGTCGGCGCGTCGGCGAAATAGAGCACCCAAGCGCCGCCGGTCCACCACGCCACCATCAGCCAGAGCGTGTGCTTGGCCGCCGCCTCGAAGGCGCGTCGGCCGCGCGAGGCGGTCTTCAGCTTCTCGCGCCGCTCGCGCGGGTCGCCCTCGACCATGCGTTCGATGGCCTGGAACAGGTCGGTCCACACGGTCTGCGGGCAGAGATAGCCGCACCACAGCCGGCCGGCCACCGCGTTCATCAGGAACAGCACCAGCGCCGCGAGGATCAACAGGCCGGTGAGGTAGTAGATTTCCTGCGGCCAGATCTCGATGAAGAAGAAGTAGAAGCGCCCATTGGCAAGATCGACCAGCACCGCCTGCGAGGGCGCGTTGGGGCCGCGGTCCCAGCGCAGGAAGGGCAGCAGATAGTAGATGCCGAGAGTGACGATCAGCAGCGCCCACTTTATGCGGCGGAACGTGCCGTGGACGGCGATGGGGTAGATCTTGCGCCGGGCCTCGTAGAGCGGGGCATCGTCGTCATATTCCGGCTCTTCGAGCCGTTCCACCTTGGTCGCCATATTCATGTCGGTCCCCGGAACGTGCGGTTTGGCGCCGCGCATGGAGACTTTCTAAACCGGCCGGCGGGGAGCGTTGATCCGGGGCTTGCCGGGCGGAAAAATGCTTATGCGGCGGGACGTCGCTGGGGCGCCCCGCCGCATGGCCTCAAACCGTCAGGGTGCGTGCGCTACTGCCCGCCCCCGAGCGCATGCACATAGACGGTGAGGGCCTTGATCGTGGTCGGGTCGAGCCGCCCCGCCCAGGCCGGCATGATGCCGGCGCGGCCGTTGGAGATGGTGGCGATGACGCTGTCGCGGTCCGAACCGTAGAGCCAGATGCCGTCGGTGAGGTTAGGCGCGCCCATCTCCACATTGCCCTTGCCGTCGGCCCCGTGGCAGGCGGCGCAGTTGGCCTCGAACACCTCCTGGCCCTTGGCGAGGTCGGGGGTCACGCCCTGCGGCACCGGCAGGTTGGACAGCGAGCGCACATAATCCGCCACCGCCACGATCTCCGGGCGCTGCAGCATGCCGTCGCGGCCGAAGGCCGGCATGTCGCCGATATGGGCGTCGGCGTCGGTGGAGCGGATGCCATGCAGGATGGTCTGCTGGATCTGCGCCAGCGAACCGCCCCACATCCAGTCGTCGTCGTTCAGGTTCGGGTAGCCCTTGGAGCCGGCGGCACCCGTGCCGTGGCACGGCGCGCAATTGTCGCCGAAGGCGGCCCGCCCCTGGGCGCGGGCGAAGGCCAGAAGTTCCGGATTGGCCTCGATCTGTTCGAGCGAGGCGGCCTCCAGCTTCTCGGCGAAGGCGCCGCGCTGCGCCCGGAGGTCGGCGAGCTGCACCTGCACCGCATCGCGCGACGTCCAGCCGAGCACGCCGGCCGTGTAGTTGGACACCAGCGGCCAGGCCGGGTAGGCGATCCAGTAGAGGAACGCCCACACGATGGTGGCGTAGAAGGTCCACAGCCACCAGCGCGGCAGCGGGTTGTTCAGCTCGCGAATGCCGTCCCATTCGTGGCCGGTCGTCGAGACGCCGGTGACGGCGTCGACTTCGTTCTTGTGATGCTCGGCCATGATCAATCCTCGCGCAGCGGCATGCGGGCGGCGTCCTCGAACTGCGCCTTGCGCCGCGGCGAGAGCGCATAGGCGAGCACGCAGAGGAAGATGCCGACGAAGTAGAGAAGCCCCCAGGTCTGAGCGAATTCGGCGAGGGCGCGATAGGTCTCGTTCATCCCGGCCTCCTCAGCGGATGTTTGCCTTGTCGTCGTAGAGTTTGAAGTCGACCATGGTGCCGAGCGCCTGGAGATAGGCGATCAGCGCATCCGCTTCCGACAGCATCTTGGGATTGCCGTCGAAGTCGCGCTGCTGCGCGCCGGGATAGCGTTCCTTCAGCCCGTCGGCATCGGCGTCGGGGCTGGCCTGCGCCCGGAGGTCGGCCAGCGCCTCGGCGATCATCGTCTCGGAATAGGGCACGCCGAGCACGGCGTTGACCTTCATGTCGTCAGCGATCTCGTAGGTCTTGAGCGGCGTCTTCGCGAGGAAGGGGTAGCCGGGCATGATCGAGCCGGGCACCACCGAGCGCGGATCGGCGAGGTGCTGGCGCTGCCACTC
>JAEYTJ010000238.1 GCA_023434095.1 Pseudomonadota bacterium | reverse complement strand
AAGTCGCCTTCCGCGAGGCTCCAGCCGGCATATTGGCTGCCGAGGCAGGCGATGACGGGATCGGCCGTCGTCACCGTCACCATCGTGCCCCAGCGCGGAAACCGCCCGCTGGTGGAAAGGCTGACCGAACCGAGGCCGCCGAGGCAGATTTCGGCGATGCGCCGGCCCGCCTCAAGCCCGCCGCGCGCCGTGATGCCGGCATCGACGAGCCGGGCGCCGCAGGGGCTTCGTGTGACGTCGAGCCGCAGCGTGGCGGCCTTGGCAATGAGGTCGTCGACGAGAGGCGCCGACAGCGCGGCAACGCTCAGTCCCGGCGCGTTCTGAGAGGGGGTCGGCATGGGAGAGTTACTCCGCAGCGGCGCGGCTGGCTGTGCTCAGCGCGCGCGAAAGATGATCCATGCGCCGCGCCAGAAGGGCGCGGGCGTCGGCAAGGTCGGGTCCGGTCGCCTGCACCGTGCAGACGGGCTCCCCCGCCGCGATGCGCGTGCCCCGGGCGGGACGGTCCGCCGCCCAGAAGGGCAGCGCGTCCCTCACCTCGATGGAGGCGGGTGCGTAAAATAGGCCGGCGGCCCGGGCTTCCACGCCCGCGCCGGGGACAAGCAGCGGAAGGTCCGGCAGCGTGCCCGCGCAGGCGTCGAGGTGCAGGCGCAGAAGCGGCGGGAGCGGCGGCGCGTCGAAGATGTCGAGGGTTGCGCCGGGCCGCGGGTTGATCTCGATGAGGTGCCACGCCCCCGGGCCGATGATGAGATCGGCGCTCGCCAGGCCCTTGAGGTCGACGCTGGCGGTGAGGCGGGACAGCGCGGAGTCCATTTCCGCAACAAGGCGAGGTTCCAGTGCGAGCGGGCCCGCGCAGCCGCCATAGCGGAAGGGCGCGGCCTCGGCCGGTGCGCACCATTGTTCGGAAAAGGCGAGAAGCCGGGCTGCCTTTCCATTGCCGAGGAACAGGGCTGAGACGGCGCGCCCGTCCACCCGTTCCTGTAGATACCAGCCCGGCCCGCGCGCCTGTGGCGAAGGGCAGACATGCCCCCCGCCTGACCCGCCGACGCGCTTTTCCAGTGTCGGAACACCGTCCGGGGCCGGGCCGGAAAGCAGCCGGGGATGCGGGATGCCGAGCGCGGCCAGGCGCTCAGCGAAATCGAAGGGCTGTTTGACCGCGGCGATGGTCTCCGCTCCGCTGCCGGCGAGGCGGAAGCGCCTCGACAACTCGGCGACAAGGTCGGGCGTGTCCTCGAAGCCGGTGCCGAGAACGAGCGGTGTGTCCGGCCCGGCATGGGGGGCGAGCTGGGCGACCAGGTCATCCGGGTCGAGCGCGAGCCCGTCCCGGCGACACAGCTGGAGGCTGCGTGCGGCCAGCGCGCGCGTGTCCTCGTCCGCGAACAGGTCGAGGGCGAGGGCGTTGAGGCCGGCGCGGCGGGCGCTCGCCGCCAGCCCGCGCGCGGCGATGCCGACGAGGACGACATCGAAGGCGTCCTCAGGCCGTGAGCGATCGCGCGAGGAGGAAGGCATCTTCAAACCCGATCGTCATCGCCGCCGGGGCGACTCGCATGCGCTGGAGCAGTTCATGCTGCACGCGGTATTTGAGATGGCCGATGGTGAGCGCGCCGATGCCGAGCGCACCATGGGCGAGCGGCGTTCCGTTGGCATGGGCGTCGATGCCGGCGATGCCCGAGGGCGGCACGGCATTGACATCGGCGGCCACCTTGAGATGCGGGGCGCCTGCCAGCACGTCGGCGGAGAGGATCTCCACCCCCGCGCGGCCGCAGGCCAGCACCACCTCGGCGTCCGCGACCAGAGCGCGCTTGTCCTCCTCGCTCTTGCCGGTGGCGCAGGCGAGGTCGACGCCGAAACGCTGCTTGAAGTCGCGCGCCTTCGCCTCCACCGCCTCGATGTCGCGATGGCTGACCAGCGTCACCTGCGCGCCGGCCTGCGCGGCGATCACCCCGGCAATGCCGCCGACGACGCCGGTGGCGCCAAAGACCTGAACTTTCACACCTTTCAGCCCTTCCGGCCGGGCCGGGCGCAGCTTCAGCTCGACTTCGGCCACCATGGCGGCAGCGGTGGTGAAGGAGCCGGCCGGGTCGACAAAGACGGAAATCTCGAAGGGCGGGAACAGCACGCTCTTCGCCTTGTTCGCCATGTCGAGCGCGAGGCCCGCATCCTTGCCGCCGATGAAAAGGCCGGTGCGCGGGGCGGCGTCGGGATGGCGCGAGAACATCATGTCCTGCGTCAGGTCCCCGACTTCGTCCAGGGTGACGCCGGAATAGGGGAGGATGGTGGCATAGCCGGCGTCGACGGCCATGTTGACGTCGAACGGGCTGACGTGGCGAAGCGGCGAGATGATGTGGAGGATGGGGGCGATATCCGCCATGGCGTGCGTTCCCTAGGTCAGAATCGGGCCTTGCGGCCTCTCGTGCGGAAGAGGAAGGGAGCGACGCGGGCGTTACGCCAAAACCGTCGCTAGCACTGCTCGACGCAGGCAAGCCATTCGATCCGCGCCCCGGCATTGCTGCCGCGGGCACAGTCGAAAGCCAGAGCGGGCCGGTCACCGAAGCGGACCCGGGCCTCGCTGAGAAGCTGGTCGGCCTCCTCGGGGCTGCCGACGATGGCGAAACCCGTGGGACCCCAGGAACTCTGGCCGAGGCCGCGCAGACCACGCACCTCCAGCCAATCCATCACCTCGGTGACGGATGAACTTGTATAGCGGCCACCCTGGGCGCTCGCATAGTGGTCTCCGAGCAGTCGCTGCATTTCTCCGACCGCTGCGGCGAAATAATTCACGTCACCTTCCGCCAGAGCCGGCAGCGCCACCATGACCGCGAGGCGCGCCATGTGCCCGGCGAGCGTATCGGCGAAGGGCGGCAACTCCTCCATTGCCTTCACCTCCGCCGGCCCGCTAAGTCCCTGGTGCCCGTGGTCATATACCAGCAGGACGCGCCAGTTCTCGGGAAAGGGGAGCCGCGAGAGGATGGGCGGCGGGGCCTGCGACCCGCGCTTCTTGCCGCCGTCGAGGATGACGCCGCCCTCGGTGAAGGCGCCGATGCCGATGGCCGAGCGCGCGCCGCGACCCAAAGCCGCGCCGACCTCGCGCGGGGAGATGTCGAGCCCGTTGACGAGGCACAGCCCGGTTGCCACGGCGAGGCCGAGCTGGGTGCCGGAGCCGAGGCCGGAATGGGGCGGCAGCGCCGCCTCGACCGTCACTTCCACGCGCGTGTCGAGCCCGAAACGGGCCGCCGCTTTCTCAACGGCGGCGAGGGCGCGGCCGGAATCGGGACCGTTGGCGGTTAGTGTGGCCGCGCGGCGCAGGCGGACCACCGTCGATGGACGGTCAAGGGTGATGCCGAGGCTGCCGAAACGCCGGCCGAGCGTGCCCGCGAGATCGAGGAATCCCAGATGCAGCCGGCCCGGCGCGGTGATGCGCACCGTGGCCCGGTCCTGTTGCTCGCCTGCCGAGCGCAATTGGCGTGTCGTGGTGTTCACCAGCGTTTCCTCGCCCGCCATGGTAAGGCCCGGACGCGGTCCGGGACAAGCCGGGTGATGATCAACGGGTTTGCCGGATGCGGCGCGGGCGTGCTACCGAATCACCAAACGACGCCCGCATCAGAACGGGCAGACGCCGCCAGGAGGACGCCAGGATATGGCGCTGGATCCCAAAAAAACCTTCACCGACAAGGAGGTGGAGGAACGCCTCGCCGCCTGCCTGCCGCAGTGGAAGCTGCAGGACGGCTGGATTCGGCGCACCTATCGCACGTCCAGCTGGAAGGGCACGCTGATGGTGATCAACGCCGTCGGGCATCTCGCCGAGGCAGCGTGGCACCATCCCGATATCACCGCGTCCTATGCCTGGGTGGAGGTGCGGCTGATGTCGCACGACGCCAAGGGCATCACCGAGCGGGATTTCCAGCTGGCGCAGAAGATCGAGGATGTCGTCGGCTGGCAGCCGGGGACCGAGGCCGACAGCGCGCTGGAAGGCACGCCGCGCGGCGACCTGCGTTTCGCCTATATCAAATACGACTGATCTGTCAGGTATTTAGCAATGGCCGGTATTCGGACGATCGAGAATGTGGCCTGCGGCTTCTGCGGGCTCGGCTGCGACGACCTGACTGTCGAGGTCGAGGGCCGGCAGGTGCGCGCCAAGGCGCCGGTCTGCCCCGAGGCGGCGCGGCTTCTGCGGCGTCTGGATACCGCCGATCCGGTGGCGCGTGTGGCCGGTGAGACCGCCAGTGAGGCCGATGCGGCCAGAGCGGCCCGCCAGATTCTCACTGCGGCCCGCGCCCCGCTGATCGGCGGGCTCGGCGTCGACATGGCCGGCGCCGGGGCAGCGGTCGATCTCGCCATCCGCTTCGGCGGCGCGCTCGACCATTACGCCTCCGAGGGCCTGTTCCGGAATTACGCCGCCGCCCAGCGCACCGGCTGGCTCTCCACCACGCTGGCGGAGGTGCGCAACCGCTGCGACCTGCTGCTGGTTGTCGGCGAGGACCCCAGCGCGACCTGGGGGCGGCTGTTCGAGCGGCTGTTCCCCGATACCCCGCTCTTTGCTGGCGCCAACCGCCGCGTGGTCTTCCTCGGCGGCGCGCCGGGGGAGAAGTCGAGGGGGCAGCTTGCCGGCGCCGACGTCGTCCACCATGCCACCACCGATCCCGTGGCGGTGCTGGAAGCGCTGGCCACGCTGGTGGCCGGGCGTCGCCCGCCGGGGGAGAGCTTCGGCGGGATCGAGGCCGGCACGCTCGCCGCGCTGGCCGAGGATCTGCGCAACGCCCATTACGCCGTGGCGACGTGGAACGCGGCGGAGCTGGCCGACGGCGACCTCGTCGCCGAACGGGCGACCGCACTGGTCGACCGGCTGAACGTTGCCACGCGTGCCGGGGTGTTTCCGCTCGGCGGGCGCGACAACATCATCGGGGTCAACCAGCTGATGCTGTGGCGGCTGGGCTTTCCGCTGCGCAGCGCGGTGCGCGGGCAGGCGAGCACGCATGACGGCACGCTGTTCGCCACCGAGGCGGCGCTGGCCGATGCCGATGTGCTGGTGTGGATCTCGGCCTTCCGGCCGGAGCCGCCGCCGTCCTTCGGGGGCAAGATCATCGCTCTTGCCCATCCCGACACAGTGTTCGACAAGGAACCGGATGTTCTGATCCCCGTGGGCACTCCCGGCGTCGACCACGCCGGCACCGTGTTCCGCATGGATTCCATCGTAAGCCTGCCGCTCGGCGCCTTGCGCGTCGCGACGCTTCCCAGCGTCGCCGAGGCTGTGCGTCGCATAGCGGAGGGGTAAATGAGACTGCGGCTGAAGGGCGGGCGTGTGCTCGACCCGGCCAATGGCGAGAACGGCGTCGCCAGCGGCACCGTGCGCGACATCGAGATCGAGGACGGGCGCATCGTCGCCGCCACCGATCTCAAAGCCGATGCCGAATATGATCTGGGCGGCGCCGTCGTCATGGCCGGCGGCATCGATCTTCACAGTCACATCGCCGGCGGCAAGATGAACCTCGCCCGCCTGCTGATGCAGGAGGACCGGCGGGCCTTCCCGGAAATGCCCGGCAATTTCTGCGGCTGCGGCGGCGGCCGCGCGGTGCCGACCGCCCACGCCACCGGCTGTCGCTACGCCGAACTCGGCTACACCACGGTGTTCGAGCCGGCCATGGTCGGCGCCAATGCGCGCGGCGCGCATCTGGAAATGGCCGACATTCCCAATCTCGACACCGGCGCCTATCTCGTTCTCGGCAATGACGATTATTTCCTGCGCCTGCTGGCCGCCGGGGCCGGGCAGGAGCAGGTGAACGCCTATGTCGGCTGGATGATCGAGGCGACGCAGGCCTTCGCCATCAAGATCGTCAATCCCGGCGGCATCAACGCCTTCAAGTTCAACGCCCGCAAGATGGACCTCGACGAGGCCAACCCGCATTACGGGGTGACGCCGCGCAAGGTGCTGACCACGCTGATCCGCGCGGTGACGGAACTCGGCCTGCCGCATCCGATCCATCTGCATGGCTGCAATCTCGGCGTGCCCGGCAATGACGACACGACGCTCGCCACCATTCTCGCCACCGAGGGGCGGCGGCTGCACCTCACCCATCTGCAGTTCCATTCCTACGGCACGGAGGGCGACCGGCGCTTCTCTTCCTCGGCGGCGCGCATCGCGGAAATGGTCAACGCCAACCCGAACATTTCGGTCGATGTCGGGCAGGTGATGTTCGGCCAGACCGTCACCGCCTCCGCCGACTACATGTCGCAATACCGCAATCGCGGCCTCGCCAGCCCCAAGAAGTCCATCGGCATGGACATCGAGCTGGACGCCGCCTGCGGCGTGGTGCCGTTCGAGTACAAGGACAAGTCCTTCGTCAACGCCCTGCAATGGGCGATCGGGCTGGAGCTGTTCCTGCTGGTGGAGGACCCCTGGCGGATCTTCCTCACCACCGACCACCCCAATGGCGGGCCGTTCACCACCTATCCCCATCTCATCCGCCTGCTGATGGACCGCGACTTCCGCAACGCCCAGCTCGCCACGCTGAACAAGGCGGCGCAGGCGCACACGCTGCTCGGGCAGATCCGGCGGGAATATTCGCTGGAGGAGATCGCCATCCTCACCCGCGCGGCGCCCGCCCGCATTCTCGGCCTCACCGACAAGGGCCATCTCGGCCCCGGCGCGGTGGCGGACATCGCCGTGCACACCGAGGAGGCCGACCGCGAGGCGATGTTCTCGACCACCCGCATGGTGTTCAAGAACGGCCGGCTGATCGTCAGGGACGGCGCGGTGGTGGAGCTAGCGCAGGGCACCACCCATGTCGCCCGCCCGGAATTCGACCGCGCGGTCGACAAAGACATGCAGCGTTGGTTCGATGAGGCGGTGGGGCTGAAGTCCCAGCATTTCCGTATCGCCGACGGCGAGCTGCGGAACGGCGCGGGGCCGACCATCCTCAAATGCGAGGGGGTGGCGTCGTGAGCGGTGTCGTTCTCAGCCAACATCCTTCGAAGCCCGGCTTTGCCGGGCACCACAGGATGACGCCCTTCTTCCAGAGCAACGTCATCCTGAGTTGCGAGCGCAGCGAGCCTCGAAGGATGGTCGTGGGAGGCGCCCGATGATCCTCAACGGCGTCGAGATCCGCGACACGTTCGCGGAAGCCTTTCCGATGGTGGGCACGCGGCTCATCGTCACCGCCGACACGCCGGAATGGGCGCTGATCGCCGGGCGGACCACTACGGGCTTCGCCACCTCGGTGATCGGCTGCGGCTGCGAGGCCGGCATCGAGCGCACGCTGGCACCCGAGGAGACGCCGGACGGGCGGCCGGGCGTGGCGCTGCTCATCTTCGCGATGGATTTCGGCTCGCTGAAGAAGGTGGTGCCGCTGCGCCTCGGCCAGTGCGTGCTGACCTGCCCGACCACGGCCTGCTATGCCGGCATCGAGACGGGCAAGCGCGTGCCGCTGGCCAAGACCATCCGCTACTTCGCCGACGGGCACCAGATCTCCAAGAAGATCGCCGACAGGCGCTTCTGGCGCCTGCCGGTCATGGAGGGCGAGTTCGTCTGCGACGAGGACACCGGATCGGTCGACGGCGTCGGCGGCGGCAATTTCCTCATCCTCGCCCGCTCGCGCGGCGAGGCCTTGAGGGCGGCCGAGGCGGCGGTGGCGGCCATGGTGCAGGTGCCGGGCATCATCCTGCCCTTCCCCGGCGGCGTGGTGCGCTCAGGCTCCAAGGTCGGTTCCAAATATAAGGGCCTGTTCGCCTCCACCAACGACGCCTATTGCCCGACGCTGCGCGGCACGGTGCCGAGCCAGCTTCCCCCCGAGGTCGGCTCGGTGCTGGAAATCGTCATCGACGGGGTGAGCTTCGAAGCGGTGGCGGAAGCGACCAGGGTGGGCATCACCGCCGTCTGCGCGCTCGGCGCGGAAGCCGGGGTGGTGGCGATCGACGCCGGCAATTACGGCGGCAATCTCGGGCCGTTCCATTTCAAGCTTCGCGAGATCATGCAGGGCGCGGGAGAGACGGCATGAGCGGGGTTTCCCTGAAGCCGCGCGCGCCCTTCGAGGCGCGGGTCGACCTTTCCGGCCTCACGCCGGAAATCACCTGCCCGCTGCCGCTGCGCGAACTCGAACATGTCGACGTACCCTGCGGCGGGCGCAGCGTGAAGCTGGCGGAGCTGTTCTTCATCGAGGGCGCCCCGGACGGCGTGCTGCTGATCGAGATCGGCGATGTCAGGCTCGACGGCGTCGGCGCCGGGATGACGACGGGCGAGCTGATCGTCGACGGCAATGTCGGCGCCTTTGCCGGGCGCGGCATGAGCGGGGGCGTGCTGCGCATCGCCGGCGAGGCCGGGGATTTCCTCGGCACGGAAATGTCCGGTGGGCGGATCGAGCTGGCCGGCAATGCCGGTTCCCATGCCGGCGCGGCCGGCTCGGGCTCGCGGCGCGGGCTTTGCGGCGGGGTGCTGGGAATCGGCGGCAATGCCGGCCCGCGCGCGGCGGAGCGCCAGCGCGGCGGGCTGATCACCATCGCCGGCCATGCCGGGGAAGGGCTGGCGACCGACATGATTGCCGGCACGGTGAGCGTCGGCGGCGGCATCGGCCCGCTTATGGGGCGGGGCATGAAGCGCGGCACGATCTTCGTCGACGCCGTGCCGGAGCTGCCGGCGGGCTTCGTTGACACCGGCGCGCACGAACTTGTGGCGCTGCGGCTGCTGGCGCGCCGCGTGCCGGAACTCGCCGCGCGTCTGGAGGGCTGGACCCGCGCCCGCCGCCTCGTCGGCGACACGCTGATCGGCGGGCAGGGCGAGGTGCTGGCGCGGGTCTAAGCCGGTTTCAGTTCGAAAAGTTTCCAAATCGGGAAACCATTCTTGACAGGGTGGTGGCGGTCGAAATAGTGTCCATTCATGGAAACTATTTCTCCGGACGCCTCCCCACCTCTCGACGGGCTGTTCCTGGCGCTCGCCGACCCCCACCGGCGCGGCATGGTGGAGCAGCTCAGCCGCGGGCCCGCCACCGTGACAGAGCTGGCGGCGCCGGCCGGGATGCGGCTGCCCTCGGCGGTGAAGCATCTCAAGGTGCTGGAGGAGGGCGGCATCGTCACCTCGGCCAAGGCGGGTCGCACGCGCACCTATAGCGTGCAGCCCCTTGCCCTCAGAACCATCGCCGACTGGGCGCGCAGTCGGGAAGCGGCGCTGAACGCCGCCTTCGACCGCCTCGGCGCGGCCATGCAAGCCATGCCGGAAGAAGAGAGCCGCACATGAAACCCGAACACACCACCTTCGTGATCGAGCGCGAGCTACCGGGCAGCCCCCGGCACGCCTTCCGCTTCTGGGCCGAGCCGGAGCTCAAGGAGCGCTGGACCGGCTGCCACGCCGACTGGACCGTCCTCGAACGAGCCTTCGACTTCCGGCCCGGCGGCGGGGAGGCCAAGCGCTGGCGCACTCCCGAGGGCAAGGAGCTGTCGTTCCGCGCCTGTTATTTCGATATCGTGTCTGCGCAACGGATCATCTACGCCTATGAGATGCGTTTCGGCGCCGAGCTTTTGTCGGCGTCGCTGGTGACGGTCGAACTGGCACCCGCTGGCGCGCGGACCTGGATGACCTTCACCGAGCAGGCCGCCTTCCTGGCGGGCGAGGGCGCGCGCGAGCAGCGCGTCCTCGGCACCGGGGAAGGTTTCGACCGGCTCGCCGAGGTCATCGCCGGTGAGGCCATCGGCGTGCAATGACGCGATGACGTCGCGCGCTTAAAGCAGCGTGCCCTTGAGGATCACCATGGCGACGGTGAAGTAGATCACCAGCCCGGTCACGTCGACGAAGGTCGCCACGAAGGGCGCCGAGGCGCTGGCGGGGTCGAAGCCGAAGCGGCGCAGCACGAAGGGCAGCATCGAGCCGATCAGCGAGCCGAAGGTGACGATGGCGATCAGCGCCGCACCGACCGTCGCCGCCACCAGCACCCAGTGCTCGCCATAATCGTGGAAGCCGGCGAGCTGCCAGATTGTGATGCGGGTCACGCCCAGCGTGGCGAGGATGGAGCCGAGCACGAGGCCGGAGGGCAGTTCGCGCAGGGCGACGCGCCACCAGTCCCTGACCTTGATCTCGCCCAGCGCCAGCGCGCGGATGATCAGCGAGGTCGCCTGCGAGCCGGAATTGCCGCCGGAGCTCATGATCAGCGGGATGAACAAGGTGAGCACGATGGCGCGCTCCAGCTCGTCCTCGAAATGCTGCATGGCGTTGGCGGTGAGCATCTCCCCGAGGAACAGGATGGACAGCCAGCCGCCGCGCTTCTTCAGCATGGCGAAGAAGCCAATCTCCATATAGGGCTCGTCCAGCGCTTCCATGCCGCCGAATTTCTGCGCGTCCTCCGTGCCTTCTTCGATGATGGCGTCGATCATGTCGTCGACGGTGACGATGCCGAGCACATGCTCCTCGGCGTCCACCACCGGCACGGCGAGGAGGTCGTATTTCGAGATCAGCCGGGCGACGTCCTCGCGGTCCATCAGCGGGTCGGCGGTGATCGGGTCGTGCTTGGGCGCGACCGAGAGGATGGGGTCGTCCGGTTCGCCGGTGATGAGCCGGCGCAGCGTCACCGCCTTCAGCAGCCGCTGCGTGTCGGGGTCGAGCACATAGATGGCGTAGATGGTCTCGCGCGTGCCCTCGATTTCGCGGATGTGGCGCAGCGTCTCGCCCACCGTCCAGCTGGAGGGGGCGGTGACGAACTCCGTGGTCATCAAGCCGCCGGCACTGTGCTCGGGCCAGGCGAGAAGACGGTTCAGCTCGGCCTGCGTCTCGTGCGGCAGGCGCGCGAAGAGATGCGAGCGGGCCGGCTCGTCCATCCAGCGGAACAGGTCGGCGGCGCGGTCGGCCGACATGTCGGAGACGAGGCGCACCGCTTCCTCGACGGGAAGGGCCTCGATCAGCTCGCTGGTGAGATCGACATCCGGGCCGTCGAGAATCTCCACCTGCTGCTCGCGCGGCAGGCTGGCGAGCACGGCGGAGGCGGTCCTCGGCTCCTGCTCGTCCAGCGCCTCGGCGATATCGGCGGGGTGTTCTTCGGCGAGTTCGGCCGCGAGGGCAGCGGCATCCACAAGCGTGTCGTCGCGACGGTCTTCCGTCCGTTCGTCCATTTCGGCTCTCTTTCCGCTGTCCGGCCTTTGCAGGCGGCGCGGAGAGCCGAAGCCGGGTCAGGCCCGGAGCCGGATCACAGCGCCGGCCGCGGCCGGCCGGACAATCGACTGGTACTGTCGCTGGGCATGGTTAGGGGATTCCAATTGCGCCGCGGTGACACGCGGCGGGCGGGGGAATGGACCTGCAAGGTGGTAAAGTCAAGGCGGCAGGTGAGGGCGTCGAACGCCCCTTGTCCCGGACGCCTGGAGCGTGAGCGGAAGGCGATCCGGGACACGGCGCATGAGGCTTCGGCCGTGCGGGTGCTTCCGCGGAAGCTGCCTGTGGTGATTTCTCCCGATGGTCGCCTGCGGCGGCTTTTCTCCTGGGCCCCGGATCGGCGCCGCGCAGGCGCGGCTTGTCCGGGGAACCTGAGCGCCCGCTAATGGTCGCTCGGCTCGCGCAGGCGGGCGTGGACCTGGCCGAGGCGTGCGGGATCGAGCGTGCCGGTGCGGCCGCCCTCGCACAGCGCGCCGCGAAAGCCGAGATAGTCGGCGCCGACGCCGAGCAGCGCCGGGATATCGTCCAGCCGCAGCGAGCCGGCGAGCCCGGTCATCAACCCGTGCCGGCGTGCCTCGGCGACGAACTGGCCGAGGGTGAGCGGGTCGAGATGCTCGGTCAGCGAGCCGGCCTTCTTGTCGGCAGTGTCGATCATCACCCCGGCGAAGCCGGCGCGCCCCAGCGCGGCGAGCACCGCGAAGTCCGGC
>JAEYTJ010000123.1 GCA_023434095.1 Pseudomonadota bacterium | reverse complement strand
CCGAGAATCTCGGCCCACAGGCTGGCAAGGGCGCTCCCCAGCGGGCCCTCCGGCGGCAGCGCGGCGGCGCAGTCCGCGCCCGCCGCCCGGGGAAGGGCGGCCACGTCCACCTTGCCATTGGCGGTGCGCGGCAGCCGGGGATGCCGCATGAAGGCCTGCGGGATCATATAGGCGGGCAGGCTTGCGGCCAGACGCCGGCGCAGCTCGGCACCGTCCGGTCCGGCGCCAGGCGACAGATGCGCGACGAGGCGGGCGGGCCGACCTTCGCCCTCCTCGACCAGGACGGCGGCTTCCCGAATGTCGACCTGCGCCAGCAGCGCCGCCTCGACCTCGCCGGGCTCTATCCGGTAGCCGGCTATCTTCACCTGCCGGTCACGGCGGCCATGGAAGAACAGGCGGCCATCGGTGTCGAGCGACACCCTGTCGCCGGTGCGATAGGCCGGCGCGCTCGTGCCGGCCAAAGGCGTGCGCAGGCTGACGTTCGGCTCCGCGCCGACATAGAAGCGGGCGACGGCCGGCCCGGAGACGACGAGCTCGCCCATGGTGCCATAGGGGCAGGGGCGATCCTCGCCATCCACCACATGCAGCGTCGTGCCCGGAATGGGATGCCCGATGGCGACGCTGGCGCCGGTCGTCTCCGGCCGGCAGCGCTCGACGCAGACCCACACCGTCGCCTCGGTCGGACCGTATTCGTTGCACAGCACGGCATGCGGGGCGCGGGAGGCGTGGGCGGCGACGAGGGCCGGCGGACAGGGCTCGGCGGCCACCTTCGCCAGGCGCACCTCCGGCAGGCCCTGTGGGCCCGCGGCCTCCAGCAGCAGCGCCCAGACCGAGGGCGTGAGGCAGACATGGGTGACACCGGCGTCGCGGATCAGCGCCACCAGCCGGTCGGCGTCGCGGCCCTCGCCGGCGTCCGGCAGCACGAGCGTGCCGCCTTCGCACAGCGTGCAGAACAGTCCGGTGACGGAGCCGTCGAAGAACAGGGGGAAAGTCAGCAGGAAGCGGCCGATCGGCAGGTCGGCGTTTTCCGCCGCGCTGGCGGCCACATGGGTGCGCAGATTGTCATGGCCGACGCTCACCCCCTTCGGCCGGCCGGTGGAACCGGAGGTGAAGATGACATAGGCCTCGTCGGCTGCGGCGGGTCGCGTCACCGCGTCCAGGTCGGCGGGTTCCGGCGCGGCGCCCCCCACCGTCAGCACCGTCAGGCGGGAGGCGTCCCCGGCGCGGTCGGCGCGGGTGACGAGCGCGGCGACTTCGGCACTGGCGAGGATCATCGCCCGCCGTTCGGGCGGGGCTTCGGGATCGAGCGGGACATAGGCGGCGCCGGCGAAGAGGATGCCGAGAATGGCGGCGACCGCCTCGGACCCATGGTCGAGCATCACCGCGACCCGGGCGCCGGGCGTCACCCCGGCTTGCGCCAGCCGGCCGGCGAGTTCGGCGGCCCGGGCGCCGAGTTCGCCATAGGAATAAATGCGGCCCTGCGCGAGGAGCGCGGGGGCATCCGGCCGGGCGCGCATCTGCGCCAGGACGAGGTCGATGACCGTGCCCGCCGGCGCCGGCAGCGGCCGGCCGGTCAGGGCCGCGGCGATCTCGCCGCGCAGAGCCTCCGGCATCACGTCCAGCGCGTCGGCGGGCGCGTCGAGATGGTCCGGCAGGCGTTCGAGCGCGGTGGCGAGCATAACCAGGAACTGGCGCGCCTGCGGCAGCGGAACGTGCCGCCGGTCGACCATCAGCCGCAGTTCGAAGGCTTCTCCAACCTCCACCATCAGATTGAGCGGCAGGTCCGGCAGGGTCACGTCGCCGCTGGCGACGATCTCCAGCCCGGCGGCACGGAAGGCGGGCGCCAGTGCGAGCGGATAGGTCTGCACGGCGATCAGGCTGCGCAGCGGCAGCGCGTCGCTCGGCAGGCCGAGCAGGTCGCGCATCGCGTCGAGGCCCGGCGGCCCGGCATCGCGGCCGAGCGCCCGGGCCTGCTGCAGGGCGGCCAGCCACTGGCGCAGCGGCGTTGCGTCGAGCCGCAGGCGGCTGGGGAGCACGCCGACCTGCGGCCCCACCATGCGATCACTGCGGTCTCCGAGCAACTCGGGCGGACGCACCGTCTCGACGCAGCCCATCAGCACGTCGTCGGTCCCCTCAGTGCGCGCCAGCACCAGCGCCCAGGCGCCTTCCACGAGGGTGCTGAGCGTCAACCTTTCGGTCCGTGCCAGCATGGCGAGGTGCTCGGCGAGGGCAGGGGGAAGGATGTGCGCCACCTCGCCGATGCGGGGTGCGGAGGCGTCTGTACTGCGCAGGGGCGCGTCAGGCTGGTGGCCGGCGAGCATCGCGCCCCAATGGCTGAGCCCGGCGGTCGCGTCGCGGCCCTGCCACCATTCGACGTAGCGGCGGAAGGGAAGCGCGGGCGGTACGGCGCCCCCGCGATAGAGGGTCAGCACCTCGTCCAGAATCTCGCCCAGCGACCAGCCGTCGACGGCAAGGTGGTGGCGGGTCCATACCAGCAGATGGCGGGGCGCGGCGTGGTCCTGCGCCAGAGTGACGAGACGGACCCGCATCAAGGGCGGGCGGCGCAGGTCGAAGGGGTGGGCGCGATCCTCTTCCAGCAGCGCGTCGAGGGCGGCGCGCCAATCCTCGTGCGCGCGCCAGTCGAGCCGCTCGACCTCGAAGGCGGGCGCCGCCACCACGACCTGGGCCGGGTCGCCCTTGAGCTCCCAGTGAAAACCGGAGCGCAGGGCGCCGTGGCGCGCGACGACGGCCCGCCACGCGGCAGCCAAGCCCTCGACGTCGAGCGGGCCGGCAAGGAGGGCCCACCACTGGCCCATGAACAGGGGCTGATCGGGATAACTCGCGCAACGCACCAGCATCGCGCGCTGAAGATCCGTCAGGCCGTAGATGTCTTCGATCGGACCGCGTGCCACGTCACTACCTTCTGCAGCAAAGTGCAGTGCTGCACGTCGGCCGGCAGTTCATCGCCGCGCGCTGCGTTTGCCGCCGGGCGTTTCCTGTGCCGGCGAAAGACCGCCCGCTCCATGCATGCCGGGCCTCGCCTGCCACGCACGTACAAGATCGAACATGTACAACCGGATGTTGAATCCGGATGCGTCAACCGAAAGGAACCGGCGGCGGCCGAAGCCACCGCCGGAAGTCATCAGAGGCTTTCGATGTAGAAACCTTCGCCCTTGATATCGCCGTCGCAAAGCTTCTGGAGCTTCTCGACGATGCCACCACCGTCCCTGGCGCGCGGGTTTGAAGACATCTTGTCGAAAGCAGCTTCGCTTTCCCAAACAGTGCAGATGCCGTACATGGAGGGGTCCTTCTTGGACTTCATAAGTCCGAAGCCGACCAGACCTTCAATGACATCACCCGGCTTCTTGCCGTCGTTGGGGAGCATTTCTTTTTCGAGAAGCGCGCGTGCATCCTGCTCGCTACCCGCCTTAACGTGACAACGAGAGATCGTCATAAACATACTTGCCACAGGACTTCTCCAGCCAGAGTTGCGGATGATGGCTTACGCCTTGGCGCTCCTCCGGGCAACTGTCTATTTTTGACTGTTTTTCAGTATTCTCTCGCGCAACGCCCAATAAGGTTCTAGCAATTCATGCGTGTTTCACATGGCGTGGATAGCATGAGTGGCTCCGTAGACTTCGGGTTCGTGCCTCACTGCACGTCAACCTCCGCGTGCGGCGCGCTGCGGGTCGCCGCCGGTCGCGCCGCGGCGGCGGCGCCAGATATGGGTCTCGGGCGATCGGCGATGGATTTCCGTTGATGCCCTTCCTCCAGGAAAGGTCCGGGCTTTCCCGCGAATGCCCCCATGGCGTCGGCTGCCGTTCAGGCGAGCGGCGAGAGAACCGGGAAGAGATTTCCGCGGATCGGTGCACCGACGGCCAGTTCCACCTCGAAGCCCTCGGCCACCAGCCGGTCGACCACGGTGCGGCCATGCGGGGCGAGCACGGCCGTCTCGTCCACCCAGCGCGTCACCATGCGCCGCGTGTCGTGGTCGAGCGTGTTGCCGGGCGAGCCATGGAGCGTGCGGGCGTGGAAGACGAGGCAGTCGCCCGGCTCCATGTCCCAGCTGAGAATGTCGTACGCCGCGCGGTCGGCCTGTATGTCGGGCACGCGGGAGAAGGTCTCGGTGGCGGAGATGTCGAATGCGCCGTGGTAGCGGGCATAGAACTCCTCCACCGCCGGCAGCGTCGCCTGTTCGCCCTCGAAGAAGTTCGCCGGCATGAACAGCTTGTTCCAGCGGTGGGAGCCCCGCACGAATTCGAGAGCCGCAGCGCGCGGGATGGGATCGAGCGCCACCCAGACCGAGCAGAACGGGCCGAGCACCACATTGTCGTGGTGCCAGGGCGTGCGCGCCTGCGTGCCAGGGCTCTTATAGAACCAGGTGTCCTGCAGCAGCCGCACGGTCGGTGTGCGCAGGCAGCGTGCCGCGATGGCGGCGGACGGCGATTCCAGCGCGAAGGTCTCCAGCTCGGAAATGTGCCGGCGCGACCAGATGTCGGAGTAGAAGACGCCCTTGTCGTCGGGCGAGAAGCTCTGGAACAGGGCGCCGGGGCTCGCGATGTTGCGCCGGATGCCCTCGGCGGCCAGATCCACCCATTCCGGCGCGAAGGCGCCCCTGAGGCAGATGGCGCCGTCGCGGTCGAGGGTCTCGATCATCGCCTCGTCGATCGGAGAGGTGTCGTTCGGCATGAATCCTCCTGGACGTTGGTGCGGCTGAGCGGGCCTTGCCGGGCTCTTCCCCTCCCGGCGACGCGGAGCGCGCGACGCGCGGTGGGTGCGGCAGGGTGGTCGCGGAACACCACACGCTCACGGTTTGGCACATTGGCGGCGCCTGTCCATTGGCGATTTTTGTCATGAATTCGCTCCGGCCCGCGATTCGTTCCGGGGCGCGACTGCCGCTGGCGGC
This sequence comes from Pseudomonadota bacterium, assembly GCA_023434095.1. Lineage (GTDB taxonomy): Bacteria > Pseudomonadota > Alphaproteobacteria > Rhizobiales > Xanthobacteraceae > Ancylobacter. The sequence goes on along the minus strand of JAEYTJ010000123.1, from coordinate 4,289 downwards.
GCCTTCGTCCACCCTGCTGCGCTGGGTCCGCCGGCCGGAGGGGGCACCGACGCTCGTCTGCCTGCCGCATGCCGGGGGCAGCGTGCTGTCCTGTCTCGGGCTCGCCGCCGCGCTGCCGGAGCCTCTCGCCATCGCCACCGTCGCCTTGCCCGGGCATGACGACCCCGCCTCCAGCGCTCCGGCGGACACGGCCCCCCCGGTCGCCGATGTCCGCGTGCTGGCCGGTGCGCTGGCGGCGGAGATCGCCGGAACGCTCGCCTCGGCGCTCGCTCCCGAGGGACGGGGCTTGACCCTTCTGGGCAACAGCTTCGGCGCCCTTCTCGCCTTCGAGACGGCGCTGGCGCTGGAGCGGAACGATCCCGCCTGCGCCTCCCGCCTGCATCTCGTCGTCTCCGGCTTCCGCTCCCCGAGCCGGCCGCCGCTGGAGGCGCCGCTGCACCGTCTGCCGCGGGCCTTGCTGCTGGCCGAGCTGCGCGAGTGCTTCGGTGCCGCGGGGCCGGATCTCGGCGACAGCCTCGGAGCACGCGAGGAAGCGGCGCTGCGCGCCGATCTCGCGGCCTGCGAAACCTACCGGCGCGACGACGGACGGCCGGTGCGCTGCGCGGTTTCCGTCATCCGCCTTGCCGCCGATCCCTCGGTCTCCGCAAAGGAAAGCGCGGCCTGGCAGGAGGTAAGCGCCCGGCCGGTCGCCTTCCACGTGCTCGACGCCGGCCATTTTCCCTGGGGCGGCGCCAACGGCGCCTTCGCCCGCCTCGTTGGCGAATGTGTCCTTCCTTCGGCCGCCGCCGCGCGGCCTCTCCCATCCCCGCCCGCCCGCCAATCATAAAGAGCCGCCATGTCCAACCGGCATTTCGACTGGTTTAGGAAACACGAGACGGAGGACGAGGTGCAGCACAAGCTGCATCGCCTCTACGGCCTCGCCTGCGAACGGCTGGCGATCAAGCCGGACAAGGACTTCATCGCCGCCGCGATGACCGGCAATCCGGACGAGGCGCGCCGCGATCCGGTGCGCCGGGTGGCGCATCACCTGTTCACCTACAAGCTGGCGATGCCGAGCGGCGCCTGGGGGCTGCTCGGGCTCGGCCTCATCCATTCGGTGCTGCTGGAAGTGGCGCGCGAGGACGGCAAGAAGGCCGCGCCGGTGCGCATCCCGCGCAGTGACGCGCACGACCTGAACGGTCTGGCGAGCCGCCTGCTGCTGCCGGAGGTGGACCAGAAGGACGTGCGCCGGGCGGCGGCGTTCGTCGAGTATCTGCTGAAGACCAAGGGCCCGCGCGGTTTCCTCAAGTTCGGGCGCAAGATGGGCGCCGACGGCAATGTGGACGCGGCCAGCGAGGCGGTGGCCGGCGTCTCCACCGGGGCGCTGGAGCTTAAATGGCAGGACGAGATCCGCGCTGGCACCCCGGAGAGGGGGCCGACGCATCTGGTGATGTGGGTGGCGAAGGCCGCGGCGCGGCACAAGATGCTGCTGTTCTGGTTCCTCATCGCCAATGCGGTGCAGATCCTCTACGCCGTCTATGTCCCGCTATGGCTGCAGACGCTGTTCGACGAGGGCATCAAGCCCAGCAATGTCGAGGTCATCCGCACCTATATCGGCTATCTGACCTGGGGCTTCCTGGCCGCCTCCTTCTTCGGGGTCATCCTCGACTACACCGTCGCCAAGCTCGGCCCGCGCATCCTCAACGATCTGCGTGCGCGCATGTTCGCCAAGATCAACCGCATGGACGCGCGCGAGCTGGCCAGTTCCGACACCGACGCCATCATCGCGGACTTCTCCAACGATCTGACCGTGGTGGAGAAGGCGGTGATCTGGGCGGTGCCCGGCCTGTTCTCCAAGGGGCTGATGCTGATCGGCTCGGTAGCGGTGGCGTTCACGCTCGACACCCAGCTCGCCATCGCCACGCTGCTCTCGCTGATGATCGCGTTCTGGCTGCCGCGCGGCTTCAGCCGGCGCGCCGTTCGCTATAATTACGAGCGCGGGGCGGAGGACGCCAGGGTCGCCCATGTGGTGAAGGAAACCCTGCTCATGCAGCGGGTGATCCGCATCTTCGGCCTGCATGAGCTGCAGGCGAACCTCTTCACCGGCCAGCTGTCCCGGCTCTTCAAGGCCAGCTACCACCAGTATTTCTCCTCCGGGCTCGTCGGGCGCATGACGAGCTTCGGCGTCAGTGCGGCGCAGCTGCTCGTCATCGGCCTCGGCGCGCTGCAATCCGTGGACGGGCAGGTGTCCTCGGGCACGATCGTCGCCTTCATCACCCTGCTGCTCACGATTGGCGGCGCCGCCGGCTTCATCGGCGCCCAGCTGCCGCTGCTGATCCAGGGCGTCGGCGGGCTGGAGCGGGTGCAGGCCCTGCTTAGCAAACCCGATGCCGCCCCAGACCCGGAACGGCCGGAGGACATTGGCGGCAAGGTGCGCTCGCTGACCTTCGACGAGGTGAGCTTCAGCTATGACGGCACCGCCGCGACGCTCGACAAGGTGTCGCTGTCCATCGAGTGTCCGCGGCGGGTGATGGTGGTGGGGCCCTCCGGCTCCGGCAAGTCGACCATTCTCCGGCTGATCGAGAACCAGTTCTCGCCGCGCAGCGGCCATGTCCGGGTGAACGGGGTCGACATAAGGCTGCTGGGCGAGGCGCAGGTGCGCTCGCTCATCTCGCTGGTGCCACAGGAGACCATCCTGTTCCAGGGCTCGGTGCGCGAGAACATCCGCATGGGCAAGCTCGACGCCGACGATGCCGAGATCGAGGCGGCGGCGAAGGCGGCCGACATACACCCGATCATCATGTCGCTGCCCGACGGCTACGACAGCGATGTCGGCGAGGGCGGCAGCAAGCTTTCGGGCGGGCAGCGCCAGCGCATCGCCATCGCCCGCGCCATCCTGCACGACCCGCAGATCATGCTGCTGGACGAGGCGACCTCTGCGCTCGACCCCGCCAGCCGCGTCGCAGTCGAGGAGACGCTGCGCAAGGTCACGCAGGGGCAGACCGTCGTCGCGGTCACCCACGACCTCACCCAGTGCGAGCATGCCGACCTCGTCTATGTCGTGAAGGAGGGCCGGGTGGTGGAGAGCGGCACCCACACCGCGCTGCTCGCTGCCGAGGGCGTCTATGCCGACCTGTGGGAGCGTAGCGTGATCGCCGGGGCGGAAGGCGCCGTGCCGCGCGAGCAGCTGCTGGAGCGGCTGCGCAAGCGTCCGCTTCTCCAGGGCGTGCCACCCGAATTCCTGGAAGGCCTGCTCGCCCGCATGACGGTCGAAACGGTCGGGCCGGACACGGTGCTGATCGAGGACGGCCAGCCTGCCGGCCGGCTGATCTTCATCACCCAGGGCGAGGCGCAGCAGAGCGTACGTCTGCCCGACGGCACCTTCATGTCGGTGGAAGTGCTGGAGCCCGGCGATGCGCTCGGGGAGAACGCGGTGCTGCCGCACGCCGAGGAGTTCACCCGCGTGGTGACGCGCAAGGCGAGCCACCTGCTGACCATCGACGGCGCGCTCCTGCGCACGCTGCTGGCCGCGCATCCCGAGGTCGAGCAGAAGATCGTGTCCACCTTCGCCCCGCGCTACGAGGCGATGATGAAGCACTATGCCTGGCTGAAGCTTCAGGTGCCGGCGCCATGAGCCCCGTCATCCCGGCCGGCACCGTCGCCACCCGGCTCGCCGCACTGGCGGTGCGCCCCGACGAGCGCTGGTCGATCACCTTCCTCGACAGCCACGGCGCGGTGTTTGAGCGCTGCGGGGCCGCCGAGCTGGCGGCGCGGGCGGCACGCGTCGCCGGCTTCCTGGAGCGCGAGAGCGCCCCCGGCGCGCCGGTGCTGCTGGTGTTCCAGCCCTGCGTCGACTTCCTCGTGGCGTTTCTCGCCTGCCAATGGTCCGGGCGGCTCGCCGTGCCGATCAATCCGCCGCGCCGGCACCGGCTGATCCAGCGCCTGCAGGCGGTGGCCGCCGACAGCGGGGCCGCCGTCGCCCTGACCGGCGGCGGAGTGGCCGAGCAGTCCGTCCTCTGGCAGGCGGACAGTGCCGAACTGGCGGCGATGCGCTGGCAGGATGTCGGCGATCTCGACACGGGCGATGCGCTCGCCACGCCGCTGCGCGCGGTCGATCCGGAGGCGACCTGCTTCATCCAGTACACGTCGGGCTCCACCGCCCTGCCCAAGGGCGTGGAGGTGAGCCATGCCAATCTCATGGCCGACATGGCGCGGATGGAGGCGGCGTGGGGCCTGTCGCCGGCGAGCACCATGGTCACCTGGCTGCCGGCCTTCCACGATCTCGGCCTGATCTTCGGGCTGCTGCAGAC
>JAEYTJ010000102.1 GCA_023434095.1 Pseudomonadota bacterium | reverse complement strand
TCCCTGCGCCGTCCCCCGCTCCCTCGGCCGCGCCGAGTGCGGCGAGCCATCTCTCCGTCGCCTCCCGCAGCGCGCCCCGCCCGGCCGCCCCGGCGCCCGCGCCGACGCCCGGCCTCGCGGTGGCGACCTTCGAGGACCTCGTCGCCCTCGCCGCCGCCCGGCGCGATCTCAAGCTCAAATTCGCGCTGGAGAACAGCCTGCGCCTCGTCTCCTTCGAAGACGGGCAGATGGAAGTGGCGCTCGCCCCCGGCGGCGCGCCGAATCTCATTCAGGAACTGCAGTCCAAGCTCTCGGAATGGACCGGCCGGCGCTGGCTGGTGGCGCTCTCGCGCGAGGAGGGCGAACCGACGCTCGCCGAGAAGGCCGCCGCCCAGCGCGACGCGATGATGACCGGCGTGCGCGCCGACCCGCTGGTGGCGGCGGCGCTGGCGCGTTTTCCCGGCGCCACCATCGTCGATGTGCGCTCCCTCGCTCCGGAGGAGCCCGCCGGCGGCTTCACCGGCGACGCCGACATGACCGACGCCGATCTGATGGCCGCCCGCGACGACGGGCCGGGCGCGGACGACGAGATCGAATTCTGACACAGGAGTTTCCCATGAAAGACCTTCTCGGCATCATGTCCAAGGTGAAGGAGATGCAGTCGAAGATGGAGCAGCTCCAGGCGGAGCTGGAAGCCATCGAGGTCGAGGGTGCGGCTGGCGGCGGCATGGTCACGGTGCGCGTTTCCGCCAAGGGCGCGCTGAAGGCGATCCACATCGACCCGAGCCTGCTGAACCCCGACGAGGCCGAGATCCTCGAAGACCTCATCGTCGCCGCCCATGGCGATGCCCGCGCCAAGGGCGAGCGCATCGTCCAGGAAAAGACGCAGGCGATCACCGCCGGCCTGCCGATCCCTCCCGGCATGAAGCTGTTCTGAGCCGGGCGCCCGCCGCTTCTCCCGGCCGGGAGACGTCGCTTGACGCATCCCGGCCGAAGCGCAGCCTCGATCCGGGATCGCTTCGGCTCCCTCTCACCGTCGGGGAGAGGTCGGAAAGAGCGAGGACAGGGCGCCGCCCCTCTCCCCGTTGGAGAGAGGTGAAGAACGGCCTCGCCTTGCGCCGCCCTATCCCGCCTTCGCCCCCTCGACCACACGCATCACCGCCGCGGCGATCGCATCGACCTGTGCCGCGAGCGGGCCCTCGATCCGGCCATAGAGCGCGAACACCGCCGGCTGCACCACGCAGCCGAGCGCCAGCGCGCTGGCCAGCGTCACCCGCGCGGGCGGCAGGCCGGCGCCGCGCAGCATCTGCGCCACCGCCTCCACCACATTCTCGTCCGGTGCCTCCGGCACGCCGCCCAGATGCTCGTGCTGGTGAATGAGCAGATAGGCGAACAGCGCCGGCTCGGCGTCGAACAGTTCGCAGGCCAGCCGCACCACCGCCCGCAGCTTCGCCCCCAGTTCCGGCACGGCCGCATCGATGGCGCAGATGTCTCCGGCAAGGCCGGCATAGCGGGTGAGGAACAGCTCGCGCGCCAGCCGTTCCTTGGAGGGGAAATGCCGGTAGAGCGCGCCCTCGCTCACCCCGACGCCCAGCGCGATGTCGCGCACCGAGGTGCCGGCGACGCCCTTCTGCGCGAAGAGCTCCAGCGCCACCGCCTCGATGCGCGCGCGCGTGTCCGCCCCGTCGCGCCCGCGCCGGGCGGGCGCCGGCCTCATGCCCCCTCTCCGGCGGTCGCGCGCGCGGCGAGCATTTCCAGCGCGATGCCGCGCGCCTTGGTGAAGTCCACCTTGCCCGAGCCCAGCAGCGGCAGCTCGTCCATGCGCAGGATTTCGGCCGGGATCATCAGCTCGGTCACCCCGCGCTCGCGCCCATGCGCCTGCAGCGCGGCACGGGTGAGGTCCGGCGCCGTGGTCATCAGGATGATGCGCTCGCCGCGCCGGGCGTCCGGCACCGCCACCGCGACATGCTCGGCCTCCGGCCGCAGCGCCGCGACCATGGCGTCGATGGCGGCAAGCGAGATCATCTCGCCGGCGATCTTGGCGAAGCGCTTCACCCGGCCCCGAATGGCGACGAAGCCTTCCTCGTCGAAGGTGACGATGTCGCCGGTGTCGTACCAGCCCATCTCCGGCGGCTCGATCACGCCCGGCGCCTCGGCGCGGAGATAGCCCAGCATCACGTTCGGCCCGCGCACCTGCAGCCGCCCGCCCTCGTCGATGCCGGCCATGGTCTCCAGCCGGTGGTGGATGCCGGGCAGCATCCGCCCCACCGTGCCCACGCGGTTGAACATCGGCGTGTTCACCGCCAGCACCGGCGCGCATTCGGTGACGCCGTACCCCTCCAGGATGCGGTGGCCGAACTTCTCCATCCACACCCGCCGCGTCTCCGCCTTCACCGGCTCGGCGCCGGCCACCACGAAGCGCAGCGAGCGGAAATCGTAGGGATTGGCGGTGCGGGCATAGCCCATGAGGAAGGTGTCGGTGCCGACGATGGCGGTGGCGTTGGTGGCGTAGACCAGTTCCGGGATGATCCGGTAGTGCAGCGGCGAGGGGTAGAGATAGGTCTTCAACCCCGACACCATCGGCAGCACCAGCCCGCCGGTGAGCCCGAAGGAATGGAAAACCGGAAGCACGTTGAACATGATGTCGGCGGGCGAGAAGTCGATCCGCGCTGCCACCTGCGCCACGTTGGTGAGGATGTTGCGGTGGGAGAGCACGACGCCCTTGGGCGTGCCTTCCGAGCCTGACGTGAACAGCACGAAGGCCGGGTCGTCGGGGTGGGCGGGCTTCGGCCCCCGCAGCGGCAGCAGGGCGCGCAGCTTGTCGGACGTGGTGACCGAGGCGCGGATCTCCTCGCTCATCAGCACCCGCACATGCTTTTCCAGCTCCGCCACTTCCGCCTCCAGCCGCGCCTTCTCGATAAAGGCGCGCGAGGCGACCACCAGCTTCACCTCCGCCGCCTTGCAGGCGGTGACGAGGTTGGTGGCGCCGGCGGTGTAGTTGAGCATGACCGGCACGCGGCCGTGCCGCGAAAGCCCCATCAGCACCACGGCGATGCCGGCGGCGTTGGGCAGCAGCACGCCGACCTTCTCGCTCGGCGCGGTTTCCTTCGCCAGCTTGTCGCCGAGGATCTTCGCACCCAGCAGCAGCTTGCGGTAGGAAAGGATGGTGCCGAGCGGGTCCTCCAGCACGATGCGCTTCATGCCGAGCCGCACCGCCGCGTCCTCCACCGCCTGGTAGACGGTGACATTGGCGTGGCTGGTCTCGAAGACGAGATCGCTCATCACGTCATAGAGCGCCGCCCCCGCCGCGCGCCGGCGCTTGCGGCCGAACAGCTCCTTGTCGACCTTCAGCTTGCGCGGCGGCAGGATGGTGACGCGCACCTTGGGGAAAAAGCGCTTGCGCGTCTGGTGGCCGTCGAGGCGGGAGAAATAGGTCTGCTCCAGCCCCTCGATACGCACCGGCACCACCGCCGCGTCCGCCTTGTCGGCGATCAGCGCCGAGCCGTCATAGATCTTCATGATCGCGCCGGTGACGGTGATGCGCCCCTCGGGGAAGATCACCAGTTGCTCGCCCTGCTGCACCTGGCGGATCAGGTCGCGGGTGGCCATCGGCTTGGTCGGGTCGAGCGGGAAGGCCCGCACCAGCTTCAGGAACGGCTTCACCCACCACGCCTCGGCGATGGCGCGGTCGACGGCGAAGACCGGGTCGTTGTCGAGCAGCGCCATGATCAGCGGCGCGTCGAGGAAGCTCACATGGTTGATGGCGATGACCGAGCCGGGGCCAGCGGCTTTCAGATGCTCGGCCCCCGTCACCTCGACGCGGAACAGCACCCGGAACACCAGCTTGATGAGGTCGCGCAGCACCTGCCCCTGAAAGGCGCGCCCGGCGAGAACCGCGACGATCAGGCTCGCGGCCCCGATCAGGCCCAGCAGCGCCGGGGCCCCGAAGCCGGCGAACTGCAGGCCGGCGACGATGCCCGCGCCCGCCACCATGAAGGCGGCGTTGAGCACGTTGTTGCCGGCGATGACCCGGGCACGCCGGTCCTCGCCCGCCGCCGCCTGCACGAAGGCGAAGGTCGGCACCACGAAGGCGCCGCCGGCGGCGGCGAGGCCTATCAGCCCGATGGCGGTGTGGATTCCCGCGCCGGAGGTAAGGAATTCGTACCAGCCGATCGGCTGCGCCGCGGGGGTCAGCGTGCCCATCAGCAGCGCGAGGTCGAGCGCGAACACGCCCATCAGCAGCCCCGCCGCCGGCACCAGCGCCAGCAGGATGCGCCCTTCCGACAGCTTGGCGGCCAGCGTCGAGCCGATGGCGACGCCGATGGTGAACAGCACCAGGAACAGCGTCACCACGCTTTCCAGCCCGCCAATGCTGTCCTTCACCAGCGTCGGCAGCAGCGAGAGCACAACACCGCCGACCAGCCAGAACCAGGAGACGATCAGCGCGCCGCGCCAGATCGGCCGCTCGGCGCGGATGTCGGCCAGCAGCTTCATCGTGCTGCGCCAGATGTTGCGGTCGATTTTCAGGTCGGGCGCGCCGGCCAGCGTCGGGGGAATGGCGCGGGCGGAAAGCCAGGCGATCACCGCGAGCACGAAGGTGAAACCGGCCACCGACCATTCCCCGGTATGGGTGAAGGCCAGCGCCCCGCCCACCGTGCCGCCGAGAATGGCGGCGAAGGTCGCCATCTCGATCAGCGCGTTGCCGGAGACCAGTTCGTCCTTGGCGAGGTGGTCGGGCAGGATGCCGTATTTCACCGGCCCGAACAGCGCGCTCAGCGTTCCCATCAGGAACAGGCCGAGGAACAGCAGCGGGAGCGACTGGATGACGAAGCCGGCGCTGGCGATGAGCACGATCCAGATCTCGGCGAACTTCACCCGCCGGGCGATCAGCGATTTGTCGTAGCGGTCGGCGAGCTGGCCGCCGAGCGAGGAGAACAGGAAGAAGGGCAGGATGAACACGCCGCCCGCCAGCGTCACCAGCGCGCCGCCATTCACATGGGCGATGCCGTAGAGAATCAGCAGCGCCATGGCGTTCTTCACGAAATTGTCGTTGAAGGCCGCGAAGAACTGGCACCAGAACAGCGGCGCAAAGCGCCGTGCCGTCATCAGCCGCGTGAACATGCTCGTTTTCCTCACCGCGATGTCAGTGAGCGATCACTTACATAAAGCCGCAGGCGCGTCAACACCGCACACCGGACGGCGGCCCGAGGTCGGGAATGACGCGACGGGCGTCTAGACCAGCACGCCCGCCAGCGCGGCGAGCAGCAGCGCGCCGTCATGCACGCCGAGCTGCAGGCGCGAGGGGGTGCCGGCGCCGTGCAGCATCAGCGTGGTGGCGAGGCTCGCCAGCGCCCAGCCGGCGCCGACCATGAGAAACGCGGCCGAGATCGTCACCGCCTCGGTCGCCTGCGTCACCGCCACCGCCGCGCCCGCGCAGACCGCCAGTGCCAGCAGCGCCAGCGGCGTCGCCCCGATCCGGCGCGCCAGCATCCCGCCCGCCAGCGCCGGCGCGTACATCGCCACCACATGCCAGGCGACGACGCCGGAAATCAGCGGCACCCCGACCCCGCAGCCGGCCAGCGCCAGCGGCGCGCCCGCCATGGCGGAGGTCATCGCCCCCCAGGCCAGCGCGCCGAGCAGCGTCGGCAGGATAAGTGCCCGCCAGCCGAGCGGCACGGGACGCTCATGCGGCGCGGCCATCGCCTCGACGGTGAGGTCGGCATGGGAGAAGCGCGCTTCGGGCAGCAGCACGGCGAAGGCCAGCGCGCCGAGCTGCGCCAGCGCCGCGAGGATCAGCGTGCCGGCGAAGGTATAGGGGGCGAAGGCCGTCTCCGCCGCACCCGCCAGCAGCGGCCCGGCGAGGCCCGCCAGCGCCCCGGCGCCGATCAGCCGCGCCACCTGCCCCGCCTGCGCGCCGGAAGCTGCGCCGACGGCGGCGGCGTGGCGGCAGAACATCCCAAAACCCTGCGCCGCCCCGAGCCAGGCGGCGCCCAGCACCAGCATCGGAAAGGCGCCGAGCGCCATCGCATAGGCGGCCATCAGCCCGCCGGCGACACCCAGGCTCGCGCCCAGCGCGAAGGCGGCTCGCCGGCCGAACGCGTCGAGCAGGAAGCTGGCGGGAAGGCTCGCCAGCGCCGCGCCGAGCAGCAG
>JAEYTJ010000101.1 GCA_023434095.1 Pseudomonadota bacterium | reverse complement strand
GCCCAAGGCCGTCTATGAGTTGGAACATTACGGCGTTCCCTTCTCTCGGAACGAGGAAGGCAAGATCTACCAGCGGCCGTTCGGCGGCCACATGCAGAACTACGGCGCCGGCCCGCCGGTGCAGCGCACCTGCGCTGCCGCAGACCGTACAGGACACGCAATCCTTCACACGCTCTACGGCCAGTCGCTGCGCAACAACGCCGAATTCTTCATCGAGTATTTCGCGCTCGACCTGATCATGTCGGACGACGGTCGCTGCACAGGGGTCGTCGCCTGGAATCTGGACGACGGCACGATCCATCGCTTCGCCGCCAAGATGGTGGTGCTGGCAACCGGCGGTTATGGCCGCGCCTACTTCTCGGCGACTTCCGCACATACCTGCACCGGAGACGGTGGCGGCATGATCGCGCGTGCCGGGCTGCCGCTGCAGGACATGGAGTTCGTCCAGTTCCACCCGACAGGCATCTACGGATCCGGCTGTCTGTTTACCGAAGGCGCGCGCGGCGAGGGCGGCTACCTCGTCAACTCCGAAGGCGAGCGTTTCATGGAGCGCTATGCCCCGTCTGCCAAGGACCTGGCCTCGCGCGACGTCGTGTCCCGCTGCATGACGCTGGAGATCCGCGAGGGGCGCGGCGTCGGCAAGAACAAGGACCACATCTACCTGCACCTCGACCATCTTGACCCGGCGATCCTGCATGAACGCCTGCCGGGCATTTCCGAGAGCGCGAAGATCTTCGCCGGCGTCGACGTGACCAAGGAGCCGATCCCGGTGCTGCCGACCGTCCACTATAACATGGGCGGCATCCCGACGAACTTCCACGGCGAGGTCGTCACCAAGAAGGACGGCAACCCGGACCATGTGGTGCCCGGCCTGATGGCGGTGGGCGAATGCGCCTGCGTCTCCATCCACGGCGCCAACCGGCTCGGGTCCAACTCGCTCACCGACCTCGTGGTGTTCGGCCGCGCGGCGGCGCTGCGCTGCGCCGAACTGCTCACCCCCGGCGACAAGCAGCGCGAGCTGCCGGCCGGCTCCGCCGACCTCGCGCTGGCGCGGCTCGACCATTTCCGCAACGCCCAGGGCGGCACGCCGACCGCCGAGCTGCGGCTGTCGATGCAGAAGGTGATGCAGAACAATTGCGCGGTCTACCGCACCGGCGAGGTGCTGGAGGAAGGCCGCAAGCTGATCGCCGACGTGTTCGCCGGCTCCGGCGACATCCGGGTGACCGACCGCTCGCTGATCTGGAATTCCGATCTCATCGAGACGCTGGAATATGACAATCTGATCGCGCAGGCGAGCGTGACCATGGAAAGCGCCGCCGCCCGCACCGAGAGCCGCGGCGCCCATGCGCGCGAGGACTATCCCGACCGCGACGACGCCCGCTGGATGAAGCACACGCTGGCCTTCCTGGATTTCGCGACGCGCTCGGTGCGGCTCGACGACCGGCCGGTGCACACCTACACGCTGTCGAACGACATCCAGTACATCGAGCCGCGCAAGCGGGTGTATTGAGCCGGAGAACGATCGCTCGCCATGGTCCAGCTCACGCTTCCCAAGAACTCGCAGATCACCGAAGGCAAGGTGTGGCCGAAGCCCGCCGGGGCCAACCGGCTGACCGAGTACAAGATCTACCGCTGGAACCCGGATGACGGGAAGAACCCGAGCGTCGACACCTATTATGTCGACCGCGACGATTGCGGGCCGATGGTGCTGGACGGGCTCATCTGGATCAAGAACAAGGTCGACCCGACCCTGACCTTCCGCCGCTCTTGCCGCGAGGGCATCTGCGGCTCCTGCTCCATGAACATCGACGGCACCAACACGCTCGCCTGCCTGAAGAGCATGGACGACGTGGATGCTTCGGCGGTGAAGATCTACCCGCTGCCGCACATGCCCGTGGTGAAGGACCTCGTGCCGGACCTCACCCAGTTCTACGCCCAGCACGCCTCGGTCGAGCCGTGGCTGCACACCGAAACCCCGGCGCCGGAGAAGGAATGGCGGCAGGGGCGCGGCGACCGCGAGAAGCTCGACGGGCTGTATGAGTGCATCCTCTGCGCCTGCTGCTCCACCTCCTGCCCGAGCTATTGGTGGAACGGCGACCGCTATCTGGGCCCGGCGGCGCTGCTGCAGGCCTATCGCTGGCTGATCGATTCCCGCGACGAGGCCACCGGCGACCGGCTCGACGACCTCGAAGACCCGTTCCGGCTCTATCGCTGCCACACCATCATGAACTGCGCCAAGGCCTGCCCGAAGGGGCTGAACCCGGCCAAGGCGATCGCCGAGATCAAGAAGATGATGGTGGCGCGGCAGTTCTGAGCTTAACGCCCGCCGGCGAAGCTTCTATCCTTTCCTCCCGGATGCACCGATGCGTCCGGGGAGAACGGTTATGGATGTCTCGACCCTGCTCGCCTTCGCGGCGGCCTTCTTCGTCTTTGCCGCCAGCCCCGGCCCCGACAACATGACCATCGTCGCGCGCACGCTGTCGCATGGCGCGCCCTCGGGGCTTGCCTATGGTGCCGGCACGGTTGCCGGGGTGCTTCTCTTTCTCACGCTCGCCGCCTGCGGCCTCTCGCTTCTCGCGCAGGAGATGGGCCGGCTGATGACGGCGCTGCGCTATGCCGGCGCGGCCTGGCTCGTCTGGATGGGCGTGCGGCTGTGGACGGCTACGCCGGTCGTGCCCGATCTCGCCCCGGTGGCGCGGCGGCGGGGGCTGTTGCCGGACTTCGCCACCGGCGTCGCGCTCAACCTCGGCAATCCGAAGATGCCGCTCTTCTATGTGGCGCTGCTGCCGAACGTGGTGGGGCCTTCCCTGACGCTCGGCCAGCTTGCCAGCCTTTCCGCCGTCATCCTCGTCGTCGAGGCGGTGGTGGTCGGCGGCCATGTCCTGCTGGCCGGGCGGGCGCGGCGCCTGCTGCGCACGCCCAAGGTGGTGCGCCGGGTCAACCGGACGGCCGGCGGCGTCATGGTGGGCGCGGGCGTCGCGGTCGTGGCGGCGCGCTGAACCCCGTGTCCCGGCCCGTCTTCCGCTTCGCGCCGAGCCCCAACGGGCTTCTGCATCTCGGCCATGCGCGCTCCGTGCTGATCAACGACGCGCTGGCGCAGGCCTGGGGTGGCCGGCTGCTGCTGCGGATCGAGGATATCGACGCCTCCCGATGCCGGCCTGAATTCGAGGCCGGCATCTATGAAGACCTGGCGTGGCTCGGGCTGGACTGGGAGCGGCCGGTGCGGCGACAGTCGGAACACTTCGCCGACTATGGATCCGCGCTCGCCCGGCTGGAGGCGCTGGATCTCGTCTATCCCAGCTTCGAGAGCCGGGGCGATATCCGCCGCGCCGTGGCCGGCCGGCCGGAC
>JAEYTJ010000017.1 GCA_023434095.1 Pseudomonadota bacterium | reverse complement strand
GCCATAGTCGCCCCCTTACGTGCCGACGATCTTCAGATGCGGCGAGGCATTGCCCTGCGGGCGCTGCTCCAGGAGCTTCATCGCGACGTCGACGCCACCGGCGCGGTGCGGCACGCCGGCGACCGAGAGGCCCATTTCGACGCCCGTGAGCGCACCGAGCAGCGTCAGCGCGTTGCATTCGCCGAGATGGCCGATGCGGAAGACCTTTCCTGCGACCTTCGACAGGCCCGAGCCGAGCGACATGTTGTAATTTTCGAGCACGACTTTCCGGAACTGGTCGGCGTCATGCCCCGGCGGCATCAGCACCGCGGTAAGCACCGGCGAGTAGTCGCCCGGCTCCTGGCAAAGGATCTCGAGGCCCCAATGATTGACGGCGGCCCGGGTCGCAGCCGCCAACCGCTGATGACGCGCGAACACGTTGTCGAGCCCCTCCTCCAGCAGCATCGCGATCGCTTCGCGCAGGCCGTAGAGCAGATTGGTCGCGGGCGTGTAGGGGAAGAAGCCTTTTGCATTCGGCTTGAGCATCTCCTCCCAGTCGAAATAGGAGCGCGGCATCCGATTGGCTTTGGACGCAGCCTGCGCCTTCTCCGAGATCGCGTTGAAGCCGAGGCCGGGCGGCAGCATGAATCCCTTCTGCGAGCAGCTGACGCTGACGTCGACCTTCCACTCGTCGTGGCGATAGTCGACCGAGCCGAGCGAGGAGATGGTGTCGACCATCAGCAGCGCCGGATGCGAGGCGCGATCGATCGCAGCGCGGATCTCGGCGATGCGACTGGTGGCGCCGGTCGAGGTCTCGTTGTGCACGACCATGACGGCCTTGATCGCGTGCGCGTTGTCATCCGTGAGCTTTGCCTCGATCAATGCGGGATCGGCGCCCCGCCGCCAATCGCCCGGGACGAAATCGACCTCGATGCCGAAGCGGCCGGCCATCTGCCGCCACATCGTGGCGAAATGACCGGTCTCAACCATCAGCACCTTGTCACCCGGCGACAGCGTGTTGACGATCGCAGCTTCCCAGGCCCCCGTGCCCGAGGAGGGGAAGATCACGACCGGACCCTTGGTCTGGAAGATCTGCTGGCTGCCTTCGAGCACGGCGCGGCCGAGCTCGCCGAACTCGGCGCTGCGGTGGTCGATGACGGGCATGTCCATGGCGCGCAGGACGCGCTCAGGGACCGGGCTTGGGCCTGGAATCTGAAGGAAATGACGTCCCTGATGCATGAAAACCTCCCAGTCGGCGACCCTGACCGACTTGCCTCGCCTAATTTTGCATTCATTTTTTGTCATGACAATCGAATTTTGGTATTCGATTGTGGACGTCGACGCGACCAGACGGGCAAACTATTGTGCTGCAAATGAAATCCACGATTCCCGACAACGGGGTTCCGATCACCCCCGCCGCAGGCAATGGCGGCGACCGCCCTGAGGCCTCGCTTCACGGCGAGATCCTGCTGCGGCTGCGCGACTACGTGGTGGAAGGCAACATCCCGGAAGGAGGCCGCATTCCCGAGCGGCAACTCTGCGAGATGCTCGGCATCTCCCGCACGCCCCTGCGCGAAGCCCTGAAGGTGCTTGCCGCCGAGGGCCTGATCGAGCTTTTGCCCAACCGCGGCGCACGAGTGCGCCAGCTCAGCCAGCGCGACCTCGAGGAGCTGTTCGACGTGATGGCAGGGCTGGAGAGCCTGGCCGGGCGCCTTGCCTGCGAGGCGATTAGCGACGCGGAAATCACCGCGATCGAGCAGCTGCATTACGAGATGTACGGCCATTATCTGCATCGCGACATGCACGGCTATTTCCAGGCCAACCAGCGCATCCACGAGAGCATCGTCGCGGCCGCGCGCAACGAGACGCTGAAGACGGCCTATGCCAATTTCGCGGGCCGAATCCGCCGCGTCCGCTACTCCGCCAATTTCGCCCGCAAGCGGCAGCGCTGGGCGGAAGCGATGCGCGAGCACGAGGCGATCCTCGATGCGCTGCGCCGGAGGGCCGGTAGCGAGCTCAGCGACATCCTGTTTCAGCACCTGCGCAACAAGCGGACGGCGGCGATCGAGCACCTGACCGAGCCCCAAGAGCCCGCGCCGGCCTCGCCTTGAAGGCGGCTAACCTGCTTACTTTTGCATTCATAACGCGTCGGTCGGGAACGATAATGAATAACTCAGCAAGGCTGAGCCTTACTGGATCAGTCCGGGATCAGGGATGAAAAACGCCTCCTCGCTCGAACGCCGCCTGCGGTCGGAGCTGACCGGCGACGTCCTGTTCGACCCCTTCAGCCGCGGCCGCTACGCCACCAACGCCTCGTTCTATCAGATCGTGCCAGCTGGCGTGGTGGCGCCCAGGACCATGGACGAGGCCCTGCGGGCACTGGCGATCGCCCGCGACGAGGGGCTGAAGGTCACCCCGCGCGGCGGCGGCACCTCGCAATGCGGCCAGACCGTCAATGACGGGCTCGTCGTCGACCTCTCAAAACACCTCAACCGCATCCTGTCGCTCGACGTCGAGGGCCGCACCTGCGTGGTCGAGCCCGGCATCGTGCTCGACGACCTCAACCGCCAGCTCAGGAAGCACGGCCTGTGGTTTCCGGTGGACGTCTCCACCGCCTCCCGCGCCACCATCGGCGGCATGGCCGGCAACAATTCCTGCGGCGGCCGCTCGCTTCGCTACGGCACGATGCGCGACAACACCCTGTCGATGGAGGCCTCGCTTGCCGACGGCACGCTGAGCCGTTTTGGCGAGGTCTCACGCGATCTCTCCGACGTTGAGGCCAGCGACAGTGCACGCGCCCTGTTCCGCGACATGCTAGATCTCGGCGCGCGCGAGGCCGACGAGATCGCGGCGCGCTTCCCGAAGGTGCAGCGCCGGGTCGGCGGCTACAATCTCGATGCGCTCACGCCGCGCAATGCGCCGAACAACATGGCGCATCTCCTGGTCGGCTCGGAAGGGACGCTGGCCTTCACCACCAAGGTGGAGCTGAAGCTGTGGCCGGTGATCCGCAACAAAGCGCTCGGCGTCTGCCATTTCGGCAGCTTCTACGAGGCGATGGACGCGGCCCAGCATCTGGTCAAGCTCAAGCCGATCGCGGTCGAGCTGGTCGACCGCACTATGATCGCGCTCGGCCGCGACATTGCGATGTTCGCACCCGTCATCTCCGCAGCCATCAAGGGCGACCCGGACGCGGTGCTGGTGGTTGAATTCGCGGAGGAAGACCAGGCCGACAATCTGCTGCGCCTCAAGCAGCTCGGCGAGCTGATGGGCGATCTCGGCTTCGGCTGGAATAACGAGACGCGCAAATGGGGCGGCGTCGTCGAGATCACCGAGCCGGCGCTGCAAAGCGGCATCGCCGATTTCCGCGCCGCCGGCCTCAACGTCATGATGTCGATGAAGCAGGAGGGCAAGCCGGTCTCCTTCGTCGAGGACTGCGCCGTGCCGCTGCCGCATCTCGCCGACTACACGGCCCGGCTGACGCAAGTGTTCGAGAAGAACGGCACCAAGGGCACCTGGTACGCCCACGCCTCCGAGGGCTGCCTGCATGTGCGCCCGGTGCTGAACCTGCGGCTGGAGAAGGACGTGAAGGCGATGCGGGCCATCGCCGAGGAAGCCTTCGCCATGGTGCGCGAGTACAAGGGCTCGCATTCCGGCGAACATGGCGACGGCATCGTGCGCTCGGAGTTCCACGAGACCATGTTCGGCAGCCGGCTGGTCCGCGCCTTCGAGGAGGTGAAGGACCGTTTCGACCCGAACGGGCTCTACAATCCCGGCAAGATCGTCCGCGCGCCGAAATTCGACGACCGCAGCCTGTTCCGCTACGCCCCGGACTACAAGGTGGCCCCGATCACGGCGGCGCTCGACTGGTCCGGCTATTCCGGCGAGGGCGGCGGCCTGCAGGGCGCCATCGAGATGTGCAACAATAACGGCGCCTGCCGCAAGGCGGTGGGCGGCGTCATGTGCCCGAGCTATCGCGTGACGCGCGACGAGAAAGACGTGACGCGCGGGCGTGCAAACACGCTGCGCCTCGCCCTTTCCGGGCGGCTCGGACCCGACGCGCTGGCCTCCGACGAGATGATGGAGACGCTGAAGCTCTGCGTCTCCTGCAAGGGCTGCCGGCGCGAATGCCCCACCGGCGTCGACATGGCCAAGATGAAGATCGAGGCGCTGGCGGCGCGGGCGAAGGCGAAGGGCATCGGCCTGCACCAGCGGCTCGTTGCCTATCTGCCACGCTATGCCGGCTTCGCCGCCCGCGTGCCGTGGCTGCTGAACCTGCGCGACCGGCTGCCGGGGGCGGCGAAGTTCTCGGAAGTTCTTGCCCAGTTCAGTGCCCGCCGCTCTCTGCCGCGCTGGCGGGCCGACGCCTTCCGCGAGGACGCGGTGGCGTTCGGGCCGGAGGGCGGGCGCGAGGTGGTGCTGTTCGCCGACACCTTCAACCGCTGGTTCGAGAAAGAGAACATCGTCGCCGCGCTCGACGTGCTGACCGCGGCGGGCTACCGCGTGCACATGCCGCGCCCGGTCGACGGCAAGAGCCGCGCCTTGTGCTGCGGGCGCACCTTCCTTTCCGCCGGGCTGGTGGATGAGGCGAAAGCGGAAGCGCGGCGGGTGGTAGAGACCTACGCCCCCTTCGTCGCACGCGGCGTGCCGGTGGTGGGGCTGGAGCCGAGCTGCCTGCTCGCCTTCCGCGACGAACTGCCCTCGCTGCTGCCGGGGGAGGGGACGCAAACGCTTTCCGCCCATGCGCTGCTGATCGAGGAATTCATCGCCCGCGAGATGGATGCCGGCCGCTTCGACCTGCCGCTGGCGCCGCTGGCGGAGAAGGCGCTGCTGCACGGCCATTGCCACCAGAAGAGCTTCGGGGCCATGGGCGCCGTGGAGAAGGCGTTGCGGCTGGTACCGGGGCTACAGGTCGAGACGGTGGAATCGAGCTGCTGCGGCATGGCCGGGGCGTTCGGCTATCACGCGGAGACCATCGACACCTCGCTCGCCATGGCCGAACTCTCACTGCTGCCGGCGGTGCGCAAGGCGGAGCCGGGCACGCTGGTGGTCGCCGACGGCACGTCCTGCCGTCATCAGATCCATGACGGCGCCGACCGCGAGGCGGTGCACGTGGTTCAGGTTCTCGCGCAAAGCCTTGCGGCTGCACGTGAGGGACTTCCCCGGCGGCAACTGGAGGCGGCGGAGTAGGGGGAAAAGTTTGCTTGATATGCTGCGTCGATTCTGCATTATGAATGCATAACTCAAAAAATATAACGGAAACGCTGTGGTGCCGGTCTCGTCCGGCTCAACGACAAGAGAGGAAATGACATGCTGGAGAAGCTCGTCTCCAAACGCGCCGCGGTGATCGCGGCCTGCCTGTCCGGCTTCACCGTCTCCTCCGCCCTGGCGGCGTGGGAGCCGACCAAGCCGATCGAGATCATCGTCCCGGCCGGCGCCGGCGGCGCCTCGGACCAGATGGCCCGCATGATGCAGGCCGCGATCCAGGGCAATAAGCTCTCCCCGACGCCGGTCGTGGTCACGCTCAAGGGCGGCGCCAATGGCGGCGAAGGCCTGATGGACATGCAGGCGAGCGCTGGCGACCCCTACAAGATGGTGATCTCGAACTCCGCC
Source organism: Pseudomonadota bacterium (assembly GCA_023434095.1). Taxonomy (GTDB): domain Bacteria; phylum Pseudomonadota; class Alphaproteobacteria; order Rhizobiales; family Xanthobacteraceae; genus Ancylobacter. The sequence continues at coordinate 10,800 of JAEYTJ010000017.1, read as the reverse complement.
ATCTACACGCTGCCGCTCGCCAACCGGCTGCCTTTCGACTGGCGCAAGCTCACCCCGGTCAGCATCCTCGCCTTCGACAATTTCGTGCTCTGGGTGAACGCCAACGCGCCCTACGGCACGGCGCAGGAACTGGTCGAGGCGATGAAGAAGGAGCCTGCCGGCGCCTACAAGCTCGGCGGCACCGGCTCCAAGCGCGAGGACCACATTCTCGCCGCCGCCGTCGAGCGGATTTCGGGCGTCAAGTTCAGCTACATCCCCTACAAGTCGGGCGGCGAGGCGGCGACCCAGCTGGTCGGCGACCACATCAAGGTCAACGTCAACAACCCGTCCGAGAACGTCGCCGTGTGGCGCGCCGGGCAGGTGAAGGCGCTGTGCGTGTTCGACAACGAGCCGATGGACTACCCGGCCAAGGTCGCCGGCGACAAGTCGTGGAAGGACATCCCGACCTGCAAGTCGCAGGGCATCGACTTCCAGTGGATCATGCTGCGCGGCGTGTTCCTGCCGGCGGGCGTGACCCCCGACCAGGTGGCGTTCTACCAGGACATGCTCGGCAAGCTGGTCGAGACCAAGGAATTCAAGGAATACCTTGAGAAGCAGGCGCTGAAGCCCTCCGATCTGAAGGGCGCCGAGATGGTCAAGTTCCTCGAGCAGGACGAGGCCCTCTACAAGGACCTGATGACCCAGTCGGGCTTCGTCGCCAACTGACCTTTCCGGCCGCCGGCGCTCCCGGGGAGCGCCGGCGCGTGCCTTTGAGCGATGACGCATGCGCCGGGCGCGGCGTCCTGCGGGCTGCATTTTTCTGGAGAATACCGATGTCCGATGACCCGAACGTGGGAGTGGATCCCGCGCTGGTGTCGACGCGCAGCGTCGAAGTCGTGGTGATGGCGCTTCTTCTGGGCGTCGCCGTGTTCCTGGGCTGGGACAATCTGCGCATCGGTGCCGGCTGGGCACCGGACGGCCCGCAGGCCGGCTACTTCCCCTTCTATCTCTCGGTGCTGCTCGGCGGCGCCAGCGTGGTCGGCATTGTCTCGGCCCTGCGCCATCCGGAACTGAGGGACGAAATCTTCGTCGGGCGAGGCGCCTTCGGCCGCGTGCTGCGGGTGTTCATCCCGACCATCCTGTTCGTCTTCCTGGTGCAGGTCGTCGGGCTCTATGTCGCGAGCTTCATCTTTGTTTCGCTGTTCATGATCGTCATCGGCAAGCTCTCGCCGTGGAAGTCGGTGCTCACCGGCCTGATCTTCTCGGCGCTGATGTTCTACGTCTTCGACGTGCAGTTCAACGTTCTGCTGCCCAAGGGCCCGCTCGAAGCGGCGTTCGGTTTCTGAGGAGGACCCGATGGAAGCACTTGATTCCCTATTTCACGGTTTCGGCGTCCTACTGACCTTCCACAACATGGCGCTGATGCTGATCGGCATCTGCCTCGGCATTCTCGTGGGCGTGCTGCCGGGGCTCGGCGGCCCCAACGGCGTTGCCATCCTGCTGCCGCTGACCTTCACCATGGACCCGACCTCGGCCATCGTGCTGCTGTCGTGCATCTATTGGGGCGCGCTGTTCGGCGGCGCGATCACCTCGATCCTGTTCAACATTCCCGGCGAGGCCTGGTCGGTCGCCACCACCTTCGACGGCTATCCCATGGCCCAGAAGGGCGAGGCGGCCGAGGCGCTCACCGCCGCCTTCACCGCCTCCTTCGTCGGCTCGATCGTGGCGGTGATGCTCATCACCTTCCTCGCGCCATGGATCGCCAGCTTCGCGCTGCGCTTCGGTCCGCCGGAGTTCTTCGCCGTCTATATGCTGACCTTCTGTTCCTTCGTCGGCCTCGGCAAGGAAGCGCGCCACAAGATCGTCATCTCGCTCACCATCGGCTTCCTGCTGGCGGCGGTCGGCATGGACACGGTGTCGGGCGAGCTGCGCATGACCTTCGGTTCGGTCGAGCTGCTGCGCGGCTTCGACTTCCTGGTGGCGGTGATCGGGCTTTTCGGCATCTCTGAAATTCTCCTCGCCATGGAAGAGGACCTCGCCTTCAAGGGAAAAGAAGCGAAAATCCGCCTCACTGTCGTCTGGCGGACCTGGAAGACGCTGCCGCGCTATTGGATGACCCTGCTTCGCTCCAGCGCCGTCGGCTGCTGGCTGGGCGTGACCCCGGGCGGCGCCATCGCGGCGTCGTTCATGGGCTACAACCTCGCCAAGCGCTTCTCGCGCGAGGGCAAGGATTTCGGCAAGGGCAAGATCGAGGGCGTGCTGGCGCCCGAGACTGCCGCGCACGCGGCCGGCACGGCGGCCCTGCTGCCCATGCTCGCCCTTGGCATTCCCGGTTCGGGAACGGCGGCGGTGCTGCTGGGTGGCCTGATGGTGTGGGGCCTGCAGCCCGGCCCGCTGCTTTTCGTCGAACAGAAGGACTTCGTGTGGGGCCTCATCGCCTCCATGTATCTCGGCAACATCGCGGGCCTCATCATCGTGCTCGCCACCGTGCCGCTGTTCGCCTCCGTGCTGCGCGTGCCCTTCGCCACCATCGCGCCGATGATCATCGTCTCCTGTGCGGTGGGTGCCTTCGCGGTGCAGAATGCCATGTTCGACATCTGGCTGATGCTCGGCTTCGGCATCGTCGGCTACGTGTTCAAGAAGATCGGCATCCCGCTCGCGCCGATGACGCTGGCTCTGGTGCTGGGTGACAAGGCGGAGGACGCCTTCCGGCAATCCATGATCGGGCTTGACGGCGGGCTGGGCATCTTCTGGTCGAACAAGCTGGTGGGCACCATCTCCACCCTGGCCTTGATCATGCTGTTCTGGCCGCTTATCGGGAAGGCCATCGACATGTTCCGTGGTTCGGGCCGCTCGGCGCCGGGCGCGGCCAGCAGCGGGAGCAGCCGTCCATGAGTCTCACCCTCGACGCCGCCCAGATCCTTCTCTCCACAGCGCTCGGCCATTGCCGCGCCGGCAACTTCAAGCCGATGGCGGTGGTCGTACTCGACGCGCGCGGCGCGGTGAAGGCGGCGGCGTCGGAAGACGGCACCAGCCTCAAGCGCTTCGAGGTCGCCCATGGCAAGGCCTATGGCGCGCTGGCGCTCGGCATGGGCTCGCGCTCGATCTTCAAGCGTGCGAAGGAGCAGGCCTTCTTCGTCGCCTCGGTGACGGACGTGGTCGGCGGGGCGCTGGTGCCGGTGCCGGGCGGCGTGCTGATCCGTGACGCGGCCGGCGAGGTGATCGGCGCGGTCGGCATTTCCGGTGACACCTCGGAGAACGACGAGGCGGCGGCGAGCGCGGGCATCGCCGCGGCAGGCTTTTCGGCCGATCCCGGCGCCGACTGAGCCGCCGCTCACAAGACCTTGATACCGACGAGAGAGGGCGCGAGGGAACACCGCGCGCCCTCATGCGTTTCCGCTTCTGGAATGCCGTGTCTGACTATTCTGAACGGGTGTTCAGAAATCTGAAATCTTGCTGCAGATTTCGTTCAGGGAGCATTCATGGAGCGGCCGTTACACCATGTGAAACGGTTGTAATGCGGAGGTAGATACTATGAAGAAGCTCTCTATTGCTATCGCGACGGCAGCAATGGTCATCACGTCCAGCGTCATGCCGGTGATGTCCGCGCCGTTCGTCCCTCAGCCCGTGGCCCAGTCGACGTCCAATATCGAGCAGGTCCAGTACCGTCCCGGCTATCGCCAAGGCTACCGCCAGGGCAACCGGCAGGGCTATCGCCAGGGATACCGGCAGGGCGCGCGCCAAGGCTACTGGCGCAGTGGTGGCCGCCACTACTACAACGGCTATCGCGGCTACAACTACTACCGCCCCGGCTATCGCCAGTATAATGGCTGGTACTTCCCCGCCGGTGCGTTCGCGGCCGGTGCGATCATCGGCGGCGCGCTGGGCGCGGCGGCGAGCCAGCCGACCTATTCCGGTGGCGGCAACGCCCATGTCCAGTGGTGCGCGAACCAGTATCGTTCGTACCGCGCCTCGGACAACACCTTCCAGCCCTATAACGGGCCGCGCCAGCTGTGCGTCTCGCCCTACTGAGCGCCTCGCTCCGCGAGTGATGAAAAGCCCGGCTTCGGCCGGGCTTTTTACGTTCTGGATCATTCTGCACCCGCGTGGGGCGCCGGCTGAGGGGAGGGCCAGACGTGCGTCCGATCCCGGCACGCGGTCGGTTCATTGCCTGCGGTTGCGCCCTTTCGTATACCCGCGCCATCCTTCTGCGCGGCGGAGCGGCGTCATGACCATGCTGAACAGGCTTTCCGGCACCGATCTCTCCTATGTCGCGACCCACCGGCATGCCTCGCTGTTCACCGCCGACGTCGAGCGCGCCGCCGGGCAGCTCTCGGAGCGGCTGCGCGGGAAGCGGCTGCTGGTCATTGGCGGTGCTGGCAGCATTGGCGCCAGCACCTTGCGCGAGTTGCTGAAGTTCCGTCCGGCGGCGGTGCATGTGGTCGATGTCGGGGAAAACCCGCTCGCCGAACTGACGCGCGACCTGCGCTCGCAGGCGGACATCGTGCTGCCGCCGGACCTGCGCTTTCTGCCCATCGATTTCGGCGGCCCCGCCATGCAGCGGCACCTCAAGGACGAGCCGCCCTATGATCACATCCTGCATTTTGCCGCCCACAAGCATGTGCGCTCCGAGAAGGACGTGCCGTCGCTGCTGCAGATGCTGGACACCAACGTGCTGAAGCTCGACCGCTTCCTGCGCTGGCTGCCGCTCCACGGCCACGAAGGGGCGGAAATCTTCGCGGTATCGACCGACAAGGCTGCCAACCCGTCGAGCTTCATGGGTGCGAGCAAGCGCCTGATGGAGCACGTGCTCTTCGCCTCCGGCCCGCGGGGCGGCCTCCGCCGCTCGACGCGTTTCGCCAATGTCGCCTTTTCGAATGGCAGCCTTCCGCAGGCCTTCCTGTTCCGGCTTGCGCAGCGCCAGCCGCTCGCCGCGCCCGACGGCTCCCGCCGCTTCTTCGTCAGCCTGCGCGAATCCGGCGAGATCTGCCTGCTCGCCGCCGCCGCCGTGCCGGCCGGCCATATCGCGTTCCCCAATCTCGACCCGTCCACCCATCTGCGCCCGATGATCGAGATCGCGGAGGGCGTGCTGGCCCATCACGGGCTGACGCCCGCCTATTACGAGGACGAGACGCTGGCGATCCGCAATGTCGAGGCCGACCTTGCCAAGGGCTTGTACCCGCTGATCGTGACGCCGCTCGATACGGGGGGCGAGAAGCCTTACGAGGAGTTCGTCGGTGCCGGCGAGACGTCGGCCGACATCGGGCTTTCCGAACTGAGCGGCATTCCCTACACGGCGTTTCCGGCGGATTTGCCTGACGTCATCGAGGAACTGACCCGGCTCCGGGACGACATCGCGCGCGATGTCACCAAGCGGGACGTGGCGGAGCGTCTGCTGCGCGTCGTGCCCGGCTTCCGTCACGCGGAGTCCGACCGCAACCTCGACCAGCGCGCCTGACGCCCACCAGCGAAAGAGGCGACCGCGTCAGACGAACCGGTCCTTGTCCTTGGCGATCAGGTCGTTGGCGATCTCGTAGTCGTCGGGTCGGCCGATATCGAGCCAGAAGCCGTGATGGTGGTGGACCGCGACCTTCTCGCCGGCCGCCATAAGAGTCAGCATGAGCTGGTCGAACCCGAAGGCGCCGGTGGCGGGGATGTGACGGAGCACCCGCCGCGAGGCGGCGTAGACGCCCATGCTGACCATGTGCTCGATCACCGGCTTTTCCTGGAAGCCCACGAGCGTGCCGTCCTGGACGTCGAGCACGCCGTACTCGATGCGCTGCTCCCGGCGCGTGGCGGCGACGGTGAAAATGGCGTCCGAGGCCGCGTGCCGCTCGACGAGCGACCTGAAATTGAGGTCGGTCAGCACGTCGGCGTTCACGACGAGGAAATTCTCGGGCAGGCCGTCGATCACGCGCAGCGGCCCGATCGTGCCCAGCGGCTCCTCCTCGAAGGAATAGGCGATCTGCACGTTCCACCGGCTGCCGTCGCCGAAATAGGCCCGGATCAGGTCGCCCATGTGGTTCACGGCGAGGATGACGCGCTCGAACCCTTCATTGACGAGCCGCTGGATCATCAGCTCGACGATCGGCTTGTCCCCGACCGGCGCGAGCGGCTTCGGGATCGTCGTCGTATAGGGGCGCAGCCGCGTGCCCTTGCCGCCGGCAAGGACGATGGCCGTCCGTTTGCTGCTGAGGTCCATGTCCGGCCCTTCCTCGTCTTCTCCGCCCTTGCCGACGGATCGGCAAGAACGCACCACTTTCGGCGGGCGCGGCAGCGAATGCCTTTCGTCTGCCGGGCCCGGCCGTCCGTCCGATAGGGTCCCGCTGAGGAAACCGCAATAGTTGTCGTCTCGCAGCTGCGGCGTGCGCCGGCAAGGGGAATACTTCCCAAACCCGCGGGGAGCGACCGTGTTCCCCGCCCGATGGCCCGGCGGGCCGCGCGTGTGATATCAGGCGATAGCGCGCGCGTGTCTTACGGTGCGCCCATCTATCGAAGACGTCTCGGGGCATGCGTGGCGCTGCCGCCCGCCCTGATATGCCGCCGCCGCGCTGTATTCGGGGGCCCACCGCTCATGGCGCGCCTGTTCGTGAACGACGGCGGATCCCAGCGCGAAGTGCGGACCAGCCGCGCTGCGCCATGCCTCCCGGCGCGGCGGGATCGTGAAGCCGCAGCAGGGGAGGCGGCTCGCCAAGGCGCATGGCGTCGGCCTTGAGCCGCGCCGCGAGATCGGCACCCGCTCCCACCGCCGCCAGCACGACGTCGTTGGCGCCAAGGTCGATGGGCGTCGGACGCCCATCCGGTGCCAGTTCGAGAACCTCGATGCCGTCCGGCCGCGGCGACGGCAGCCGCGCTCCCTCTTTCACCACAAGCCTCTTCGTCGAAAACCCCACGCCGGCGTAGAAGCGGTCGAGCAGGAGGCCGGCCGGGTGGTCCGGGGAGGAGGGGTCGAAATCCTCGGGTCCCGCGATCAGGCTGAGACGGGACGGTGCCGCGCGATCCGGGCGGAAACGCCCGCGCAGGCTCTCCGCCTCCCCATCGCGCGACGTGTCAGGACCGGCAGCCGAAAGCTCCAGAAGGCAGTGCGCGACCACTCTGTCGAGCTCGGCCGGCGTTCGGGCGTCGCAGAGCGTGCTGGATGCAGGGTGCCGGTGCCCGTCCACGGAAAGCCAGAAGAAGCCCGCCGCCTCGCAGATATAGAGCACGAGCCGTTCGATGGCGTGGGCCAGGCTTCCCGAACGCAGCCCGTCCTCCGCCTCGAAATCCTCATAGGTCAGGCCGAGATCGAGCAGCGGCCGCAGCGCCCCGCGCCGTGACCAGAACATCGAGCCGGCCGGGAAGTGCACGAGGGTCGCGTCGGACACGGGAATTCCCATGCGGGCGCCGAGATTCACGCAGCGGTCGAAATCAAAGCCCCAGCTTACCGCCGACAAAACCGGGGCGAAGGTGCTGGGCGTGACGATGCCGAGCCCGGGCCAGCGCCGGAACGCTTCCACGGCGCCAAGAACCACCTCCCGGCTTCCGGCCAGCTTGTCGACGAGATCGCGCCGCCAGGCGTCGCCATGCTCCCAATAGGTGGAGCGCTTTCCGTGCATGTGCAGGCACAGCTCGTAGCGATCGTGGATGTCGCCGAGCGCCACGATACGGGGGGCCACGTCGCGCCCGCGATTGGGCACGAGGCGGACCTCGTGATGTCCGTGCGGCCACGCCGCGAAGCACTCCTGCAGCGCGGCCTGCTTGGCGGGCGTGTCGGTGGTGACGTAGAGATCGGCCGGCCCCGCCATGGACGCGGCGAGAGTTTCCCTCAGTTCCGGACCGAGTTCGGCGTAATAGAGGTGGAGCGTGATGGCGATGGTCGGCCAGGGCGCGGCCTCGACGTGATAGCCCAGCGGCAGCGCAAGCGAGAGGTTCGCTTCCGGCGGGACCAGCGGGCCCCACATCTGGTCTTCAGTCGCCGATCCTGCCGTCCCCACCTGACCTCCGTGCGAGCGTCCCGGAGGATGGCGCTGCCACTCTCCGCCTCAATGCGATGTCTGGCGTCCCGCTTATCCGTATTATAATAAGGTAGGCAGGTCGACCCCAAGCGTAGAGCGGAAATATGGTGAGCTTCGTCGTCGCCAAGCCCGGCACATGCACCGCGGCGTTGCATCGCGAACCTTTTCCCTATGGCTGGATCGACGGATACCTGCCGGCGGAACTCTACGAGGCCCTGGATCGCTCGTTCATCATGCCGGACCAGCATCCGGCGCTCGACACGCTGAAGAAGGGCAAGAAGCGGATATCGTTTCGCATGCCGCCCGTTCCGCCGCTGCTGGAAGGGATCGACCCGGCCTGGCGAGGCTTCCTCGAGGCCCTGTCGGCCCGCGATTTCCTGAGCCATTGTCTGGATTGGACGCGGCAGCTCGTGCCGCTCGATAGTCTGCCCGAAGGTCCCTATCGCGACCTGTTCAGGCTGCGCCACCAGCTGACGCCCGAGCAGGTGGAGATGCAGTGCGAGTTTTCCAGCATCGAGGACGGCGCCGTGCTGCCGCCGCATGCCGATTCCGCCGACAAGCTGCTGGTCTTCGTCTTCTATTTCGCCCAGGAGCAGTGGCGCGAGGAATGGGGCGGGGCGACGGAGATCTACCGGCCTCTCGACCCGGCGCACGCGATCAATTTCAGCAATTTCTTCCTCACCCGCGAGCAGGTGAAGCTGGCGGGCTCCAGCGCCTTCCGCCCCAACCGGCTGTTTTTCTTCGCCAAGACCGACCGCGCATGGCACGGCGTCTCGGCCCTCAGCCCCGGGGCCGCGCTTCCCCGCCGCTCGTTCAACTTCAGCCTGCGCATCCGCGCCGATGCCAAGGTCGACCCGGCCATGGCACGCCTGCAGGAGACGATCCGCGCGCTGGAGCAGCGGGCCTTCGCGGCGTGAGCGATCCAGTTGGCGCCCTCGGCTGGCAGACGCTCGAGCTCTGGAGCCGGAGGCAGCAGGAGGCGCCGGCCATTCTCGCCCTGGCGGATCGACCGCCCCTGACATGGGGTGATCTGCCCGCCTGCCTCGCCTCGATCACCCGCGCGCTGCAACAGGCCGGTGCGGGGCCCGGCTCCCGCATCGCCTTCCTGGTGCCGGCGGGTGCGGAAGCGGCGACGCTGTGCCTTGCGGCGATGCGGACCGGCATCGCGGTGCCGCTCAACCCGGAACTGACGGCCGCCGAAATCGCCTCGGCGATGCAGCGCCTGCGCCCGCATCTTCTGGTTCTGCGGGCGGGGCTCCCCGGTTGTCCCGAGGCCATCGCCGAGTCGTTCGGCGTCCCGACGCTGGCGGTCGACTGGTCGACGGGTGACGTCGCCGGCTGGCCGCGACTGGGGACCGCGTCGGCGGCGGCTCTGCCTGTCCGCGGCGAGGATACGCTGGCGGCGCCCCGCGGCACGCGGATGATCCTGCAGACCTCCGGCACGACCGCGCAGCCCAAGCTGGTGCCGCTCACGGAGACGAACCTGTTCGCCGCCGCCGGGGCCCTGATCGGTTCGCTCGGCCTCACGGAGCGCGATCGCGGGCTGAACCTGCTGCCGCAGTTCCATATTGGCGGGCTGTGGGACCTGATCGCTGCGCCGCTTCTCTCGGGCGGAAGCGTGATCTGCGCGGGGGCGTTCTCGCCGGCGGCGTTCGAGGCCGGCTGCAGGCTCGCCCCGACCTGGACTCAGCTCGTGCCGAGCATGATCCGCGCGCTGGTCGAAGCGCCGCTCGCGGCCGGCGTGCCGCCCTCGACGCTCCGGTTCCTGCGCTCGGTTTCGGCCCCTCTGCCGCCCGCGTTGAAGGACGAGGCGTCAGCGAAGCTCCGCGTTCCCGTCGTCGAAATCTACGGCATGACCGAGACCGCCGGCGTCATCGCCTCCAATGGCCTGGAGGCGGACCTTCAGCGCCCCGGTTCGGTGGGGCGATGCGTGGGACCCGAACTCGTCATCCGCCGGCCGTCGGGAGAGGCGGCCGCATCGGGAGAGGAGGGCGAGGTCGTGGTGCGCGGCCCGCAGGTCTCACCCGGCTATCTCGCCGCCGCGGCCGACGATGCCGCGGTGTTCGCGGCGGACGGGTTCCACACCGGCGACCTCGGCCGGCTGGACGCCGACGGCCATCTGTGGCTGCTCGGGCGGCTCAAGGACGTGATCAATCGCGGGGGCGAGAAGATCAGCCCGGCCGAGATCGAGGCGGCGCTGCTGTCGCTTGGCGGGATCGCCGACGCCGCGGCCTTCGCGGTGCCGCATCCGACACTCGGCGAGGAGATCGAGGCCGCCCTCGTGCCGGCGGCCCCGATGGATGATGAGATCGACCTCGACGCCTTGCGCAGCGCGTTGCGGCCGCTTCTGGGCCATGGGCGGGTCCCCGCGCGGCTGCATGTCGTCGAGGCGATCCCGCGCACGGCTGGCGGCAAGCTGCAGCGGCGCCGGCTCGTGGAGCGTTTCGCGGCCGGTCGGACAGAGCCGGGCGCGGCGGCGCCCGCCCGCAGCGCGCAGAGCTGGCCGGAACGGCCTCTCGCGCGCTGGGTCGCGGAAATCTGGGCCGGCGTGCTCGGCACGGAGACCATGGGAGCGGACGCGGACTTCTTCCGCTGCGGCGGCAGCTCCCTGCAGGCTGCGCAGGCGGCCGCCATCATCCAGAGACGTTTCCCCGATCACATCCTCTACGTCTCCTCGGTCTACGAGGCGCCCACCCCCGATCTCCACGCCGCCTTCCTCGCCACGCATTATCCCGAGATCGCCGCCCGCGTCATTGGCCAGGAGTTCCATGGGCGGGGGGCACTCATCCCGCCGGTGACGGATGCCGACCGGGCGGTCTTCGCCCGC
>JAEYTJ010000015.1 GCA_023434095.1 Pseudomonadota bacterium | reverse complement strand
ACCTCGGCCGCGCTCGGCTTCGGCTTCCGCTGCGGCTTCCTCGGCCTGCTGCATCTGGAAATCATCCAGGAGCGGCTGGAGCGCGAGTTCAATCTCGACCTCATCGCCACCGCCCCCTCGGTCATCTACGAGATCGAGATGAACGACGGCAGCGTGATCGAGATGCACAACCCGGCCGACATGCCGGATGTGGTGAAGATCAACGAAATCCGCGAGCCGTGGATCCGCGCCACCATCCTGACGCCGGACGACTATCTCGGCTCGGTCATCAAGCTGTGCCAGGACCGTCGCGGCAATCAGATCGAGCTGACCTATGTCGGGTCGCGTGCCATGCTGACCTACGACCTGCCGCTCAACGAGGTGGTATTCGACTTCTACGACCGGCTGAAGTCGATCTCGAAGGGCTACGCTTCCTTCGATTACCACATCACCGACTACCGTACGGGCGACCTCGTGAAGATGTCGATTCTGGTCAACTCCGAGCCGGTGGACGCGCTTTCCATGCTGGTGCACCGCACCCGCGCCGAATATCGCGGCCGCGCCATGTGCGAGAAGCTGAAGGACCTGATCCCGCAGCACCTGTTCCAGATTCCGATCCAGGCCTCGATCGGCGCCAAGATCATTGCCCGCGAAACCATTCGCGCGCTGCGCAAGGACGTCACCGCCAAGTGCTATGGCGGCGACATCACCCGCAAGCGCAAGCTGCTGGAGAAGCAGAAGGAGGGCAAGAAGAAGATGCGCCAGTTCGGCAAGGTGGAGATACCGCAGGAAGCCTTCATCGCCGCCCTGAAGGTCGACGACTGAGCCCGCTACCCAAGTTCCGCCTTTCGTGATGTGATCGGCCTTCCCTGCACCAATGAAGGGGAGGCAGCCCATGGCCTACAAGTTCGAAGTCTACAAGGACAAGGCGGGCGAGTTCCGGTTCCGCTTCCGGGCCTCGAATGGCGAGGCGATGTTCTCGTCCGAAGGGTATACGGCCAAGGCGTCCGCGCTGGCGGCCGTCGAATCCATCAAGAAGAACGCGCCCGGCGCCGAACTCGTCGATACGACGAAGGAAGCGCAGAGCTGATCCCATGCGAAACGGCCGGGCTCGCGCCCGGCCGTTCCGTTTCACTCCTGCGCCGCCGTCAGATGACGTAGGGCGGCACGTTGTAATAGTCGTCCACCTTGCGGCCCCAGTCGCGGTCCTGCCAGGAGCGCTCATCCGAGGTGGCATGGTGGGGCGCACCGCGCAGCTGCTCTTCGCTGATGTCGACGACATAGCCATCAAGGCCCTCGTCATACTTCAGGAGCGACCACGGAAGCGGGTAGTAGTCCTCGCCGAAGCCGAGGAAGCCGCCGAAGCTCATCACCGCATAGGCGGTCTGCCCGGTGAGCTTGTCGATCATCACGCGCTCGATGGTGCCGATGCGCTCGCCATTGGGGCGGTAGACGGCCGTGCCTTCCACCTTGTCGCTGCCGATCAACGTGCGGGTCTCGCGCGCGTCGACATTCTGTTGCGTCGTCTGCATGTTGGCCTCCCATTGTTGACAGTCTCGCAGGGTCAACGGCTTAGACGCGCCTCGGTTCCCGCAGTCGAGCTTCCGCGCGGGAGGGCGATACGACCCGAAATCGCCGGTTGGCGCCGCAGGCCCGCGCCCGATATCGTCGCGCCGGCATCAGCAGAGGGAGAATCACCATGTCGGACGGGACGAGCGGATGGCGCGCGGATCGTCGCGCGGTGCTGCGGGGCGGCGCGGCTCTTCTGCTGACGGCGGCGGGCGGGCTGCCGGCCCGGGCGCAGCAGGTGGCCCCGACCGAGGTCGACAAGCTGAAGCCGGGCCAATTCGTCTGGTACCCCGACCGGGCGCCCGAAGGCTTCGTCGCCATCATCGTCTCGCTGCCCGACCAGCGCTGCTTCGTCTACCGCAACGGGGTGCGCATCGGCGTCTCCACCGTCTCGACGGGCAGGGAGGGGCACGAGACCCCGGCCGGGGTGTTCATCATTCTGCAGAAGGATGTCGACCACCATTCCTCGCTCTATGACGACGCCTCAATGCCCTTCACCGAGCGCCTGACCTGGTCCGGGGTGGCGCTGCATGCCGGCGGGCTGCCGGGCTATCCCTCCTCGCATGGCTGCGTGCACCTGCCGCTGGAATTCGCCAAGCTGCTGTTCTCGGTGACCCATTACGGCACGCCGGTCATCATCGCCGACGCTCATTCCGACCCGGTCGACGTTCTGCATCCCGGCCTTGTGCTGCCGGCGGATGCGACGGCGGCCATCGCCAAGGACGACCCGAAGAACGCCAACGGCACGCCCGACACCGAGGCCGCGCCGGATCTCGCGCAGGACGCGGTGACCATGATCGTCAGCCAGGCCGACATGGCGCTGACCGTGCTGAAGGACGGGGCGGTGGCGTTCACGTCGCCGGTGACGATCCGCGACCCTCAGGCGCCCATTGGCAACGTGGTGTATGTCCTGAAGAATGTCGGCGGCGAGGTGTCGTGGACGGCGCTGTCCTTCGAGGGCTATGGCGCCCCCGCCGGCAAGGCGGCCGCGGCCATCGACCGCGTGACCGTGGCGGCGAGTGCCAATCAGCAGCTCGCCAAGCTTCTGGTGCCCGGCTCGACGCTGTTCGTCACCGAGCTTTCCGCCAAGCCGGATACGCGCTCGGACAAGGATTTCGTCATCCTCTCGCAGGCGGCGAAGTGATGCGGCGGCTGCGCGCGGGCCTCGCGACGCTGGCCCTTTTCCTCGCGGCGGGCGCGGCGCAGGGGCAGGCGCCGGACGCGGGCCGGCTCGCCACGCTTCCGGCCAAGCAGGTCTTCGGCGCGCAGAAGGCGCCGGCCCCGCTCGCCGCGCGCTCGATCGGCTTCTACTCCAAGGGCTGCCTCGCGGGGGCACAGGCGCTGCCGGTGAACGGCGCGACCTGGCAGGCGATGCGCCTGTCGCGCAACCGCAACTGGGGCCACCCGAACCTCATCGCCTTCCTCGAACGCTTCTCCAATACGGTGCCGTCGGTCTCGCAATGGCCGGGCATTCTGGTGGGCGACCTCTCGCAGCCGCGCGGCGGGCCGATGCTGACCGGCCATGCCTCGCACCAGATCGGCCTCGATGCCGACATCTGGCTCACCCCGATGCCGAAGCGCGAATTCACCCGCGAGGAGCGCGAGAAGATCTCGGCGACGATGATCGTGCGCAAGGACCGGCTCGACGTCGACGGCGCGGTGTGGACGCCTTCGCATATCGCGGTGATCAAGGCGGCGGCGCAGGACCCGGAGGTAGAGCGGGTGCTGGTCAACGCGGCGATCAAGAAGGCGCTGTGCCGCGACGCCGGGGGCGACCGCTCATGGCTGCAGAAGGTGCGGCCCTATTGGGGGCACGACTACCACATGCATGTGCGCCTCTCCTGCCCGGAAGGGGCAAGAGACTGCCGGTCGCAGGACCCGGTGACGCCGGGCGAGGGCTGCGGACCCGAGCTGGACTGGTGGTTCTCCGACGCCAACCTCCACCCCAAGCCGCCGGCGACGCCTCCCAAGCCCAAGCCGCCCATGCTGATGAAGGACCTTCCCGAAGCCTGCCGGCAGGTGGTGCTGGCGCCGTGAGGGCGGCCGAGTCGTCTTCCCGGCCGCTCACTGCCACGTCATCCTGAGGAGCCCGGCCACAGGCCGGGCCTCGAAGGATGGAGGTGAGGGCGCGGCAGCGACATCCTTCGAGGCTCGCGGCGCTCGTACCTCAGGGACGCTCGCTGTGCGAGCACCCGGGGATGACGGCGTGAAGGCGGGAGGCCCCTCAGCCACGCGCGTCCGCGAGGATCATCCCGGCCGCCTTCTCCGCGATCATGATGGTCGGCGAATTGGTGTTGCCGGACACGATGGTCGGCATGATCGAGGCGTCGGCGACGCGCAGGCCGCGCACGCCGAACACCCGCAGCCGCGAATCCACCACCGCTGTCGGGTCGGAGGACAGGCCCATCTTGGCCGTGCCGACGGGGTGGAAGATGGTGGTACCGATATCCCCGGCGGCGCGGGCCAGCGCCTCTTCGCTGTCGTCGATGCCGGCGCCGGGCAGGAACTCTTCCGGGGCGAAGGGCGCCAGCGCCTTCTGGCGGACGATGCGCCGCCCGGTGCGCAGGCTGTCGGCGGCGACGCGCCGGTCCTCCTCGGTCGCGAGGTAGTTGGGCTGGATGCGCGGTGCCGCCGCGCTGTCGGCGCTCGCCAGCGTCACCTCGCCCCGGCTGGTCGGGCGCAGATTGCACACGCTCATGGTGAAGGCGGGGAAGGCGTGCAGCGGCTCGCCGAACTTGCCGAGCGAGAGCGGCTGGACGTGGAATTCGAGATCGGCGCGCTCCTTCTCGGCCCGCGACCGGGTGAAGATGCCGAGCTGCGAGGGCGCCATGGTCAGCGGCCCGCGCTGGAACAGGGCGAAGTCGAGCCCCATCTTCGCCCGGCCGAACAGCGAGTGGTACTGCTCGTTCAGCGTCGGCACCCCGGAGACCTTGTAGATCATCCGCAACTGCAGATGGTCCTGAAGGTTGGCGCCGACACCTGGCAGCGCGTGCGTCACTTTGAGGCCGTGGCGGGCCAGTTCCTCGCCCGGCCCGATGCCGGAGAGCTTGAGCAGATGCGGCGAGCCGATGGCGCCGGCGGCGAGGATCACCTCGCCCCGCGCCCGCGCCACCTTGGTGACGCCGTTCTGCCGGTAGATGACACCGGCGGCGCGCCCGTCCTCGATCAGCACCCGCTCGGTGTGGCAGGAGGTCTCCAGCCGCAAATTGGGGCGCGAGAGCACAGGCTTGAGGAAGCCGCGCGCCGCGCTCCAGCGAAAGCCGCGCTTCTGGTTCACCTGAAAATAGGACGAACCCTCATTGTCGCCGGTGTTGAAATCCGGGATCGGCGGAATGCCTGCCTGCTCGGCCGCCACCCGCACCGTGTCGAGCAGCTTCCAGGTGAGGCGCGGTGCCTCCACCCGCCATTCGCCCCCGCCGCCATGGAATTCGGCGGTGCCGAGATAATGGTCCTCATGGCGCTTGAACACGGGGAGCACGTCGTCCCAGCCCCAACCTTCCAGCCCGAGCTGGCGCCAATGGTCGTAGTCCCCCGCCTGGCCGCGCATGTAGATCATGGCGTTGATGGCGGAGGAGCCGCCGATGGTCTTGCCGCGCGGGTAGTTCAGCGCCCGCCCGTTGAGCCCGGCCTCGGCCTCGGTCTTGAAGCACCAGTCGGCGCGCGGATTGCCGATGGCGAAGAGATAGCCGACCGGGATGTGGAACCAGATCCAGTTGTCGCGCCCGCCGGCTTCCAGCACCAGCACCCGGTTCTTCGGGTCGGCGGAGAGCCGGTTCGCCAGCACGCAGCCGGCCGAGCCGGCGCCGACCACGATATAGTCATAGGTCTCGGCGGAAGCGGGGAGGGCGTCGGTCACGGCAGGCACCTGGCAGTATCACGGGGATTGCGATAAAGCCGCCGGCCTTCCCGCGCGGCAACCCGAAATCCCGCGCAAGGGCTGTTCGCTTATGGGCGGTGGTGCGCGGCGAACATCCTTCGAGGCCCGGGCTCGGGCCGGGCGCCTCAGGAAGACGTCGCGCCCAGAAGATCGCGTCGTCATGCTGAGGTGCCGGCCCCTCGGCCGGCCTCGAAGCACGCAGCCGCCCTCTACTGCCGCAGCTTGCTGGCGAACAGGCCGATGGTCCTCACATAGACCTCCGCCTTGTTCCAGCCGAGCAGCGCCTGGTAGTTCGGCTCGCCCGGACCCCAGCCTGCGCCGGGCCGCCAGCCATAGCCGCGCAGATAATTGGCGGTGGAGGCCAGCACGTCCGGGGCACTGCGCACGAGGTCGGCGCGGCCGTCGCCGTCGAAATCGACGGCGAACTTCACATAGGAGGAGGCGAGGAACTGGGTCTGGCCGATCTCGCCGGCCCAGGCGCCGCGCATCTCGTCGAGGGTGAGGTCGCCATGCTGGTAGATGCGCAGCGCGTCGAGCAGCTGGGCGGTGAAGAAGCCGCTGCGCCGGCAGTCATAGGAAAGGGTGGCCAGCGAGCGGAAGATCGACATCTTCCCCTGGTTGACGCCGTAATCGGTCTCCAGCCCCCAGATCGCCACCAGCACCTCGCCGGGCACGCCGTAGCGCTGCTCGATGCGGGCGAGGGTGGAGGCGTATTGCTGGAGCTTCTTCTTGCCGGTGGCGATGCGTCCGGCGCTGATGCGGTTGGCGGCGAACTGCTCGAAGCTCATCTTGAAGTGCTTCTGGTTGCGGTCGAGCCGGATCACCGTCGTGTCGTAGGTCACCCCGTCGAGGGCGCTCAGCGCCTTGGGCGAGATGCCCTGCGCCTGGGCCTCGCGCTTGAAGGCCGGCAGCCAGGCGGAAAAGCCCGAGGCGTCATTGCCGCAGGGTGCGGCCTGCGCCGGGGCCAGAGCGAGGGGAAGAAGACACAGGGCCGCGATGCCGCCCCGCCAGATATGCCCGAACACGCCTGCGATCATTTTCATCCCCCGGGGGTGCTTCGCCACGCGGTCAGCATGGCGCAGGCGAGTGAACGGGTCGTTTCACCTTGGCGTCAACAGGCTCGCTCCAAGGCCGTCAGATGCCGATGCGCCCGAAGCCCGGCAGCTTGATCCCGGGACGGCGAACATCGAGACCGGCGACGGCGCCGAGCAGGTTGAGCTCGATGCCTTCCACCCACGCGACCGTCAGGCCGAGATAGCCGTCCAGCGTGACCCGAATCCCGGTGCGCGAGGGCGCGAGGCCGAACCAGCCGCCATCGACGGGGTAGTCCTTGCCGATGGCGGTCGGGGGCAGGGTGACGGCGAGCTCCGGCACCTGCCCGATGACATGGGCGACGAAGCTGTTGGAGTTCGGCCCCGGCCAGACATGGTAGTCGCCGGCCTCGCCATAGGGATAGGAGGCGACCGCCGCCCGCAATTTCGGAATCAGCCGCTCGGCGTCGGCTCCGATGGCCTCGAAGACGATTTCCGGGTCGTTGCCATACCAGCGCCCGTCCGGCGCATAGCCATTGTGGCGGATCGGCCGGCCCCAGCCGACCTTGTCGTAGCGCTCATAGGCGCCCGCGCCCGGCTGCTTGAACACGATCCAGCTATGGACGGCGAAGATGCCGCGCCATCGCCCGACGCGGGCGGCATAGATGCGCACCATCGCCTCGGGGTGGGCGTCCGCCGGCGGCAGCGTGCCGGTGCTGGACCAGTCGGCGCTGCCCCAGCTGCGGGACCAGTCAGCCGTCTGCCACTGCACCAGCGCATGGGCGCCGAGCGGCAGGATGAAGAGCAAAAGGAAACCGAGGAGCATGATACGGAGGGCTTTCAGCATCGGCCGCGAACATGACCCTCAAGCCATGGAATTTAAAGGGGAAGCGCTCCCCGCACGCGAAAACGTGTCCGCTCCGGGCTCGATTGCCGGCGTCGCGCCGGCTATCCCGGTCTTGCGCGCGTCCGCCCCTGGGGGTCAGATGACGCGGCTCGGGTGTCGCAAGGGGAGGCGGAATGGACGGCGCAACCAGCTTCTTCGGCGAGCTTCTCGGCAGCATTGCCGAGCGTGGGCGTTCGCTGCTGGATCTCGGCCGCGAGCGCCGGCCGTCCGGCGAGGCGCGGGCCGCGGGCGTGGCGGAGCTTTGCGAGCGGCTGCTCTCCGGGCAGGGGGAGGCTTCCGGCGTCGCTCTGGCGCAGGATATCCTCGCCGGCTATGCCGGGCTGCGCAGCGGCGAGCGCATCGCCTTCTTCGAGACGCTGGCGCATGATTTCGGCCCCGACGCCGCGCGGCTGGAAAAGGCGCTGGCGGCGCATGCGGCGCGGCCGGGCGCGCGCAGCGTGGCGGAAATCCATGCTGCGAGCGAGCCGCGCCGGCAGGAACTCATCCGCCGCCTCAACCTCGCCCCCGGCGCCACCGCCCGGCTTGTGGCGATGCGCGCCGACCTCATCGGCTCCCTGTCCCGTCGCCGCGACCTCGCCGAGGTCGACCGGGACTTCAGCCACCTCTTTGCTTCCTGGTTCAATCGGGGGTTCCTCGTGCTGCGCCGGATCGACTGGTCGACACCCGCCAATGTCCTGGAGAAGATCATCCGCTACGAGGCGGTGCACGAGATCCGCGACTGGAACGACCTGCGCGCCCGCGTCGACAGCGCCGACCGGCGCTGCTACGCCTTCTTCCATCCCGCGCTGGTCGACGAGCCGCTGATCTTCGTCGAGGTGGCGCTGACCCGCGAGGCGCCCTCCGCCATCGCGCCCATTCTCGACACCGCGCGCACGCCCCTGGCGCCCGAGAGCGCGCGCACCGCCGTGTTCTATTCGATTTCCAACTGCCAGACCGGGCTCGGCGGGGTGAGCTTCGGCAATTTCCTCATCAAGCAGGTGGTGGCGGAAATCTCCCGCGAATTCCCCAGTCTGAAGGAGTTCGTCACACTCTCCCCGACACCGGGCTTCCGCGCGTGGGTGGAGGGGGAAATGGCCGATCCGGCCTCCGCCGCGCTCACCGACGACGACCGTGCCGCGCTCGCAGCCTTCGCCGGCGCCGAGGCGCCGGAC
>JAEYTJ010000352.1 GCA_023434095.1 Pseudomonadota bacterium | reverse complement strand
AGACACGCACGCCGGCCGTGACCGGCCTATCCTTCAGTGCTTGTCGATAGCCGGCATTGGCATGCTGAAGGCCGATATTGGCGAATGCCGCGGCAAGAAGGGCCAGCTTGATCAGGAAGGCGGGATTAGCCGCATACTCCGCCGGCCGAACCGTGAACAGCCAGAGCCCTGTCAACACGGCGAGCCCAAGGCCGAGAGCCGCCACCCTTTCCTGCAGCGGTCCCATCACTGCCAGCGGCACGGCGGTGAGTGCTCCCAACAACCGCAGGTCCAGCACCAGGATCGCGCCGAGCAGCAGCGCAATGCCGAGGATATGGGCTGCGTTCACGAAGATATAGGCGATCCACGACACCCGCAGGGCGCGGGCGCCAGGCCAGTCCCCCACTACGGCGAGAAGGCTTCCCCACTCCTCCACGGAGACCTCAGTTGCCGCCGATCCGTTCAGGATACATGTCGTAATTTCTGCCGGCAATGGTGATGCGGACGGCCTTGATGTGGACCTTGGCGCTGTCGCGGTTGCGATTACCAAGTACGGTGATGGCGTCGCCGGGTTTGCCCGTGTCGCCGGTGAAGCCGGAAGCGGCGGTCTGGCGGGGATTGCCGAGGTCCACCTGCCAGAGCGTGCCGTCTTGCGCGGTCACCTCCAGCGAGGGGTGCGGCGGCGACATCGAAATGGTCTTGATCGTGCCTTCCAGCGTCATCTGCTCGCTTTCGGCCCAACTCCAGCCATGATGGGCGAGGGCCGGGGCTGATAGGGCGATAAGGCTGGCAAGTCCGGCGCCGAGCAGGGTGCGGCGCGCGTTCGGTTGGGGGCGGGCGGCGTGCATGGAGCGGCTCCTGTCGCAGGGGAAGTCGCACCAGACTATGGGGCGGGCGTGCTCCGCGACGAGCCGTCCACCTCTCACATCTGCGCCAGCGGCAAGCGCCGCCGGCCGGAAAGGCCTTACACGTCGACGCTGGCGCGCAGCGCGTTGTCCTGGATGAATTCGCGGCGCGGCTCCACCACGTCGCCCATCAGGCGGTTGAACAGGTCGTCGGCGTCCGCGACCTCCTTCACCTTTACCTGCAGCAGCGAACGGGCGTCCACATCGAGCGTCGTCTCCCACAGCTGCTCGGCATTCATCTCGCCGAGGCCCTTATAGCGTTGCAGCGCCACGCCCTTGCGGCCGGCATCGGTCACCGCGTCGAACAGGTCCATCGGGCCGAAGACCAGGGTTTCCGCTCCCTTCCGGCGCAGGGTGGCAGGTTCAGCATGAACGTCCTGCAGGTCGGCGGCCAGGCTGTCGAGCCTGCGCGCCTCGGCCGAGCCGATGAAGGTGGCGTCGAGCACCGCCACTTCCTTCACACCGCGCACGGTGCGAGTGAAGCGGAACCCCGCCCCATCGGCCTCGCCGGTCCAGCCGCGCTCCGTGTCCTCGGCGATCCGGTCGAGCCGGTGGGCCACGATCGCGGCAATCTCGACGGCACGCTCCTCCTCGACGAGAAGGCCGGGTGTGAGGGCGCCGGCGATCGCCGCCTGTTCCGCCACCGCCCGGTTGTAGCGCGGGTGCAGGCCGTTCATCACATGCCGGAAGGAACGGGCGCTTTCCAGCACATGGTGGAGATCGGCGCCGCTTCGCACTTCCCCCGTCGCGAGGTGCAACGAAGCCTCATCGAGGCCCTGGGTGATGAGGTAGTCTTCCAGCGAGCGCTCGTCCTTGAGGTACTGCTCGGACTTGCCGCGCGTCACCTTGTAGAGCGGGGGCTGGGCAATATAGATGTGCCCGCGCTCAAGAAGCTCCGGCATCTGTCGGAAGAAGAAGGTCAGCAGAAGCGTGCGGATGTGGGAGCCGTCCACGTCCGCGTCCGTCATGATTATGATCTTGTGGTAGCGAAGCTTGTCGACATTGAAGTCGTCCCGGCCGATGCCGGTGCCGAGCGCGGTGATAAGCGTACCGATCTGGTCGGAGGATAGCATCTTGTCAAAGCGCGCCCGCTCGACATTGAGGATCTTGCCGCGCAGAGGCAGGATCGCTTGGAAGGCGCGATTGCGGCCCATCTTGGCGGAGCCGCCGGCCGAGTCGCCCTCGACGATGAAAAGCTCGGACTTGGCAGGGTCGCGCTCCTGGCAGTCGGCGAGCTTGCCGGGCAGCGAGGCGACATCGAGCGGGTTCTTGCGGCGGGTGAGTTCGCGCGCCCGGCGCGCGGCTTCGCGCGCGGCGGCGGCCTCGACCACCTTGGTGACCAGCGCCTTGCTCTCGCCGGGATGCTCCTCCAGCCAGGTGCCGAGCGCATCGTTAACCAGCGCCTCCACCACGGGGCGCACTTCCGAGGACACCAGCTTGTCCTTGGTCTGGGACGAGAATTTTGGGTCCGGCACCTTCACCGAGAGCACGGCGGTCAGGCCCTCGCGACAATCCTCACCGGTGGGGTCCACCTTCTCCTTCTTGGCGATGCCGGAGCGCTCGGAATAGCCGATGATCTGGCGCGTCAAAGCGGCCGCAAAGCCGGTGAAGTGCGTGCCCCGGTCACGCTGCGGGATGTTGTTGGTGAAGCACAGCACGTTCTCGTGGTAGCTGTCGTTCCACGAGAGCGCACATTCGACCATGATCCCGTCGCGCTCGGCGCGAATGACGATCGGCTTGGGCAGCAGGGCCTGCTTGGAGCGGTCGAGATACTGGACGAAGGCTTCGACGCCGCCCTCATACATCATCTCCTCGCGCTTCACCTCCGCATGGCGGGCATCGGTCAGCACGATGCGAACGCCCGAATTGAGGAAGGCGAGCTCACGCAGGCGGTGCTCCAGCGTCGCATAGCTGAATTCAATATGACTGAAAGTCTGAGGGCTGGGGACGAAGGTCACCATCGTGCCTCGCCGGCCTTCCAGCGCGGGTCCCTTCACCGCCAGCGGCGCCTCGGCCTCGCCATGGCGGAAGCGCATATGGTGCTCCAGCCCGTTGCGCCAGATAGTGAGATCGAGCGTCGTGGAGAGTGC
The DNA here is from genome assembly GCA_023434095.1 of Pseudomonadota bacterium. Lineage (GTDB taxonomy): Bacteria > Pseudomonadota > Alphaproteobacteria > Rhizobiales > Xanthobacteraceae > Ancylobacter. Next base: position 20,662 of record JAEYTJ010000352.1, on the reverse strand, counting down.
GTTCACCACGGAGACGCCAACACCGTGCAGGCCGCCGGAAACCTTGTAGGAGTTCTGGTTGAACTTACCGCCGGCGTGCAGTTGGGTCATGATGACCTCCGCCGCCGAGACCCCTTCCTCATCGTGGATATCGGTCGGGATGCCCCGACCGTTGTCGGTCACGGTGACCGAGCCATCGGCATTGAGCGTCACCGTCACTTCATCGGCATAGCCCGCAAGCGCCTCGTCGATCGCATTGTCCACCACCTCGTAGACCATATGGTGGAGGCCGGAACCGTCATCCGTATCGCCGATATACATGCCGGGGCGCTTGCGCACCGCATCGAGGCCGCGAAGCACCTGGATCGACTGCGCGCCATAATCGTCCCCGTTCGCGGCGGGGGTCGGGGCGTTGTCGGGCTCGGCCATGGGATGAAGCTCTTCGAATCGTTGGACGTGATCGGGATTTATACCGCACTCGCGCGGTTAATTCGTGGCGCGGCTCAGGGCTTCCACCGGCGGGCGAGGGGGCGAAGCAGACAGCCTCCGCGCGTATGCGCGCGCGACACCTCCATTTAGGGAGTTTTCCCTTTTCTTTCAAGGATTCAAGGACGACGCACGACATAGCCGGGTGTGACCGTGAAGGTCTCCGCTCGTCCCGCGAGCGTGGCGAAGGCTGAAGGGTCTGCGCCCGTCATCCACACCTGGCCGCCGAGCGCGTCGAGGGCTGCAAACAGGGCGGTGCGGCGTTCGGGGTCGAGATAGGCCACCACATCGTCGAGAAGCATCACCGGCGTGATGCCGGCCATTTCCGCCACCAGGCGCGCATGGGCGACGGCAAGCCCAATGAGCAGCGCCTTCTGCTCGCCGGTCGACCCCTGTCCTGCCGGGATGGCTTTCGGGCCGTGGCCGACGAGCAGATCGGTCAGATGCGGTCCTTCGAGCGTCCGCCCCGCCGCGCGGTCGCGCGCCCGGGCCGCGCGCAGGGCGAGCCGGTATTGGTCCTCCACAAGCGTGGCCGGCTCGCGCGCGAGAGCCCGTTCCACCTCGCCGTCGAGCGCCACCGTCGCCCAGGGAAAGGGGGAACTGTCGTCGCTCCCGGCCGCCCGCCCCTGGGCGATGCCGGCGGCCAGGCGGCGCACCGTCTCCATCCGCGCCGCGGCGACGGCGATGGCGAGCGCCGCCAGTTCCTGCTCGACCGCATCGAGATAACGGGGATCGGTAGACGGCTCCTCCAGCAGGCGGTTGCGCGCACGAAGCGCCCGCTCCAGCGCGTTTACCCGCGCCCCGTGCTCGGCGTCGACGGCCAGCACCAGCCGATCGAGGAAGCGCCGGCGTTCCGAAGGCGGACCGAGGAACAGCCCGTCCATGTCGGGCGTCAGCCAGACGACACGGAGATGGGTGGCGAAGGCAGCGGCCGATCCGACGGTCTCGCCATCGATCCGGCAACGGCGTGCGCGCGCTTCGCCATCGGCCTCGACGCCGGTGCCGAGCGTAACCTCGCCATAGGCGCCTTCGACCACGGCGGAAACCGCCCAGCCCGGCGCGTGCGCACCCTCCGGCCCGCGGGCGGCAAACTGGTCGAGCGTGGCGCGCCGGAGCCCGCGGCCAGGCGCAAGCAGCGAGATGGCTTCCAGGAGATTGGTCTTGCCGGCCCCGTTGGACCCGAGCAGTACCACCGGCCCTTCGCCGACGCGAATCTCCGCCGAATGGTAGCTGCGGAAATCGGTCAGCCGCAGGCGTGCGAGACGGGCCGTGGCGGTCGTGGATGAGCTCACACGCGCATCGGCATCAGCACATAGAGCGCGCCGCGCTTGTCCGGGTCCTGCACGAGCGTGGGGGAGCCGGGGTCGGCGAGCTTTAATTCGGCGGTGCTGCCTTCGATCTGCGAGGTGATGTCGAGGAGATAGCGGCTGTTGAAGCCGATATCGATCGGCTCGGCAGCGTACTCGACCTCGATCTCCTCCGTGGCGCTGCCCGAATCCGGGTTGGTGACGGAAAGGATGAGCTTGCCGTCGGCAATGGAGAGCTTCACCGCCCGCCCGCGCTCGCTGGCCACGGTCGAAACGCGGTCGACGGCGGAGGCGAAATCCGCCTTGTCGACGACCAGCGTCTTGTCGTTGCCGACCGGGATGACGCGGCCGTAATCAGGGAAGGTGCCGTCGATAAGCTTGGAGGTCAGGACCACGCGATCGAGGGAGACCCGGATCTTGGCGGCGGAGAGTTCAACCGTGACTTCCGCATCGGCATTTTCGGCGAGGCGCTGGATCTCGGCTACCGCCTTGCGCGGCACGATGACGCCCGGCATACCGATGGCGCCGGCCGGCGCGGGGGCCTGAGCCTGGGCAAGGCGATGGCCGTCGGTAGCGACCGCGCGCAGCACCGGGCCGCCAGCCTCGGCGACGTGGAGATAAATGCCGTTGAGATAATAGCGCGTCTCTTCAGTCGAGATCGCGAACTGTGTCTTGTCGACCAGCCGCTTCAACTCGCCCGCGGGGACGGTGAAGCTGTGGGTCATCTCGCCGGCGGCGAGATCGGGAAATTCGTTCTCCGGCAGGGTCTGCAGCGCGAAGCGGGAGCGGCCGGCGCGCACGGTCAGCGTGCTGCGGTCCCCGGAGGTCTCGATCTGCACCTGCGCGCCCTCGGGCAGCTTGCGGACGATGTCGTAGATCGTGTGCGCGGGAACGGTGGTAGCGCCCTCCTGCTGGACCTCGGCCGCGATCGTCTCGACGATCTCGATATCGAGGTCGGTGGCGCGCAGCGCCAGCCCGCGCGGATCGCTCCGCATCAGCACGTTGGCGAGGATCGGAATGGTGTTGCGCCGCTCGACGACACGATGGACGTGGGCCAAGGACTTGAGCAACTCGGCCCGCTCGACTGTGACCTTCATGGCCGCGACACCCATGGCTTTAGAAAAAGGGAAGGTGCACGAGGCACGGGCGGCCGGACGACGCCCGGCCACGCGCCCCGGGCAGCGGCGCGACTGCGCCGCCGGGGGCGCTGACATTGCCGCCCCTCGCGCATCAAGGCAAGCGGCGCACCCGATGGATGCGCCGAAATGATGGGGAAATCAGCGGGGATAACGGGAAGGCGCCGCGCGGCAGCGCCTGGGCCTACTCGTCGTTGACCAGCCGCTTCAGCGTCTCCACCTCGTCGGCGAGCACGCGGTCGGTCCCGACGAGGCCGTCGATCTTGCGCACGGCGTGCAGCACCGTGGTGTGGTCGCGGCCGCCGAAGCGCCGGCCGATCTCAGGCAGCGAGCGCAGGGTGAGCATCTTCGCGAGGTACATCGCGATCTGGCGTGGCTTCACCACATTGGCGGTGCGGCGCTGGGAGAGGATGTCGGCACGGCTGACATTGTAGTGCTTGGCGACGACGCGCAGGATATCGTCGACACGTACGCGCTTGGGCTCGCTCGAGCGCACGAGGTCGCGCACGGCGGTCTCGGCCATTTCGAGCGTGATGGCGCGCGAAGTGAGCTGATTATGCGCCAGTAGCCGGTTCAGCGCGCCGTCGAGATCGCGGCCGTTCTGTCCACAGTTGCGGGCGATGAAATTCAGCACGTCCGCCGGCACGCCGAAGCCGGGATGCTGCTGGGCCAGTGCGGCGATGCGGGCGGTCAGGATTTCCTGCTTCAGCTCGTCGTCCAGCGGGGCGATCTCGACCACGAGCCCGCCGGCGAGGCGCGAGCGCACCCGCTCTTCCAGCGCATCGAGTTCAGCCGGCGGCCGGTCGGCGGCGATCACCACCTGGCGGCCGGAATCCATCAGTGCGTTGAGCGTGTGACAGAACTCCTGCTGCACGCTCTTACCCTGCAGAAACTGCAGATCATCGATGACGAGCGTGTCGATGCCGCGCAACTGCTCCTTGAAGGCCAGCGACGACTGGCTCTTCAGGGCGGCGACAAAGCCATACATGAAGCGCTCGGCGGTGAGATAGACGACGCGCCGGCCATGGTCGGCGCCATCGGCGGCGATGGCCTGGAGCAGATGCGTCTTGCCGAGCCCCACCGCAGCGTGGAGATATAGCGGGTTGAAGACCGGCCCGCTGCCTACTGGAGCATGCGCCACTTTCAGCGCGGCCGCGTGGGCGAGGCGGTTGGAATCGCCGAGGCGATAGGTCGAGAACGTGAGGCGGGGGTCGAGCGGCGACCCGTTGGCCACTTCGGCGGGATTGGCCATGGCGGCGGCGGACGGCGCGGCTTCCGCTTGCACCGGCGCCGCGGCCCGCGTCACCACCGCACGCACCGGCATCGGCGCGGCGCCGGGCGTGCGCATCACGGCGGTACGGACGATCAGCTCGACGCGGTCGGCAGAGGCTTCCTCCTGCCAAAGCGCGACCAGACGCTCGATATAATGTTGCTGGATCCATGTCTTGAGGAAGCGGGTCGGCACCGAAAGGCGCACATAGCCGTCGTGGAAGCCGTCGAGTTCGATGCGCGGGAACCAGCTCGAATAGACCTCTTCCCCGACCTCGGCACGCAGGCGGCGGCGGACGCGATCCCAAGCATCCCGCGCGTCGCTGTCCAGGCCGGCGAGCGCGCCAGCGCTTGCCGGCACGCCGGGGAACTGGGCCTTACGTGAGGTTTCGATGCCATCTTTGAACATATCGGCTCCGCGCTTCTTATGCGGTTGTTGGGACACACGAGAGCCATGCCGTTCCGCGGTTCGCAGGTGCGACCGTTCGGGCGACAGGCTCATCAGTGCGAATGAAGTGGTCGACGGTGCCTTTCGGCCATCGGGCGGGGGATGTCTTTAGACGACCCGCATCAGCGCCTCAACAGGCCAAAAGGCCAAGGCATGAGGCTCACGCAGAACGCAGCTTCTCAGAGGGTCCCATAGCTGGTCGTCGCAGACGCCATCCACTGCCGGAACAGTGGGGCGAACTGGCCGCGCACCCTCTTGTGCGCTCATTCGCGTGGTCATAGCAGCCCCTTCACGGCAAGATCATTGCCGTCGTCAAAAGTTAGATTGTTATGAGTCAACTAAAATCGCCAACACTACGCATTGCGCCGACAAGTTCTTCTCTCGCAGAAGATCTGTCGATTGACGCCGGGCGACATAATCTGTGTGGAAGTGAGGTCATGAATACAGCACACGCCTCCCTCCCCACGTCGCAAAGACCCGTTCCAAAACTCAACTTTTCGCTGAGGTGTCCGGCCCAACCGGATGAAAACAACATACACACGGCCCCCCTGCGGTGCAACGTCGTCGGCATGGCAGGCATGGCATCAGGGTGCCGCAGGTCGCTGATTCGGCCGCTCAAAAAAGAGCCATCAGTCGGCAAATCTCTGAGTCACTTGCAAGATTCATGGGGGCCGAATGATGGGTCTTTCCGCAGCTAAATTTGTGTCGGGAGGGGTGCGGTGGGGGTGGGAGCGTCCGATTCGAGGGGTGCTCGCCCGCATGGGTCGTAAGTTTATGAAATAAAAGGAAGAATTCTGCGCGGCGTGACGGCATTTTCGCGTGAATTTTGCGATTTTTTCGCTGCTCAAGAGTGACGTCTGAGTCAAGGAGCATCCGGCTTGGGGCGGCCAGGTTTGCACCGGTGTGGGCTTCCGTGACACTTTTGCAACGGAGTGGCCGCGGGGTCAGGAAGCTCGCCGGGCTTGGACGGCAGCGGCCCGGCAGGCGTCGTTGTAAACGCGAAAAGCCCGGCACGAGGCCGGGCTTGACATCATTCTCTCGGGTCGCGGTTGGCGCTTGCGCGGGCTGCCAGTTCAGGCGCCGAGCTTAGCCAGACGCTGCGCCAGGCGCGAAACCTTGCGCGAGGCAGTGTTCTTGGGCAGGACGCCCTTCTGGGCGGCGCGCATGATTTCCGGCTCGGCGGACTTGAGGGCGGCACCAGCCGCATCCTTGTCGCCCGAGGCCAGCGCCTCTTCGACCTTGCGCACAAATGTGCGCATCCGCGAACGGCGGTTCTTGTTGACCTCGGTCCGGCGCTCAATCTTGCGAGCCGCCTTTTTGGCGGAGGGCGTATTGGCCATCGGCCATCCTCTTCATCGTCGCAAGGACGCCGCGTACCGCGCCTTGCCGAAATGTCGGTTGCAAAAGGTGAAGCGAGGCCAACCCCGGAGGAGCCCCGCGCGAGTGGCGGGCTTATAGTCGGGGGGCGCCGCCGCGTCAATATGCAAGCCGCGGACGCCCGCCCGGGACAATGGTTAATTGTTGGTGAACGAGGCTCCGCGCTTGTCGATGAAGGCGGCCATACCCTCCTTCTGGTCGGCGGTGGCGAACAGCGCCTGGAAGAGGCGGCGTTCGAATCGGATGCCTTCGGCCAGTGAGGATTCGAAAGCGCGGTTCACGCTCTCCTTGGTCATCATGACCGAGGCCAGCGACAGGCCGGCGATGGTGTCGGCGACCTTCATTGCCTCCTCCTTCAGCGACGCCGCCGGCACGACCCGCGAGACCAGACCGTAGCGGTCCGCTTCCTCCGCCGTGAGGGTGCGGCCGGTGAGGCACATCTCCATTGCCTTGGCCTTGCCGACCGCCCTGGTAAGTCGCTGCGAGCCGCCGGCGCCGGGCATGATGCCGAGCTGGATCTCCGGCTGGCCGAAGCGCGCAGTGTCGGCGGCGAGGATGATGTCGCACATCATGGCGAGTTCGCAGCCCCCGCCGAGCGCGTAGCCGGCGACCGCCGCGACCACGGGCTTGCGGCAGCGCGAGAGCCGTTCCCACGAGGTGATGAAGTCGTCGACATAGGTGGCCGGGAAGCCAAGTGCCTGCATTTCCTTGATATCCGCCCCGGCAGCGAAGGCGCGCTCCGAGCCGGCGAGGACGATGCAGCCGATGCCGGGATCGCTCTCGAAGCCGTCCAGCGCCCGCCCCAGCTCGGCGATCAGCGCGGCGTTGAGGGCGTTGAGGGCCTTGGGGCGGTTCAGGGTGACGACCCCGACGCGCCCGTTGGTTTCGACGAGGATGGTGTCGTAGGACATGCGCGTCTCCTATCGCTGGCAGGCGGCACAGTAGAAGGTGGAGCGCCCGCTTTGCACAAGCCGGGCGATGCGGCCCCGGCAGCCCGGCGTCGTGCAGGGCCCGCCCTCGCGGTCATAGACCCGGAAGGTGTGCTGGAAATAGCCGAGCGTTCCGTCGACCTGGGCATGGTCGCGCAGGGTGGAGCCGCCCGCCGTGATGGCCTCTTTCAGCACCGCGCGGATGGTCTCGACCAGGAGGACAGTGAGTGCAGTGGGACCGCCAGTGGGGGTGGTGAGGGTGAAGGCGCCGCGTTCCGGCGACAGGCCGGCACGGTGCAGCGCCTCGCACACATAGATGTTGCCGAGCCCGGCGACGACCTTCTGGTCGAGCAGCGCCGCCTTCAGCGGGGCGCGCCGGCCGTGGAGCGCCCGGGCCAGCGTCTCGGGGGTGAAATCCTCGCCCAGCGGCTCCGGCCCGATGGCATGGAACAGCGGATGCGCCGGCAGCGCCGCGCGCGGCAGCAGCAGCATGAAGCCGAAGCGGCGCGGGTCGTTATAGACGATCTCCGCCGGGCCGTTCCCGGCGCCGCCCTCCATGCGCAGCACCACATGGTCGTGCGCGGCGAGGCGGGAGCGCGGCAGGTGAAAATCGCCGGGCAGTTCCGGCGGGCCCTCGTCGGCCTCGATGCGGAAGGAGCCAGACATGCCGAGATGCATGACCAGCACCTCGTCGGTGCCCGCCGCGTCCGGCCCGACATCGGCCATGAGATATTTCGCCCGCCGCTCCAGCCGCCGCAGCGTGCGTCCCGTCAGCCGCTCGGCGAAGCGCTCGGGCAGCGGCCAGCGCAGGTCCGGCCGGCGGGCGACGGCGGCGAGGATGCGCCGGCCCTCCATGACCGGCGCGAGCCCGCGCCGGACGGTTTCGACTTCAGGCAGTTCGGGCATCGTCAGGAAGGTCTCGCGAAGGGCGCCGGCGCGGCGGCTAATCAGCCGAGTATATGGTGTGCCCTCAGGAAGGGCACGAGGGCGTCGGCGCGGGTGAAGCAGTGCGCGCGCAGCCCGGCCACGCGGGCGCCGGCGACGTTCACCGGTTTGTCGTCGATCATCACCGCGTCTTCCGGAGCGACGCCGTAGCGGGCGGCGACACCTTTATATACGGAAGGGGCCGGCTTCTTCGCACCGAACTCGCAGGCGACATGCATGGCCGGGCCGAACAGCGCCCGCAGCTCCGGCACCAGCACGTCGAAATGCTCGCGCATGATGTGGCCGTTATTGGTGAGCAGGGCGATGGGCAGGCGGGCGCGGACCTGCGGCACCAGCGCCAGCATCTCCGGGTCCGGCGTCATCGCCAGCGCGCGGGTGCGCAGCCAGTCGGCGCGGCCGAACGGCACGCCGAGCGCCTGCGCGATCGCGGCGAGATAGGCGTCGGGGGTGAGGCGGCCGAGATCGGCCGCGTCCTCGATGCCGCTGTGCCACACGAGCCGCTCGACATCGGCGGCCGAAAGCCCGGCCGGGGCGCCCATGGCGGCGCGGCGGGCTTCGACGTCGTAGCGCAGCAGCACGTCATCCATGTCGAAGATGACGAGGCGGGGAGGGGGTGAGTCGTCGGAGCCGGTCACAGAGGCGCCTCAGGGAAGCGCGTCGTAGCCCTGGCCGAACCCGTTGAGATTGAGCGGAATGCCGATGCCCTCGTCCGGCTCCGGCGTTTCGCGGATCACGAAGATGGCCTTCTTGCCGTTGCGCAGCCGGTCCATCAGCGTCGCGTCCATCTCCACCTCGGCGACGCAGCCATTGGGCACGCAGCGCACGAAGCCGACGCTGCCGATGGGGGTGTCGTCGATGATGAGGCCGAGGCCGGACGGCAGCAGCACTCCGAGCGGGGCGAGCACCCGCAGCAGCGACTTCCCGTTGTCGCGCATCTTCAGCACGATGGCGGTGAGCCCGACATTCGGACGGTCGTCGGCCTGCACGCTCTGCAGCAGCACGCATTGCTCGGACTGCGCGCCGGGCGGCGTGTCGCACCGGATCTGCCATTCGCCATGCACAGAGCGCACGACGCCCTGCGCCGCCGCCCCGCCGAGGGAGGCGAACAGCGCCGCGGCGGCAAGCGCCGCGACTATGGCTGAACGGAGGGCCGCGAAGCCGGGCATGGCTGTCTCCCGAAAAGTGTCGTTCGCTATGTCTTCTAAAGAATCGGCGGCAGGGGACAAGGCGAATCGTGCGGCGCCCCCCATTCGGCCGCTCCCAGGGCAGGATGCGGTAGAAGCCCGAGGGTGATGTCAAGAATGCGGCAATCCATCGCTGTGTGGAGATAGAACGGTTCCAGGCACCCGACGTCATGTCGCAGGAGGGGAACCCCCCTGGCGCGTTGCCCACGTGTCCTTTTTGTGTTTGATGAAGATCAAATGCCGCTGTCCCGGGGAGCGATCACTATCGCTTTGTCTGGGTCGTGGGGAAGCTGATGGGAGTGACGTTCGCGATGAAATCGTGGATCCGCAACGCTGCGCGCACGGTCGCGGGCCTGGCCGGCGGGATGTTCGGCATGATGGCGCTGGCTGGGGCCGCACTGGCGGGAACCGGGCAGCCCTCGCCCTGGCAGATCAATCTTCAGGGGGCGGCCTCTCCGGTCATGGAGAGCATGCATTCCTTCCATTTCTTCCTGCTCGTGATCATCGTCGCCGTCGTGCTGCTGGTGCTGGCGCTGCTGGTCGTGGTGATGGTGAAGTTCAACGAGAAGGCCAACCCGGTCCCCTCGCGCACCACCCACCACACCATGATCGAGGTGGCGTGGACCGTCGTGCCGGTGCTGATCCTGGTGGCGATCGCCATTCCCTCGTTCCGCCTGCTGTTCCACCAGCTGGACCTGCCGCAGGCCGACATCACCGTGAAGGTGACCGGTCACCAGTGGTACTGGTCCTACGAGTACCCCGATAACGGCGCCTTCAGCTTCGACAGCATGATGGTGCCGGAGGCGGAGCTCCAGCCCGGCCAGCCGCGTCTGCTCGCGGTGGACAACGACGTCGTCGTGCCCGTGAACAAGGTCGTCCGCATCCAGGTGACGGCGGCCGACGTGATCCATTCCTTCGCTCTTCCCTCCTTCGGCGTGAAGATCGACGCGCTGCCGGGCCGGCTGAACGAGAGCTGGTTCCAGGCCACCAAGGAAGGCATCTATTACGGCCAGTGCTCCGAGCTCTGCGGCAAGGACCATGCCTTCATGCCCATCGCCATCCGGGTGGTGAGCGAGGAAGAGTTTGCCGGCTGGGTCGAGAAGGCCAAGCAGGAATTCGCGGCGGCGCCTGCGCCGGCGCGTGTCGCGCAGGGCGAGGTCGCGGGCGTCGCCGCCCGCTGAGAGTGCCGGTTCGGCGCATTGAAGTTTCTAAGTGCCTGAAAGGGCACGAATGAGGGACGGTTCCATGGCATACGCAGCCGGTCACGCGGGCGATCCGACGGGTTGGAAGCGCTGGGTCTATTCGACCAACAACAAGGACATCGGGCTGATGTACCTGATCTTCGCGATCGTCGCGGGGATTGTGGGTGGCATCCTGTCCATCGGCATCCGCATGGAGCTGCAGGAACCGGGGATGCAGATCTTCTCCGATCCGCAGACCTTCAACGTGTTCACGACCGGGCACGGCCTCATCATGATCTTCTTCATGGTGATGCCGGCAATGATCGGCGGCTACGGCAACTACTTCGTGCCGCTGATGATCGGCGCGCCGGACACCGCCTTCCCGCGCATCAACAACGTCGCCTTTTGGCTGCTGCCGCCCGCCTTCGCGCTTGCGCTGCTGTCGCTGTTCGTCGAAGGCGCGCCGGGCAGCAACGGCTTCGGCGGCGGCTGGACGATCTATCCCCCCCTCTCCTCCAAGCTCGGCCATCCCGGCCCGGCCATGGACCTGCTGATCCTCTCGCTGCACATCGCCGGCGCCTCGTCGATCCTCGGCGCGATCAACCTGATCACGACGATCCTCAACATGCGCGCTCCCGGCATGACGCTGCACAAGATGCCGCTCTTCGCCTGGTCGCAGCTGGTGACGGCCTTCCTGCTGCTGCTGTCGCTGCCGGTTCTGGCGGGCGCCATCACCATGCTGCTGACGGACCGCAATTTCGGCACCACCTTCTTCGATCCGGCCGGCGGCGGTGACCCGATCCTGTTCCAGCACCTGTTCTGGTTCTTCGGCCATCCGGAAGTGTACATCCTGATCCTGCCGGGCTTCGGCATCGTCTCGCACATCGTCTCCACCTTCTCGCGCAAGCCCGTGTTCGGCTATCTCGGCATGGCCTATGCGATGGTGGCGATCGGCGTCGTCGGCTTCGTGGTGTGGGCGCACCACATGTACACGGTCGGCCTGTCCTCCTCGACGCAGGCCTATTTCGTCGCGGCGACGATGATCATCGCGGTGCCGACGGGGGTGAAGATCTTCTCGTGGATCGCCACCATGTGGGGCGGCTCGATCTCCATGCGGGTGCCGATGCTGTGGGCGATCGGCTTCATCTTCCTGTTCACCGTCGGCGGCGTCACCGGCGTCGTGCTCTCCAATGCCGGCATCGACCGCGCGCTGCACGACACCTATTACGTGGTGGCCCACTTCCACTACGTGCTCTCGCTCGGCGCCGTGTTCGCCATCTTCGCCGGCTGGTACTACTGGGCCCCGAAGATGTTCGGCTACATGTACAGCGAGGGCATCGCCAAGGTGCACTTCTGGCTGACCTTCATCGGCGTCAACCTGGTGTTCTTCCCGCAGCACTTCCTCGGCCTCGCCGGCATGCCGCGCCGCTACGCGGACTACCCGGACGCGTTCGCCGGCTGGAACTTCGTCTCCTCGATCGGTTCCTACATCTCCGGCTTCGCGGTGCTGGTGTTCCTGTTCGGCATCTGGCGCATGTTCGCCGCCAAGGTGCCGGCCGGCGCCAACACCTGGGGCGAGGGCGCGACCACGCTGGAATGGACGCTGAGCTCGCCGCCGCCCTACCACCACTTCGACGTCCTGCCGAAGATCAAGTGAGCGGCCGGACACGGTGAGACAAGGCCCGGCGCGGATTTCCGCGCCGGTTCCGCAAAGGGGTGGAGCCGCGAGCGGCCCGCCCGAAGGAAAGCGCAGCCCCCGGGCGCGCCGGAGTGAAGTGATGAGCGACGTCGCCTCGCGCGAATACGACCTGACCCCGAGCGAGCCCCGCGCACTCGACATGCCGTCGCCCGCCTCGGTGGCCGACTATGTCGCGCTGCTGAAGCCCCGCGTCATGTCGCTGGTGATCTTCACCGCGCTGGTCGGCCTCGTCCGCGCGCCGGGCGAGGTGCACCCGGTGATCGCCTTCACCGCCCTGCTGTGCATCGCCATCGGCGCCGGCGCCTCCGGGGCGCTCAACATGTGGTGGGACGCCGACATCGACGCCGTGATGTCCCGCACCCGCCGCCGCCCGATCCCCGCCGGCCGCGTCACCCCGGGCGAGGCGCTCGCCTTCGGCATGACGCTCTCGGTCGGCTCGGTGATCGTGCTCGGGCTGCTGGTGAATATGGTCGCGGCGGCGCTGCTGGCCTTCACCATCTTCTTCTATGCCGTCATCTACACGATGTGGCTGAAGCGCTGGACGCCGCAGAACATCGTCATCGGCGGCGCGGCCGGCGCCTTCCCGCCCATGGTCGGCTGGGCGGCGGCCACCGGCGGCATCGGGCTGGAGAGCCTGCTGCTCTTCCTCATCATCTTCTTCTGGACGCCGCCGCATTTCTGGGCGCTGGCGCTCTACAAGTCGGGCGACTATGCCCGCGCCGGCGTGCCCATGCTGCCGGTCGTCGCCGGTCCGTCCGAGACGCGCCGCCAGATCCTGCTCTACACCGTGCTCCTCGTGCCGCTCGCCATGTCGCCCTTCTTCCTCGGCATGGCCGGGCTCGCCTATGGCGTGGTGTCGGGCGTCACCGGCGCGCTGATGCTGCTGCTCGCCGTGCAGGTCTATCGCCGCCGCGAGGGCGCGCCGGCGGAAGTCGCGGCGCGGCGGCTGTTCGGCTTCTCGATCCTGTATCTTTTCCTCCTCTTCGCGGTCCTCCTCGTCGAGGCGGTCGCGCCGGCCGGCTTCGGGCTGTGAGCACATGGCGATGAGGGTTGGCATGACAGACGACAAGAAGATCCCCGGCACCGAACCCGACGGCGTGGTGCTGACCGACGAGCAGAAGCGGCGCCGGCGCGCCCGCTCCATCGCCATCGCGGCGGTGCTGGCGGCGTTGTGCGTGCTGTTCTACGTCGTCACCATCGTCAAGCTCGGCCCTGCCGTGCTGATCCGGCCACTGTGAGGTTGCCATGGCATCAGACCGCGAAGACCCGATCGACGCCCCCGCCACCCCGGCCCCGGCGCGTCGCCGTACCGTCAGCCATCGGGGCGTGGCGCTGAGCTGTGCCGCCTTCGTGGTCGCCATGACCGGTGCCGCCTATGCCGCCGTGCCGCTCTACCAGATGTTCTGCCAGGTGACCGGCTTCGGCGGTGCCACCCGCGTCGCCGCCTCGGCGCCGGGCGCGGCGCTGGAGCGGACGGTGGAGGTGCGTTTCGACGCCAATACCGCGCCGGGGCTGGACTGGGCCTTCGCCCCGGAGCAGCGCTCGGTGGAGGTGCGGGTGGGCGAGACCAAGCTCGCCTTCTACCGGGTGCAGAATCGCAGCTCGCAGCCCGTCACCGCCGCGGCGACCTACAATGTGACGCCGGCCCAGTCCGGCTACCACTTCGCCAAGATGCAGTGCTTCTGCTTTACCGACCAGACGCTGCAGCCCGGCGAGACCCTCGACATGCCCGTCGTCTTCTTCGTCGATCCCGCCTTTGCCGAGGATCCGGAGATGAAGGGCGTCAAGACCATCACCCTTTCCTACACCTTCTTCCCCAAGGCGACGCCGGTCGCCGCCGGCGCGACGAAGGACGGGAAGGCGCCCCTGTAGACGGGCGGAAACCGATAGTGCGGCCGCGCCGACGGCCAACGTGAACAGGCAGCACTTTCCTGGCGATCCGGTGGTTCCGCCGGATCGGAAAGGGCTCTAGAGAAGCAGACGGAACGGAGAGCGCGACCCATGGCCGAGGCCCACGCCAAACATCACGACTACCACCTCGTCGACCCGAGCCCGTGGCCGTTCGTGATTTCCATCTTCGCCTTCGTCATGGCCGTGGGCGCGGTGTTCTGGATGCACGGCCAGATGACCTCGCTGGTGTTCATCGCCGGCCTGCTCGGCGTGATCTACACCATGGCGGTGTGGTGGCGGGACGTCATCCGCGAGGGCGAGCACGAGCATGCCCACACGCCGGTGGTGCAGCTCCACCTGCGCTACGGCATGATCCTGTTCATCGCCTCCGAGGTGATGTTCTTCGTCGCGTGGTTCTGGGCCTTCTTCGACGCTTCGCTCTTCGTCGGCGAGGAGATCAACTTCGCCCGCGCCGAGGTGACCGGGGGCGTGTGGCCGCCCACCGGCATCGAGACCTTCGATCCCTGGCATCTCCCGCTGCTCAACACGCTGATCCTGCTGACCTCCGGCACCACGCTGACCTGGGCGCACCATGCGCTCGTGCATGGCGACCGCCAGAGCGCCAAATGGGGCCTGTGGCTCACCGTCGGCCTCGGCTTCATCTTCTCGCTGCTGCAGGGCTTCGAGTACAGCCACGCCGAGTTCGCCTTCTCCGGCAACATCTACGGCGCCACCTTCTTCATGGCGACCGGCTTCCACGGCTTCCACGTCATCGTCGGCACCATCTTCCTCGCCGTGTGCCTTGGCCGTCTCTATGCCGGCCACTTCACCCCGACCCATCATTTCGGGTTCGAGGCGGCGGCGTGGTACTGGCACTTCGTCGACGTGGTGTGGCTGTTCCTGTTCACCTTCATCTATGTCTGGGGCAGCGCCGGCGCGCCGCACTGATCCGACGGACAGGGTTGCGAAGGGGCGGCTTCCAGCCGCCCCTTTTTCGTTTATGTGGCGAAATGCCCCTGCCAGAACGGCCCGCCTTGGGAGTAGATACCGGCCATGGACCTGCAACCTTTCGATAGCGGGGTTTCGCCCTACACGGCCGGCCTTACCTGCCGCTGCCCGCGCTGCGGGCGCGGCAAGCTGTTCAACGGCTTCCTCACCGTCGCCCCGTCCTGCACCGCCTGCGGGCTCGACTACAGCTTCGATGATTCCGGCGACGGCCCGGTCGTGTTCATCATCCTCGCGGCCGGCGCGCTGATGGTGGGGCTCGCGCTGTGGGTGGAGCTTTCCTGGCAACCGCCCTTCTGGGTGCACGCGGTGCTGTGGACCCCGCTGGTGCTGATTTCCACGCTCGGCCTGCTGCGGCCGCTGAAAGCGACGCTGATCGCGCTGCAATATGCCAAGCGCGCGCAGGAAGGCCGTCTCGACAAGGGGGATGCGTGAGCGCGCCCTCTCCCGCACGGCACCGGCTGCTGCCGGTCGCCCTCGTCGCGCTGGTGGCGTTCGGCGTGCTGGTGGGGCTCGGCCTCTGGCAGCTCCAGCGGCTTGCCTGGAAGGAGTCGCTGATCGCGCAGGTGGAGGCGCGTATCCATCGCGACGCGGTGCCGCTGCCGCCGGAAGCCGACTGGGGGCAGATCGATTTCGCTAATGACGAGTATCGCCGCGTGACCGTGCAGGGGCGGTTCCGCCACGATCTCGAAGTGCAGGTCTATGCGCTGGTCGACCAGGCGCCGGACGGCACCGGGGGCCCCGGCTACTGGGTGGTGACGCCGCTCGGCCTGCCGGACGGGGCCTATGTGCTGATCAACCGGGGCTTCGTGCCGCTGGCGCGGAAGGCGCCGGCGACCCGGGCCGAGGGGCAGGTGGACGGGCTGGTCACCGTCACCGGCCTGCTGCGCCTGCCGGAAGAGGCGACGCTGTTCACACCCGCCAACGATGCCGAACGCGACAGCTGGTATGTGCGCGACCCCGAGGCGATCGCCAGCGCCAAGGGGCTGGTGCGGGTGGCGCCCTTCCTCATCGACGCGGATGCGACGGGCAATCCGGGCGGCCTGCCGCGCGGCGGGCTGACGCGCATCGTCTTCCCGAACCGGCATCTCGAATATGCGCTCACCTGGTTCGGCCTCGCCGCCTCGCTGGCCGGCGTGTTCGTCGCCTATGTGTGGAGCCGGCGGCGGCGGGTGTGAGCGCGGGAGGTGAGCGTTTGCTTGCCTCATCGGCTCCCCGCCACTAGGTTGCGGCCACTTTCTCCAGCGGAGGCGCGCGTGCGCTACATCTCGACCCGCGGCGAGGCTCCCGTGCTCGCCTTCTCCGACGCCCTGCTCGCCGGGCTGGCGCGCGACGGCGGGCTCTATGTGCCCGAGGTCTTCCCGGCGCTGGCGCCGCAGGCGATGTCCGCTCTCGCCGGCCATTCCTATGCCGAGGTGGCGGGGCGGGTGATCGCCCCCTTCGTCGATTCCGCCTTCACCCCCGACGTGCTGCGGCCGATGCTGGAGGAGGCCTATGCGGGCTTCCGCCACCCCGCGACGACGCCTCTGGTGCAGATCGCCCCCAACCGCTTCGTACTGGAGCTGTTCCACGGCCCGACGCTCGCCTTCAAGGACGTGGCGATGCAGCTCTTGGGCCGGATGATGGACCATGTGCTGACCCAGCGCGACCAGCACGCCACCATCGTTGGCGCCACCTCGGGCGACACGGGCAGCGCGGCGATCGAGGCGTTTCGCGGCTCCAAGCGCACCGATGTGTTCATCCTCTACCCCGCCGGCCGCGTCTCCGAGGTGCAGCGCCGGCAGATGACGACGGTGCCGGACGCCAATGTCCACGCCATCGCCATCGAGGGCACGTTCGATGATTGCCAGGCGCATGTGAAGGCGATGTTCAACCATCACGCCTTCCGCGACCGCCAGCGCCTCGCCGGGGTGAACTCGATCAACTGGGCGCGCATCGTCGCGCAGGTGGTGTATTATTTCGCCGCTGGCGTCGCTTTGGGCGCGCCGCACCGCAAGGCTTCCTTCGTGGTGCCGACCGGCAATTTCGGCGACGTGCTCGCCGGCTATGTCGCCAAGCGCATGGGCCTGCCGATCGAGCGGCTCGTGGTGGCGACCAATGTGAACGACATCCTCGCCCGCACCCTCGCGAGCGGGCGCTACGAGGTGACCGGCGTGCGCCCCTCCTCCTCGCCGTCGATGGACATCGAGGTGTCGTCGAATTTCGAGCGCGTGCTGTTCGAGGCGATGGACCGCGACGCCGGCGCGCTGCGCGGGCTGATGGCCTCGCTGGCGCAGTCCGGGGCGTTCGCGCCGTCCAATGCCGCCATGGCGGCGCTGCGCGCGGATTTCGATGCCGGCCGCGCCGACGAGGCGCAGACGCGCGAGACCATCGCGCGCGTGCGGGCGGAGACGGGCTATCTGCTCGACCCGCACACGGCGGTCGCGGTCTCGGTGGCCGAGCGCGTCGCCCATGACCCGCATGTGCCGCAGGTGGTGCTCGCCACCGCGCACCCCGCCAAGTTCCCCGACGCGGTGGAGCGGGCCTGCGGCGAGCGCCCGGCGCTGCCGCCGCACCTCGCCGACCTCTTGGAGCGCCCCGAGCGCACGCCGACCCTGCCCAATGACGTGGCGGCGATCGAAGCCTACATCACCCGCCATGCCCGGGCCTCGGAGAGTGCCGCGTGAACGAGGACACCGCCTCCGGGCCGCGCATCACCACCCTCGCCAACGGCGTCACCGTCGTCACCGATTCCATGCCGCATCTGGCGACCACCTCCCTCGGCATCTGGGTCGGGGCCGGGGCGCGGGACGAGGAGGCGGACGAGCACGGCATCTCGCACCTTCTCGAACACATGGCGTTCAAGGGCACGCGTCGCCGCACGGCGCGCGGCATCGCCGAGGAGATCGAGGCGGTCGGCGGCGACATCAACGCCGCCACCAGCGTCGAGCACACCTCCTACAATGCGCGGGTGCTGGCCGAGGACATGCCGCTGGCGCTCGACGTGCTGTCGGATATCCTCGCCGAGCCGGCCTTCGACCCGGAGGAACTGGCGCGCGAGCACAATGTGATCGAGCAGGAGATCGGCGCGGCGCTCGACACGCCGGACGACCTGGTGTTCGACCTGTTCCAGGAGCGGGCCTTTCCCGGCCAGGCGATCGGCCGCTCCATCCTCGGCACGCCGGACAGCGTGCGCTCGCTCGGGCCGGAGCGGCTGCGCAGCTATCTCGGCCGCACCTACCGTGCGCCGAAGATGATCGTCTCGGCTGCCGGCGCGGTCTCGCACGAGGCGCTGGTCGCCGAGGCAGAAAAGCGCGTGGCCGCCTTTCCCGGCGCCGACAAGCCCGAAGTCGCGCCGGCGCGCTATGAGGGCGGGGTGGAGATCGGCGGCGGGCGCGACCTCGAGCAGGCGCATCTGCTGATCGGCCTGCCGGGCCTGTCCTATCGCGACCCCGGCATCCACGCGCTGCAGGTGTTCACCAATGTGCTCGGCGGGGGCATGTCCTCGCGCCTGTTCCAGGAGGTGCGCGAGGCGCGCGGGCTTTGCTACGCCGTGTATTCCTTCCACTGGGGCTATGCCGATACCGGCCTGTTCGGCGTCTATGCCGGCACGGATGGCGGCGATGTCGGCGAACTCGTCGATGTGGCGGTGGACCAGATCCTCGCCACCATCGACACCATGACCGATGCGGAACTGGCGCGCTCCAAGGCGCAGGCGAAGGTGGGCCTGCTGGCGGCGCTGGAAAGCTCCGGCGCCCGGGCCGACCAACTGGCGCGGCAGATGCTGGCCTTCGGGCGGCCGATTCCGCTGGAGGAGATCGTCGCCAAGGTGGAAGCGGTGACGCTGGACGACGCCCGTGCCGCCGGCAAGGCGCTGATCGGACGCGGCCGGCCGACCTTCACCGCGCTCGGACCCGGAAAATCGCTTGAATCGGCGGCGCGCATCGCGGAACGTCTCAGCGCAGCATAAACGCCCGCCGGCAGCGCACATGGCCCTGTTTCGCACCGTTTCCTGGTCTGAGCCCCCGATGCTCGTCGAGGGGGCGAGCGTGCTTCTGCGCCTGCCGAACATGTCGGACTTCGCCGCCTGGGCGGCCCTACGCGAGCAGAGCCGCGACTTCCTCGCCCCCTGGGAGCCGACCTGGCCGGCCTATGACCTCACGCGCGGCTCGTTCCGGCGCCGCATGCGCCGCTACGCGCGCGACGTGCGCGAAGACGCGGCCTATCCGTTCCTGGTCGTGCGCCGGGCCGACAGGGCTCTGCTCGGCGGGCTGTCGCTGTCCAATGTGCGCCGGGGGGTCACCCAGACCGCCAGCCTCGGCTACTGGATGGGCGCGCCTTATGCGGGGCAGGGCTATATGAGCGCGGCGGTGCGCACCTTGCTGCCCTTCGCGCACGGCACGCTCGGCCTGCGCCGCATCGAAGCGGCCTGCCTGCCGACCAACGCCCCGTCCATGCGGTTGCTGGAGGGGGCGGGCTTCCACCGCGAGGGCTATGGCCGCGAATATCTCTGCATCGATGGCCGCTGGCAGGACCACGTGCTCTACGCCCGGCTCGCGAGCGACCCGGTGGCCCGGTGCGACGGTTTCGAAGAGCCCAGTTTGGTGCCGTTCAAAAGTGCAGAAGAGTTAAGCGGCGACGCCTAATCTGGAACGTCTCAAATCTGTGGTGACGAAGACTAGTCGATCACCTCACATGATCGGCAGATTTGCATTTGCCGATTGACGCTCTGCCGGAATAGCGCCAAAACAGAAGAGAAAGGCGATATTTAGAATAATTCTAAATGCCTTAATTCTTCGGTTTCGCGTCGCGATGATCGTGTGTTCCTGCAATGTGCTTTCCGATCGCCAGATCCGCAGCGCGGTGACGGAGACGCCGGCGCCCGTACGCACCGTTGGCCAGGTCTATCGCTGCCTCGGCTGCAGCGCCCAGTGCGGGCGCTGCGCGCGCACCATCCGCAAGCTGCTCGACGATGTGAACGCCAGCGCCTGCGGGGCGTGCCCGCGCGAATGCCCGGGGGCCGTGCAGGGGGAGGGGGCGCCCGCCCCGCACCACCACGCCACGCATAACCACGCGCCGCACCACCATGCCCCTCACGGGCACGCGCACAACCACGCGCACCACGACCACCATGCCGCCCATGAGCACGGGGCGGCGGCGCTCGCCCACCCGGCGCTGGTGCACGCCGCCGAATAACTCGCGTTCCGTGCCCGTCCGTGGCGCGCAGCCTGTGGACGGGTGGTTGCCTTCTCCTTAGAAGTTTTCTAAAAAGATGGCGCTACTCAACAGGAGGCGGCGCCATGAAGGGCGATTCAAAGGTCATCGAATATCTCAACCGCGGCGTCCGCTCGGAGCTTACCGCGATCAACCAGTACTGGCTGCACTACCGCATGCTGGACAACTGGGGCTTCAAGAAGCTTGCCGCCAAGTGGCGCGCCGAGTCGATCGAGGAGATGCAGCACGCCGACCGCTTCGTCGACCGCATCCTGTTCCTCGAAGGCCTGCCGAACCTGCAGGTTCTCGACCCGCTGCGCATCGGGCAGGACATCAAGGAAGTCGTCGAATGCGATCTCGCCGCCGAGATCGAGGCGCGCGCGCTCTACCAGGAAGCCGCGACCTATTGCGATTCCGTGCAGGACTACCCCAGCCGCGACCTGTTCAAGGAATTGATGGCGGATGAGGAGGGGCATATCGACTTCCTCGAAACCCAGCTCGACCTGATCAAGAATCTCGGCCTGCAGCTGTACGCCCAGCACCATATCGGCGAACTGGAGTGATCAGTTTCGCTGCATGACCAACCTATTGGCGGGGGCCGGTCGAAAGACCGGCCCTTGTCGTTTGCGCCCGC
>JAEYTJ010000279.1 GCA_023434095.1 Pseudomonadota bacterium | reverse complement strand
ACCAGAGACAGAGCACACGAGGTTCGCGTCGGGCAACAGACCACATGGACCGTGAGTATAACGAACTGAACTGAGGCCACTGATATACATAAGTAAAATCAATGATTTACAGACGGCTCGCGAATAGACAGGGACTGCGACGTGTTGACCCAGTGAGGCGTCGGAAGGGCATGGTTTTTGTACTAGAACTCTGTACTAGAACCAGCCACACCAACCCACATAAGTCATTGAAAAACAACAAATTATAGGTGGTGGCTGGGGCGGGAGGATTCGAACCTCCGCATGGGGGAATCAAAATCCCCTGCCTTACCGCTTGGCGACGCCCCAATGGTCGCGCCCGGGCGGGCGCGTTCCGTGGGCGCGGAGATAGCCACAGCTCGCCGCCGCTTTCAACCTCGACGCTCGAATAGGCCACGGCCGGCTTATCCACCGATCCTCCGGCAAGTGGGGGGCTGCCCCTTGCCGGGCGGCTCGTTCGCATGCTAGAGGCTGCGCGCCGCGGCGGAGTGTAGCGCAGCCTGGTAGCGCACCTCGTTCGGGACGAGGGGGTCGCAGGTTCAAATCCTGCCACTCCGACCACGCGGACCTAAGACCTTCAAGCTCTTAGGTGATGGGCATACCAGGGCCCACCGGATCAGCTCCCGACAGGGCTCGCCAAACGCCCTAAGGCTCGCTTTCGAGATCATCCGGCACGTCGCCCGGGTGGGCGAGCGAAGGCAGGATAGCGTCCACCGTTCGTGCGCGTCTGGACAAGGCGCGCGGCTTCCCCATATGGCGCCCATGAACCAGCTGCCGTGGTGCCGCGCGTGAGCGCCCCCTCCCCGCCTTATCATCCACTGCCCACGCCGCAGACCGCCGACGGCCGCCCGCGGCTGGTTGGGGTCGAAATCGAGTTCACGCGGCTGTCGGAGCGCGGGGCCGCCGAATGTTTGAGAATGATCCTCGGCGGAACGGTGGAAGAAGAGGATCCGCACGCCTACCGGGTCACCGGCTCGCGCCTCGGCACGATCGGCATCGAGCTCGACATGCGTCATGTCCACCCTCGACGCGAAGGGCCGGGCCGACGACTGGCGGCGCTTTCCCCTTGGCTCGGCGCGGCGATGAGCCCCTTCGTGCCGCGCGAACTCATCACCGAGCCGCTTGCCGTGGCGCGGCTGGAGGAAATCGACACGGTCATAAAGGCGCTATTGGAGGCGGGGGCCGGCGGTAAGGGGGCGATTCTGACCGATTCGCTCGGCCTGCATTTCAACATCATGCCGGCGGCGACCGACGCCGCGACGCTGCTGCGCCTGATGCAGGCCTATCTGGTGCTGGAGCCCGGCCTGCGTGGGGAAATCCTTCCAAGCCCGCTGATGCGCTTCCACGCGCCGCCGCCGTATCCTGCGGCCTATGTCCGCCGGGTGCTGTCGGCCGACTACCGGTCCGACCTCGCCACGCTCTGCGCCGACTATGTCGCGGCGAACCCCACCCGCAAGCGCTCGCTCGATCTGCTGCCGATGTTCCTCGAACTCTTTCCCGACGAGGTCGCGGGGCGCATTCGCGGGAAAGTGAAACCGCGGGCCGTTCTTCATTACCGGCTGCCGCTGGCCTATGTCGGCCGGCCCGGCTGGAGCCTTGCGGCCGACTGGAACCGCTGGGTGGCGGTCGAGGCTCTCGCCGCCGCGCCCGAGCAACTGTCGGAGGCGTGCCGGCAAGCCCGCCCGTGACCGTTTAAAAACGTCGCCCGTTCAGCTTGCGATGGCCACCGCGATCGGCGCATGCCCACCCTTGCCGAGCGCCCGGGAGTTAAGGCGCTTTTCGGCCAGCAGGCGCAGCGTATCCGCCACCCGCTGGTGGTGCGCCAGACCCGCGTGGAGCAGCCGGCCGCAATCGGGACGGCCGACGCCGCCGAGCCGGCCAATCAGATTGGTATAGCGCGCGGCGGTATAGGCCGCAGCCGCCTGCACCGCGCCGGCAATTGCGATGTCCAGCACGTGATCGTCGTCGATCTCCCCGGCCAGCTCCTCTTCATTGATGAAGATACCGTCGATCGCCGGGGATTCCGCCACCTGCGGGCGGCAGTCCCGCCGGCGGCACACCTCCTCGATCTGCGCGACATTGCCGGCACTGGCGGCCAGGCAATCTTCGAGATCGCGGCGCAGCGCCGGATCGGAAACCTTGCCGGCCATCGTGCCGAGCGTCTTGGCGATCCGGCGCTCGGTGTAAAGCAGTTCGCCGAGCCCCTGGACCAGAAGGTCGTCGAGCGACCTGATATCTTTCGAGAGCAGTCCCACGGCACGTCCTCCCGCCTTATGGCTGATGGACCGGCATCGCCGGTCGAGCGCCAAACGCGGGCGGAGGGCGGAAGTTCCGGCCCTCTACACCGAAAGTATCACGCCGGTGCGAAGGTGCCGTCGGGACGCAGACGCTCCAGCACCCCGGTGGCCACGGCGAAATAGGCCCCCTGCAAGCTGAGCCGGCCTTCCTCGATCCTTTCGCGGATCCAGGGGAACGTTTCGAGGTTGCGCAGGGAGAGCTTGACGCACTGGTACTCGACGATCGTCCGCCGCTCGGCGGGATCGTCGCTGAGGTTGAGGGCGATGTCCCGCGCCGGGCCGCCGATGTGGATCCAGTCGGGCAGGAAGTCCTGCGCCTGCGGCGGGGCCCCGTCGATCAGCGCGCCGGCGCCGCCGCACAGGGCGTGGCCGAGCACGACGATCTCGCGCACCTCGAGAACGCGCACGGCGAACTCGATGGCGGCGCTCGTGCCGTGGTGCTGGTGGTCCGGCGTCGAATAGGCCGGCACCAGATTGGCGACGTTGCGCACGACGAAAAGTTCACCCGGACCCGCGTCGAAGATCATGGTCGGATCGACGCGGCTGTCGGAACAGGCGATGACCAGCGTCTGCGGCTTCTGGCCGAGAGCCGCCAGCTGTTCAAAAAGCGCCTTGCGTTCCGGCCAGCCGGTGGCACGAAAGCGGCGATAGCCGTC
>JAEYTJ010000277.1 GCA_023434095.1 Pseudomonadota bacterium | reverse complement strand
GCCGGATTGTTCGACCAGCATGGGGCCGCCCTGCAACGGCCGGAGCGCGCGTCACTGGCGCGGGAGGCCGGGACACGCAGCCGCGACCTTGAGGCAAATCCCTTCACCCTGTCGACCTTGCCGGGATTGGCCGGTATCGCCGACCCGCGGCACGTCGGCCCACTCTGTGAATTGCTGCTGGATGCCTACTTGTATCTTGCCGAGCATGCGCGTCCGGAACAGGACCGCGACCGCGCGCAACGCTATGCCGCCCAACTCGTTCAAGCGCTGAACGAAGTCCGGCGGACGGTATAGGCGCTCGCGATCGCAGGGCGGGCTTCCATCTCGATTAGCCAGCAGGGGCAACGTCAGCCCCCCTTGGAATGTCGGCCGCATTGTCGGCGCAGGGCCTCCGCTGACACTCCAAGTGCATCTGGCGTGGCGCATCAGCGCATGGCGCACGCGGCGGCAGATCGTCAGCCGCGTGAGCTACTCACCGTGCTCGACCTCGCGCCGACGACCTGGGCTGAACAGCAATGGCGTATTTTGCAATCCATGTGGCGCGAGCTGTTATCGCTATCTTCCTTCGGTCCGTTACGCTCATGGCCGTCAAAGGAGGACGACATGACCAATCCCCGCATGAAAATAGCGGTTGTAACCGGGGCCTCATCGGGCATGGGCAAGGATATTGCCAAGAAGCTGATCCAAGACGGCTATCACGTCTATGCCATGGCTAGGCACACCGAAAAGATGGCCGACCTTGAGGCACTCGGTGCAACGCTGCTGCGCATGGACATCTCCCGGGAGGACGATATCTGCGCCGCGGTCGATACCGTCCTCAGCCGGAGCGGCACCGTCGACGTGCTGGTGAACAATGCCGGCTTCGGCCTTTACGGCCCAGTGGAGGAGATAGGCCTCGACGAGGCCCGCTACCAGTTCGAGGTCAATCTGTTCGGCGCCGCGCGGCTCACCCAGCTGATCCTGCCCGCCATGCGGGCGCAGCGGTCCGGCACCATCGTCAACATCACCTCCATGGGCGGGAAGATCTATTCCGTGCTTGGCGCCTGGTATCACGCGACCAAGCACGCACTGGAAGGCTGGTCGGATTGCCTGCGCCTCGAGGTCGCGCAATTCGGCATCCGGGTGGTCATCGTCGAGCCCGGCGTCATCGAGACCGGCTTCGGCGACGCCGCCTCAGCCAATCTCCTGAAGCGCTCGGCCGGCGGCCCCTACGCGAAGCTCGCCCAGGCCGTCGCCAATTCCATCGCCAACACCTATGGCAAGGGAACCGGCAGCCCCGGCACCGTGATCGCCGACGTAGTGTCGAAGGCGGTCAAGGCGCGCAGGCCGAAGACGCGCTATGCCGCGGGCAAATATGCCGCGATGCTGCTCGGCATGCGCAAATGGCTGAGCGACCGGACCTTCGACAGCATCATCATGAGCCAGACGAAATGACGGCGCGGCGCGCAACCGCGAGTGAAGGAGGCCGCCGATGAGCGCGATACCCGCAGATCGCTGCAAGATCCCGCGCGCCTTCTGGCGAGCGGTCGAGCGGATGGGCTATCCGCCTGCCGCCGTCCTGCGGCAGGCACGGCTTCCGGCCACGCTGCATCTCAACGAGCAGGCCGTCGTGACCACCGAGCAATATTTCGCGCTGTGGAATGCGGTGGAGCAATTGGCCAGCGATCCGGCGCTGGGCATCCGCCTGGTACTGGGCTCCGATACGGCTGCCCATCCGCCGGTGAGCCTCGCCGCTTTCTATGCGCGTGATTACCGCGACGGGCTGATGCGGCTCGCCCGCTTCAAACGGCTGTGCACGCCCGAGCAGCTTCACATAGCGGAAGCGAAGGACGGGGTGGAGGTGACGAGCGCCTGGCTCCACGCCACCCGGCCGGAACCCGCCATTGCCACCGACGTCACCTTCGCCTCGCTGGTGGAACTCGGTCGTCGCGGCACCGGTCAGCCGGTGAACCCGACGCGGGTGGATCTGGTTCGGCCCGATCCCGGCGACGGTGTGCATGCCGATTATTTCCGCTGTGCCATCCGCTTTGGCGCGGGGCGCAATGCACTGGTGCTCGACCCGCTCGATCTGGACCGTCCGTTCCCCGGTCATAATCCCGAGCTGCTGGCGATCCTGACACCCGCACTCGCTTCGGCCTTGCAGGAGTTGCAGGCGCAGAGTTCCGTCGGCGCGCAGGTGAAGATGGTGCTGAAACGCAGCCTGGCGAGCGGGCGGCCGGAACTTGCCGACGTCGCCCAAGACCTCGGCATGAGCGAGCGCACCCTGCAACGGCGGATCACCGAGGAGCGCACGACGTTCCGCGAGTTGCTCGTCGAGGCGCGGCAGGAATTGGGTCGGCAATTGCTGTCCGATCCTGCGACCGACATTGACGAGGTCGCCTGCCTGCTCGGCTATCAGGATGCGAGCTCGTTCTACCGCGCCTTCCGCGACTGGGAAGGGGTGACGCCGGGCGAGTGGCGCGAGCGCGAGGGCCTGCGCGGCGCCGTGAATAAAAGCCCCCCTGTCTGGGCTCATTGACGAGTGCCGGGATTGGCGTCTTTGGGCAGAGTATTGGCGCCCTGCGTGACTGCCGCCCACAGCCTTTGCTGACATCCTCCAGGGATCGCAACACCCTGAGGAGGTTTCCATGGCACAGAAGATCTGGTTCATCACCGGCGCATCGCGCGGCTTCGGCCGCATCTGGGCCGAGGCGGCGCTCGCCCGCGGCGACAAGGTGGCCGCGACGGCGCGCGATGTTGAGACGCTGTCCGATCTTGCCGCGCGTCACGGCGACGCCGTGCTGCCCCTGGCACTCGACGTCACCAATGGCGATGCCGTCTACGGGGCCGTCGCCGCGGCGCACCGGCATTTCGGCCGGCTCGACGTGGTGCTCAACAATGCCGGCTATGCTCTGGTCGGTGCCATCGAGGAAGTCGACGAGACGGACCTTCGTGCCGAGCTGGACACCAATGTGTTCGGCATGCTGCGGGTGATCCAGGCAGCTCTGCCATATCTTCGAGAGCAAGGCAGCGGCCACATTCTCAGCGTCTCCAGCGTCGCCGGCCTGGTCGCCCATCCGATCTCGGGTGCCTACCACATGTCGAAATGGGCGGTGGAGGCGATGCACGAGGCCCTCGCAGCGGAAATCGCGCCGTTCGGCATCAAGGTGACCATGCTGGAGCCGGGCGCCTATGCCACCGACTTCGCCAGCTCCACCTCGCTCAAGATCACGCTCGGGCTCGATGTCTATGCCGAATTGCGCCGGCAGGCCTTCGCGGGAGGGGCTCAGATGGCGTTCGGCGATCCCGAGGCCACCGTCCCGGCCGTGCTCGCGGTCGTGGACGCCGAGGCACCGCCGCTGCGCCTGTTCCTCGGCACCGAGGGGCTTCCGGGCGCCCGCGCCGCCTATGCCGCCCGTCTCGCCACCTGGGAGGCATGGGAGGAGGTGTCGAACGCGGCGCAGGGCGTCCCGCCCGCGCATCGGATCGCTGCGCTCTGATTCAGGTGACGAGATGCAAAGCGACATTCTGACCTTTCTTCGCTCCTGGGCCGCCGAGCCCCTGCGGGTCGGCGCCATCGCGCCGTCCGGCAGTGCGCTGGCAGACCTCATCACCCGCGACATCGGCCCCCAAACGGGGCCGGTGATCGAGCTGGGGCCGGGAACGGGGGTATTCACGGCCAGGCTCCTCGCCCGCGGGGTCACGGAGACCCAGCTCACCCTGGTGGAATACGGCTCCGATTTCGCGCGCCTGCTGCAACTGCGCTTTCCCGAGGCGCGCGTGATGTGGATGGATGCCGCGCGGCTCAAGACCCTCGCCTTCGAGGCTTCGCACCCCCCCGGCGCCGTGGTCAGCGGCCTGCCGCTGCTCAGCTTATCGGTGCGCAAGGTCATCTCCATCCTGGATGGGGCGTTCCACCATCTCGGCCCGGGCGGGGCCTTCTACCAGTTCACCTATGGACCGCGCTGTCCGGTACCCCGCCCGATCCTCGACAGGCTGGGCCTCAAGGCCAGCATGGTCGGCCGCACCCTTCTGAACGCGCCGCCAGCCGCCGTTTATCGCATCACGCGCCGGACAGCCCGGGGATCCTCCTAAATGGTCGAGCAGGCTCATGCCTGGCCATTGTGCTTCGACCGGATGCTCCCAACGTCCGCTTTCGAGACCTCAGTCAATGTCGGCTCCTGTGAAGGGTTTCGGATGCCGGCCCGGTCACGAGGGTGGAGACGCGCACGCTGGCCGGCGTCGGAAAGCCTCCAGAGGAGGAAACCGCGGTCCGACGAGCGCGCCGGTCGAGGTCGTCGCGGTGCTATGGGGATTTGAAGCCAATGGCGACGGGCGCGGGGCGGTGCCGGCGGGATAGGTGTAGGCGCCGACCCCGGTGGCGAAGGTCAGATTGCCGGCATTGTCATAGGTGAAGCTCTGGTCCCGGCTGTCATCGGTGTTGTCGGCGGTGATCAGACGGTCGACATCGTCATACTCATAGGCCCAGCTGTCGCTCGGGACTACCGGCGCCGTGCCTGTGGTCGCCACCGAGGTGATGCGCCCGCCGGGGTCGTGTTGATAGACCGCCTGGAACAGCGTGGTGCCGGCCTTCGCCGTCGTCACCTGATCGAGCCAGCCGCGCGGCAGGGAGTAGACGAAGCTGGTGGTCACGCCGTTGGCATAGGCGGCGGAAGTGGTCTTGCCGGCGGCGTCATGGAGGAACGCGCTGACATGGCCGGGTATGGCGAGAAGGCGGCCGGCCTCGTCATAAGTCCAGGGATCGGCAGGGGTGCCGGCCACGTCCCCGTTCGGGAAGCTCTTGCCGCGGATGCGCCCGCCCTCGTCGTAACGGGTCTCGAGGGTGAAGGTCTCGGACCCGGGGCCCGAGGGCGGCACCGTCCATTGCTCGCGCACCGCCCG
>JAEYTJ010000107.1 GCA_023434095.1 Pseudomonadota bacterium | reverse complement strand
CCGTTTCGACATCGACCGTGCGTACTTCCTGCACGCCTTCGGGGAGGCGTGAGATGGGCACCGCATGGCCGTTCTTCACCCCGGAGGCGTTCGGCGTCTATTTTCCGCCGGCGCTGATCTGGGCGGTGGGGGCGCTGGCGCCTTACCTGCTGCTGCGCTGGGGCCTCGCGCGGGCCGGCTTCTACCGCTTCGTCTGGCACCGGCCGCTGTTCGACGCCGCGCTCTATATCATCCTGTTCGGCATGGCCGTGCTGCTGCTGCCGGCACTGACGGAGGTCTGGCGATGAACATGGGCTCGGTGCTGCGGGTGGGCATCACCCTGCTGGCGACCGCCGCGGCGGTCGTCGTCGGCTGGCGGCTGTGGCTCTACTACACCGTCTCGCCCTGGACGCGGGATGCCCGGGTGCTGGCGCAGGTGGTGGAGATCGCCCCGGATGTCTCCGGCCTCGTCGACACGGTGAGCGTCCGCGACAACCAGTTCGTGCAGAAGGGCGACATCCTGTTCGTCATCGACCAGAAGCGCTTCACCGCGGCGCTGCGGCAGGCGCAGGCGGATGTGGAGCTGAAGCAGCAGGCGCTGCGCTATGCCGGCGACACCGCCCGGCGCGACGCCAATCTGGAGCGCGCCGATTCCGACGCGATCTCGGCGCAGACGGTCGAGCTCACCTCCTCCACCGCCGCCGAGGCGCAGGCCGAGCTCGATGCCGCGCAGGCGGCGCTGACCACGGCGCAGATCAACCTGGAGCGCTCGCGCGTGCGCGCGCCGACCGACGGCTACATCACCAATTTCAACGTCGATGCCGGCGACTACGCCCAGGTCGGCAAGGGCATGCTGGCGCTGGTCGACAGCCATTCCTTCTATGTCTACGCGTATTTCATGGAGACGAAGCTGC
Source organism: Pseudomonadota bacterium (assembly GCA_023434095.1). Taxonomy (GTDB): domain Bacteria; phylum Pseudomonadota; class Alphaproteobacteria; order Rhizobiales; family Xanthobacteraceae; genus Ancylobacter. The sequence goes on along the minus strand of JAEYTJ010000107.1, from coordinate 7,704 downwards.
CCTCCATCCGCGACGGCGACCCGGCGCGGGTGGAGCTGATGGCCGGCGGCGTGGTGATCGACGGCGTGGTCGACGGGCTGAGCCGCGCCATCGCCATTCCCGGCGAGGGGCTGCTGGCGCAGGTGAACCCGAATTTCGACTGGATCCGCCTTGCCCAGCGCATCCCGGTGCGGATCAAGCTCGGCCCTCTGCCGCCGGGCGTGCGGCTGGTGTCGGGCCTCTCCGCCACCGTCGTCGTCGAGCCAGCGCGGCGCTAGCCCGGCGGGCGCATCTTGCGGTTGACAGTTCGGCCCGGCCGGCGATCCTTTCATACCACCCGGGGAGTCGCCGTGCTCGATATCGAACCGATCCGCCGCCGCCGCATCTATGAGGATGTCGCCGAGCGCCTGCAACAGCTGATGCTCGACGGCACGCTGGGCGAGGGCGACGCGCTGCCCTCCGAGCGCGAGCTGATGGAGCAGTTCCAGGTCGGCCGGCCGGCGATCCGCGAGGCGCTGATGTCGCTGCAGAAGGCCGGGCTGGTGTCGATCGCCAATGGCGAGCGGGCGCGGGTGGTGCGCCCGGACCCCAAGCACTTCATCCACGAGCTTTCGGCCTCGGTGCGCGCCTATCTCGCCCATCCCGGTGGCATGGCGCATTTCCAGAATGCCCGCCTGCACCTCGAACTGGCCCTGACCCGCCATGCGGCGCGCGAGGCCGGCCCGGCCGACATCGCCCGCATCGGCGACGTGCTCGCCCGCAACCGCCGGGACCTCGGGGACACGGCGGCCTTCGAGGCCTCCGACATCGCCTTCCACTACGAGATCGTGCTGGTGGCGCAGAACCCGCTGTTCAACGGGCTGCACCAGGCCGTGGTGCAGTGGCTGTCGAAGCAGCGCAAGGTGACGCTGCAGGTCGCCGAGGCGAAGCAACTCGCCCTCGCCTTCCATGAGCGCATCTACGAGGCCATCGCCGCCCACGACGCCGACGCGGCGGAGGCGGCCATGCGGGCGCATCTGGAGGCGGTCGAGACCTTCTACTGGGACCGCGAGCGGCCGGCCGGCTGACCGCGCGGGGGGCGGGAGGACCGGCCTTCAGGCACCTTCTCCCGCCACCAGCCGGCGCAGCACGGCTTCCATCTCGGTAAGGTCGCCATAGACGATGGAATAGCGCGGCAGCCTCTCCAGCGCGTCGAAGAAGGCGTCGAGTTCCGCCGCGCCGGCCGTCTCGGCGAGATCGAACTCGGCATCCATCAGCTCCAGCAGCGCCCGCGCCGCCCCGATCGGCTCGACCCGGGTCGGCGCGCCTGCGGTGAAGCGCGGAAACACCAGGCAGGCGAGGCGGTTTTCCAGACCGTGCGCCGGCATGTGCCGGTCCGGCGGCACCGGAAGGTAGCGGCCGCGCTTCTCGCCTCGGCCGATGAGGGGCAGGGTGGCGAGGCCGGGATAGAACGGCGCCAGCACGTCGAGGCTGCCGGGCTTGACACTGATGGCGCCGGGATAGGGAAGAACCACCGCCCGCCCGTCGATAAAGGCGATGGCGGGGGAATCGTCGGTGCCGAAGCGCCAGCCATGGGCGACGAGATAGGCCGACAGGGTGCTCTTTCCCGCACCGGAAACGCCGGCCATCATGAGCGCGCCCGCCGCGGTGGACAGGACGGCGGCATGGACGAAGAGGGCGGGCGACGGGTCGCGATAGACGAGATCGAGCAGCCACAGATGCAGCTTGCCGATCGCCTGCGCAGCTTCGCGGGCGAAGAGCCGCCGGGTGACGGCCCCATTGCTGATCGAGCGCAGGGTGAAGCCGTCCTCCGCCACGATCACATCGAGCGTGGCGAGCGGCACGTGGCGTTCGGGCGCGGGATCGGGAAAGCCGCCGAAGAAACCCATCAGCCGTTCCCCGCTGGCGAGGCGTGCGTCGAACCCCTCTGCCGCCCCCGCCCGACCCGGGCGCGGCGTTGCCGCCAGCAGGCGTAGCACGACCGACCTGTCGGCCAGCCGCACCTGGCATTGCTGCATCAGCGTCGCCGGGCGGGAAGCGGGGGCGCCGGCCAAGGGGGCGTCCGCAACGGGAGGGGGCGCAGGACTGTCCGTGCCGTCCGGCCGCAGCCTTACCCGTCCGGCGGCGTCCCGCTCGATCCAGCCGAAGCTCTCCCAGGCGCCGAGGCAGGCATCGAGATCGTCGGCGCCGAGCACCGAGGCCTCCTCGCCGAGGGCGGCGGGAAGAAGGAAGGTCTCGGGAAGGGCGAGGAAGAGCCGCGCGGCGGGGGCGTTGAGGGCGTGTGCCATTTCGCGGTGCTGGTCGAAGACGAAGAGCAGGTCGTCGAGCGCACGGAAATAGAAGCGTGGTCCCGTGACCGGCTTCGCCCCGGGGCCGGAAGTGTCGCTCATGCCGAAGTGTCGCTCATGCCGAGGCGTCGCTTCCCCGGCGAGCTCCGCACCGCCGGTCTCGGCGGTGGGCCCGATCGTCCCGTGCCATGCGGCGTCTCCTAGCTTTCGGCGGCGGCGCGGCGGATCGACATCAGGCTGAGCGTCACCGGCACGCCATAGGTCGCGACCGTGCCGAGCTTGCGGAGGGCGGCGCGGCGGCGCTCGTCAATTGACACGGGGGGCTTTGCGGCGGGTGGGGGTGCGGTTTCGCTGGACATTGGGGGGGCTCCGGCCGATTGCCGCGCCTTTCCGGGCGGCGCAGGGCGTCTAGGCGTCTCTGTCAGGGAGTGTCGTCGCTTCGCCCGTGCCGGCGCGCGCCGGGCGTTCAGCTCGCCCGGGCGGAACGCGACATCATCATCAGGCTCACCGTGGCGGGAACCGCGCAGGCGGCCGTGCGGCCGAGCTTCGCCAGCGCGGCGCGTCGGCGCGGGTCTGGGGTGGAGGGACGAGGCGAGGCGGGAACCTCCCGCCCGGCCCCCGATTCACGATCAGTCGTCACGGGTGTCCCCTGTGTCGTGGAGCCTAAGCCCTGTCTGGGGGTAAAAATGCACCTCCCGACGCGGGCGGTCAACTGGCGGCGGCGGCGCGGCCCATGGTCATCACGGCCAAGGTGGCCGGCAGCGCAACGGCGGCGCCCCGGCCGAGGCGGCGCAGGGCCGCGCGGCGGCGCTCATCGGTGGCCTGGGTCTTGTCATGCTCGGGCGGCGAAGGAGGTTGCGGCATAGGGGACTCGTCGATGAAAGGTGAGGCGCGACGAGAGAGTACCGCCGTTTCAAAATACCTTCAAAGGTTATATGACACCAGAGACAGCGAGCGCTGCGCGGCCTGCCGCGTGCTTTTCATCCGCTTGCCCGCTCCTTGGGAGCGTATCACTGTTGGCGCGGCGCCGCGGGCGTCATTTTCGAGGTCGACATGACGCGCCGGAACGCCTCGCTCGAAGGCCTGCGCCTGCTCTGCGCGCTGCTGTCGCCCTTTTCCACCCGCGCGGGGCTGCGGGCGGACTGGCCGGAGGCGCCGCCCTGGGGCGCGCTCCTCGCCCAGGCGGATGCCCACCGTCTGGTCCCGGCCCTGCCAGTCGCCCTCGCCCGCCACGGGCTCGACGACCGGCTGGACCACGAACTGGCGGAAATCCTGGCGGCGGTGGCGGAATGGAACACCGAGCGCAATGCGGGATTCCGCCGGCAGATGCGGACGGTGACCGCCGCCTTCAACGCCGCCGGGCTCGAACCCGTCTGGCTCAAGGGCGCGCTCACCCTGCTGCCGCCGGACGGCCCCGTCGCCGGCCGCCAGATGATGGACCTCGATCTGTGGCTGCCGGAGGAGGCGGCGCAGCGGGCGGCGGCCGGGGTGCTGCGGGCCCTCGGCTATGCCTCGGAGGACAGCGACTGGGAGGGGCTGCGGCATTTTCCGCCGTTCTTCCACCCCGGCGAGATGGCGCGGCTGGAGCTGCACCGGACGATCCTCGACGTCGACGACGCCCTTCTGCCGCCCGAGGTCGCCGCGGCCGGGGTGGAGAGGCTCGACTGGGAGGGCCTGCGCATCGGCCGGCTGGACCCGCTCGGACGCGCCCTGTGCTCGCTGGCGCAATGCACCGGCCGCCGGCCCGACCGGTTGGCGACGGCCGAGGTGCCGCTGGTGAAGGCGCTCGATTTCGTCACCCGCATCCATGACGATTTCGGCGGCGTGGTGCCGCCCGCCCTGCTGGCGCGGGTCCGCGCGGCGGGCTGGGAGCCGGCGACGCAGCGCTTTCTCACCCTCGCCGAGGCCTTTTTCGGGCTGCCGAACCCGCTTCCCGCCGACCCGGCGCTGGTGCGCAGGGTGGAGCGGTTCACCGCGCGGCCGCGCTGGCATCAGACGCTGAAGGCGCTGCGCTCGCTCGCCGGTGCGGGCGGGCGGGCCGCGCTGCGCGCACCGTGGCGGGTGCCGGGCATGGTGGCGTATTATGTGCGGCGGCTCATCGTGCCGAACCCACCGGGCGAGCGCTGAACGGCCGCAAAAGACCGGAAGGCTTGCCCCGGGGGGCGCGGCTGCCTAAGCCTTGCTGTTCGCGCATCGCCACCTCCGGCGATCCGCGCCGTCCGCCGCGCCGGGAACCGTGACCGCCATGGGACTGACCCTCCTCATCTTTCTCCTCGTCTACGTGGCGATGGGCTTCGGCAAGCTGCCGGGCTTCAAGGTGGACCGCACCGGCGCCGCCATCGTCGGGGCGCTGGCGGTGATGGTGGCGGGCGGCATCAGCCCGAAGGCGGCGTGGGACTCCATCGACTATGCCAGCGTCGGCATGCTGTTCGGGCTGATGGTGGTGTCCTCCGCCTTCGTCGTTTCCGGCTTCTATGCCTGGACCGCCGAGCGGGTGGCGCTGCTGCCGGTGAGCGCGCCGGTGCTGCTCGCCGTGCTCGTCGGGGTCGGCGGCGCCCTTTCCGCGCTGCTGACCAACGACGTGGTGGTGGTGGCGATGACGCCGCTGCTGGTCTCGCTCACTCTGGCGCGGGGGCTGAACCCGGTGCCGTTCCTGCTGGCCTTCTGCTTCGCCGCCAATACCGGCTCGGCGGGCACGCTGATCGGCAGCCCGCAGAACATGATCGCGGCGCAGCAGCTCGGCCTCTCCTTCACCGGCTTCCTCGCCGTGGCCGGCCTGCCGGCGCTGGCGTCGCTGCCGCTGGTCTGGGGGATCGTGGCGCTGATCTATCGCGGGCGCTGGACGCTGCCGGGGGCCGCGGCGCCGAAGGCCGATCCGGCCGCGCCACCGGTGCGGCTCGACCGGCTGGAAACGGCGAAGGCAGGGCTGGTGACGGTGCTGGTGGTGGCAGCCTTTATCCTCAGCGACTGGCCGCGCGAGCTGATCGCGCTCGGTGCCGCCGGCGTCCTGCTGATCAACCGCCAGATCGCCTCGCGCGACCTGCTCGGCCATGTCGACGGCGACCTGCTGCTGCTGATCATGGGCCTGTTCGTGGTCAATGCGGCCATGGCCGCAACCGGCCTGCCGCAGGAACTGCTGGGCGGCCTGCGCGCCATGGGGCTCAATCTCGACGATCCGCTGGCGCTCTATTTCGCCGGCGGGGTGCTGAGCAACATCGTCGGCAACAACCCGGCGGTGATGCTGCTCGTGCCCTACCTCACCCCCGGCGGCGAGGCAGAGGCGCTGGGCGCCGCGCTGGCGCTGGGCACCGGCTTTTCCAGCAACCTCATCGTCTTCGGCAGCCTCGCCGGCATCATCGTGGTGGAGCAGGCGGCGGCCTGCGGGGTGAAGATCTCGTTCGGCGAGTTCGCGCGCGCCGGCGTGCCGGTCACGCTCGCCTGCATGGCGATGGCGGCCGGCTGGATCGCGCTGATTGCGGCCTGAGCCGCTACTGGTCGAGCCGGCAGGTCAGTTCCCGCCGGCCGTCGGGAAGCGCACGCGTCGCCAGCCGGTCGGCCATACGGGTCATCAGCAGGAACACCACGCCGTTCATCTGGGCGTCCTCGTCGGCCTCGGGTTCGAGGCTCACTTGCGGGCCCGGCCCCAGAGCCTTGCCCGTCCACGCGAAGGTCAGTTCGAGCGCGTATTCGTCGAACCGCGCCGCGACGGCGATGGGCGCGCCGGGCGAGAGGCTCGGTGCGGCTTCGGCGAATTCCTCGGCCAGCCGGGTCAGCCGCAGCAGGGCTTCGGCACGCACGCCCTCGCGGGCGCCGCTTTCGGCCAGGAAGCGCCGCAGCGGCGCAGCCCCGTCATGCGGACTCCAGCTCAGCCGGTGAAGCGTGCGGGCGCCGATGCGGAACAGCGCGTTCAGCAGCAGTGCCGCCAGCAGCGACAGCACGAGGGAGGAGGTGATGAAGGGCTGCAGCGCGGGGGGCAGGTTGTCGGCGTAGAAGCCGGGAAGCTCGTCGAAAGAGAGCCCGAGAAACAGCGCCGGCCCGATCACCAGGGTTCGGCGGGCATCGAGCACGCGCTGGCCGAGAATGGCGATGCCGGACAGCGCCACGAAGGTGGCGGCGAACAGCAGCGCGGCGCCCAGCACGCCCTGCGGCACCATCAACAGCAGGGCGGCGGCGCGGGGCAGGAAGGCGAGGACGATCCATCCGGCGCCGACGCCGATGACCACCCGGCGCGCCAGCACCTGGGTCGCGACCGACAGGCCGACGCTGGCGGAATAGGTGTTGAGGCCCATCGCGCCGATCACGCCCGCCACGAGCGTTCCGACGCCGTCGGCCAGCACGCCGGCCTCGATGCCGGCATAGTCGGGACGCTTCCAGTCGGGGTCGTTGGCCTTCTGGCTGGCGACCACGTCGCCGAAGGCGCGCAGCGTGCAGGCGAGCGCGCCGACGAGAAAGCCGGGCAGCAGCACCGGTTCGAAACGCGGCGCGAACAGAGGCCAGGCCAGGCCACCGGGGACCAAATCGTGCAGTTCGGGCTGCGGGATGCCCGAGGGCGGATGGAGGAAGAGGTGGAGGGCGAGGCCGGCGCCGAGGCCGAGCAGGACCGCGACGGTGCGCAGGCGCGGACCGCCCCAGACCGCGACGCCGATCATGAGGACGAGCGCCGCCAGCGCCGGCCCGGTCTGCGCGGGCGCCAGCGGCTGGTCGGTGTCGTAGCCGACCATGAGCTTCAGCGCGACGATGCCGAGGATGATGCCGATCATCAGCACCGTCAGCCCGACGATCTCGACCGGCAGGAAGGGCCGCAGCCGGCCGATGAACCGGCTGAGCACGATTTCGGTGAGCCCGGCGGCGATGGTGAGGCCGGCGACCGCCTCGAGCCCGCCCGTGCGGGCCGCCAGCAGCGCCGCCGGCAGATAGGCGGCGGTGAACACCGCCGGCAGCAGGAAGCCGCTGCCCATCCGCGGCAGGCCGAACCGCCGTCCGCCCCAGCCCTGGAGCAGCGTCGCGATGCCCATGGCGAGCATGGCGAGCTGGAGATAGCGCGTCTGCAGGGCATCGTCGGCGCCGGCCGCCCGGGCGACGAGCAGGGGGAAGACCAGCGTGACCGCCATCAGCCCCATATGCTGGAGCACCGCCGCCAGAAGAACGGCGCCGGGGGGACGTGCATCCAGTTCATAGCGCGCGGTCATGCGGGCCTGGGGTACGGGCGCCGGTACACGCGGCGCTGCTGAGGGAAGGAGTTAGCCCGAAAAAGAGGCCGTCGCCAACCGGCCCCGCCGGCTATTTACGTAAGGAGAGATCCTTTCGCCCCGTGCCGCGCATCGCCAGCCTCAGCGCCGCTTCAGCGCGTCCATCAATGCGGCGCCGAGCGCGCCCTGCGGGGCCTTTTGCGGCTCGCGCGCCGGCGGGCGGGGGCCGCGCGGGGGCGGCGTGGTCT
>JAEYTJ010000127.1 GCA_023434095.1 Pseudomonadota bacterium | reverse complement strand
GGTCGAAGGAGCGGACGATGTGCTGGACCGCCACCGGCGTCGTCTCGCCCTGGCGGACCGGCGCGCCGACCAGTGCCGCTTCCAGCGGCCCGGGCATGCCGGCCCCGTCGCGCGGCGAGAAGTTCCAGGTGGTGGGGGCGATGATCTGGTAGCCGGCGATGCGGCCATTCTCCACCCGCAGCCAGTGCCCGAGCGCGCCGCGTGCCGCTTCCGTCAGCCCTGCCGCTCTCCCATGGTCGGGCACGGTGCCCTGCGCGCACCAGGGCGCCCCCGGGGTAAGTTCGTGCACCCAGCGCTCCATGGCGATGAGCGTGCGCGCCGTTTCCACCAGCCGCGCCACCACGCGGGCGAGCACGCTGCCGCCGTCGCTGAGCAGGATGTCCCGGATCAGGGGCTGGCCGTCGACGACCTGCCGCGCCACTGCGCCGGTCTCGAACGGCAGGCCGCCGAGCCGAGGTGCCTTGCACCAGCTATAGCCGGTCTCGTCCTCGGCATCCGGCAGGGTCGAGCCGTCGAAGGGGTGGTGCGGATGGGTGCGGTGCTCCATCCGCGCATTTGTATGGTCTTCCGCGATCGCGTCGGTGTCCACCGCGCCCGCACCCTCGGGCGTGAAAATGCCGCGCCCATAGAGCGGTGCCTCGGCGCCGGGATAGGCGCCATAGCTGAGATAGCGGTCATAGGCGCGGCCCATCCCGCCGAGGTCGAGATCGGCGGCGATTTCGAGGAACAGCCTGAAATCGCCTTCCGGCCCGCCGGCCCGCCAGCGGTCCAGTTCCTCGCGCGCGGCGAGTTCGGCAACGCGCTCCAGCTTCGTCCCGAACAGCCCCTCTTCCAGCGCCCGCCGCACCGCACCGAGCGTTGCCGCGAGGCGCATCTTGTCGCGCGCATCCGCGCCGCGCGTCACCCCGCCGGGCTGGATCGCCAGCGTGTGCGGCCAGTGCCCGGCGAGGAGGCCGAGCACGTGCAGCAGCGTGGTCCGCGTCTCCAGCGCCTTGCGCACCGCGCTGCCCTGCGCCGCCTTGAACCGGGCCTCGGCGCGCGGGAACCACGGCCGGTCGGCATAGAAGGCGCGCGCGAAGTCCGGCATGAAGAAGACGTGGAAATGGGTGAGATGGTCGGCGACATTCTCCGTGGCGACGATGAGATTGGTCGCGACCCTTCCATTGTCGGTCGGCGCCAGCCCCTGCACCCCGGCCAGCGCCAGCGCGGCGGCATGGGACTGCGACACCGAGCAGATGCCGCAGATGCGCGGCGCGATCACCAGCGCGTCGCGCGGGTCGCGGCCCTCCAATATGCGCTCGAAACCGCGGAACAGCGGCGACGACACGAAGGCCGCCTCCACCCGCCCCCCTGCCGTCTCTAGCCGGACTTCGAGATCGCCCTCGACCCGGTTGAACGGGCCGACGACGAGCCGCGTCGTGCCTTCACTCATGTCCTTGCACTCATCGGCGCTTGATGTCCCGCACGGCGGGCGGGCGCACCACATGGTCGCTCGTCGCGTTCACCCGCAGCCGCTCCGGCGTCGCCGCCTTGGCGAGCGTGGACAGTGCCACGAACCACGCCTTTGGCATGTCGGTGGGCAGGCCGATGGGGATGCCCGCGATCTTCGGCGTCTCGACGAAGGCGTGGCCCGGCTCCTCGAATTCCGGCGCGGTGCAGTTGATGCACGCATAGCCGCCGCGCGTGCAGGAGCCCTCCCCGTTCCACAGCCGCGTGTTGCAATCGGCATGGGCCTGCGTGCCTAGGCAGCCCAGATGCTCCATCATGCAGCCGAGGTCCGACATCTTCTCCGCGCTGGCCTTGTATTCGTAATATTCGTTGCGCGGGCAGCCATGATGCACGAGATGGTCGGCGTAGAAGCGCGGGCGGCGATAGACATCGAGATCGTCCGCCCCCAGCAGCCCCGCCGCCAGCAGCATCAGCGTCTCCGTCACCCAGTTCGGATGCGTCGGGCAGCCCGCGACATTGATGACCGGCAGGCCGGAGCGGGAGCGGAAGGCCGCGCCGAGCGCCCCGCCCTCGCGGCGCCCGTCATATTGCAGGCCGCAGGCATCGGTGGGGTTGGCGCCGGCGGCAGTGACGCCGCCATAGGCGGCGCAGGTGCCCACCGCCACCACATTCTCCGCCACCGCCGCCAGCCGCCGCACCCAGTCGATGGTGGGAACGCCGGTGCCGGCCAGAAGGTGGAAGCGCCCGGTATCCTTGGGGCCGCGCAGCATGGCGCCTTCCACGCACAGCGCGTCGAGCCGGATGGCGCCGGCCAGCACCTGCTCGAACAGCGCCAGTGCCTCCGCCCCGGTCTCCTCGGAAAGCGTGGGGTGCCAGAGAAGGCGGATATTGGCGGTCTCCAGCGTGGTCGACAGGTCCGGCGCCTCCGCGCACAGCATCGACATGGTGCAGCCGCCGCAGCCGCCGGACTGGATCCACAGCACGTTGAAGGGCGCGGAGTGGGCAGGCGCCAGCATGATGTCAGTCTCCGGTCGCGGCATGGGCGGCCGGCAGGGCCAGCGTCATCACCGCCCCGCCGTCGGGATGGTTGGCGGCTTGCAGCGTCCCGCCATGCTCCTGCACGATGCCGTAGCTGATCGAAAGCCCGAGCCCGGTCCCCTTCCCCACCGCCTTGGTGGTGAAGAACGGATCGAAGATGCGCGAGGCGATGTCCGGTGCGATCCCCGGCCCGGCATCGCGGATGGCGAGCGTGACCATCTCGCCCGCCCGGCCGGTGATCTCCAGCCGCTGGACGGGCTGCCCCTCCATGGCGTCGAGCGCGTTCTGCACCAGGTTCATCAGCACCTGATGGATATGGCCGGAATGGCCGATGACGGTGAGCCCGTCGGCCATGTCGAAGCGCGTCTCGATCGCCGGCCTCTGCGCCTTCGCCACCCAGTCCAGCGCCGAACGGACCACCGGCGCGAGGTCGAAGGCTTCCCACGCCTCCCGCCGCTCGGAGGAGAAGTGGCGCAGGTCCGCCACGATGTCGCGGACCCGCTCGGCGCCTTCCAGCATGCCGTCAAGCGTGCCGGCGATGTTGGCCAGCGTCGTGTCGATCTTCAGTTCCGCCTGCAGCCGCGAAAGCGCCGGCCCGCTCACCCCGCCATGCACCGCATCGAGATAGGCGGTCAGCCGGGCGCCGTAGCGCTTCAGCGTGTGGGCATTGCCATAGACGAAGGAGATCGGGTTGTTGAGCTCATGCGCCACGCCGGCGACGAGACGGCCCAGCGAGGCCATCTTCTCCGAATGGACCAGTTGCTGCTGCGTCTGCTTCAGCCGCTCATGCGCGGCGGCGAGGTCGCTATAGGCCTGGCGCAGTTCGCCGATCGGCCTCCCGACCAGCACCATGCCGACGGCCCTCCCGCGGGAATCGAACCGCACCGCGCCATTCACCGACACCGGCAGCGGGCCGGAAGGCGTGGCGAAGATGAGTTCGCGGTCGCTGAGGCGCGCGCGCCGCTCGATGGTCGCGCGAAGGTCCTCGAACGAGGTGGGCGATTGCGCGACGATGAGGTCCCGCAGATGCCGCCGTTCCAGATCCCTCAGCGGCTGCTGAAAGGCGCGCTCGGCGGCGAGGTTGACCTGCTCGATCCGGCCCGACGGGTCGCAGGCGATCAGCACGTCGGTCATCGACGACATCAGCCCGGCGATGAAGGTCTGCGCCTCTTCGAGCTCGGCGTTCTTCTGTTCGAGCGCGACCTGCTGGGCGACGAGCTCGGCATAGGTCTCGTCCATCTTGCGGATGACGGCGATCCACGCATCGTCCGTCTGGCCCGCGAACGGCGTCAGCAGTTCTCCGGTCGGGAGAACCTCCGGCGAACCCTTCTGCGGCGCTTTCGGCGTGTGGGACATGTCACCTGCACGATCGGTTTCCCGGCACAGTAGAATGCGCGCACGGGGCCGGCAATGAAACCCTCTGGCGTCCGTCTGCCGGGTCTCAACCTGTCACTCCTGATCGCCCGGCTCGGGATCGACGAGATACTCGATGTGGCGCCGGCCATTGGTCCCCGGGCGAATGGCGACCTCGACGCCGAACACCTCGCGGATCAAGGCGGTGGTGAGCACCTCCATTGGCGCCCCCGCCGCCACCAGGCGGCCGCCGGAGAGCACGCCGATACGGTCGCAGAACAGCGAGGCGAGGTTGAGATCGTGCAACGCCACGATGCAGGTGACGCCCAGCCGCCGCACCAGTCCGAGAATGGCAAGCTGGTGCTGGATGTCGAGATGGTTGGTCGGCTCGTCGAGGATGAGTTCGCGCGGTGCCTGGGCCAGCGCGCGGGCGATGTGGACGCGCTGGCGTTCCCCGCCCGACAGCGTGTGCCAATGCTGGTCGTGCCGCTCCAGCAGCCCGACCCGCTCCAGCGCCGCGTCCACTGCCCTCTCATCCTCAAGGCTCCAGGAGGCGAAGGCGGCGCGATGCGGGGTGCGGCCGAGCCGCACCACGTCGCACACGGTGAGCTGGATATCGGTGGTCGCCTGCTGCTCGACGAAAGCGAGACGTCGGGCAAGGTCGCGGCGGCCGACGCCGGCGATGTCCTGCCCGTCCAGCGTCACCACGCCGCTCGCCACCTTGCGCAGGCGGCACAGCAGGCGCAGCAGGCTCGACTTGCCGGAACCGTTCGGTCCGATCAGGCCCAGCACCCGGTTCGGCTCGACCTCGAGCGTGACGCCGTCGACGATCAGCCGCCCGCCCGCGCCCCAGCGCACCTCATGTGTCGCGAGCGTCATGCCGGTCGCCTCGCGCGGTAGAGGATGAGGGCGAAGGCCGGGGCCCCGACCAGCGCGGTGACGATGCCGATCGGCAGGATCTGCTGGGGCACCAGAATGCGCGAGAGCACGTCCGCGAGGATCATGAACACCGCGCCGATGACGAGGCAGGCCGGCAGCAGCCGGGCATGGCCGGGGCCGACGAGGAAGCGGGCGGCATGCGGGATGACCAGCCCGACAAAACCGACCGTGCCGACGATGGCGACCATGGTCGCGGTCAGCAGCGCGGTGGTGGCCAGCAGCACCAGCCGCACCCGCGTCACATGGATGCCGAGCGAGGCCGCCGCGTCCGCCCCGAAGGCAAAGGCGTCGAGCGCCTTGGCGTGCACCATGCAGACCAGGAAGCCGAGCAGCGCCACCGGCGCCGCTACCCAGAGATCGGGCCAGCGCACGCCACCGAAATTGCCGAGCAGCCAGAACATCACGCCCCGCGCCTGTTCGGCGCTGGCCATTGTCGTGACGATGGTCGCGGTGGCCGCGTTGAACAGCTGCGAGCCGGCGACGCCGGCGAGGATCACCCGGTCGCTGGTCCCGCCCGCCCCGGCGGCGAGCAGGCCGACCAGCGCCAGCGCCGCGACCGAGCCGAGAAACGCCCCGCCGGATAGGCCGAGCGTCGCCCCGCCGAAGCCAAGGATCATCACCGCCACCGCCCCCGTGGAGGCGCCGGCCGAGACGCCGAGGATGTAGGGCTCGGCCAGCGGGTTGCGCAGCAGCGCCTGCAGGATCGCCCCCGAGAGCGCCAGCGCGCCCCCACATAGCGCCGCCATCAGGGCCCGGCTCAGCCGGTACTCGAAGATCACCCCCTGCTGGATGGCGCTGACGGGATAGCCGAGATCGAACAGGCCATTGCCGAGCGCATGGAAAGCCACATCCAGCGGGATCGGCATCTCGCCGACGGTCACCGCCAGCACCACGGCGGCGGCCAGAGCGGCGAGGGAAAGGCCGGCGAGGACGATCCGCGCCGGCCAGTTCGGCCCGATGACGAGATGGCTCAATTGACCAGACCGAAGCCCTGCACCGCCGTGGCGATGGCCTCCAGGCCGTCCACAGTGTCCATGCCCGGCCGGGTGGCGGCGACATCGACGATAACGATGCGCCCGTTCTTCACCGCGGAAAGCTGACTGGCCACCGGATCGGTCTTCAGGAAAGCGAGCTTGGCGTCGATGTCGTCGGCCGGGAAGCGGCGGCGGTCCATCTTCACCAGCACCAGCACGTCCGGATCGCTGGCGGCGATGGTCTCCCAGCCCACCAGCGGCCATTCCTCTTCCGTCGTGATGATGTTGCGGGCGCCGAGCTGTTCCATCACATAGGCAGGCACACCGTTCCTGCCGGCGAGGAAGGCGTCGCCCTTGATGTCCTTGCTGGAGAACCACAGCGCCATCGACACGTCCTTGCCCTTCAAAGTGGCGACGGTGCGGGCGGCCGCTTCCTCGCGCGCCTTCAGGCTGGCGATGAGGGCCTCGGCGCGGTCCGACACGTCGAAGATGGCGCCATATTCCTGTATGTTCCGGTAGAGCAGTTCGGTCGAATACATCTGGGTGCGCACGCCGTCGCCGGCGCCGCTATTGTCCTTGCCGACGCAGTCGGTGGGCGAGACATAGACCGGCACCTTCACGCCGTCGAAGCGCTCGCGCTTGCCGACGATGCCGTTCTGGCCGATGTGCCATTCATACATGGCGACCACGAGGTCCGGCTCCTGCCCGACCACCGCCTCGAAGCTCGGATCATTGTCGGCGAGCCGCTTCACGCCGGCATTCACCGTCTCATAGGGGGCGGCGACCGGCCCGAACCACAGCGCGCTGGCGACCACGCGGTCGCCGAGGCCTAGCGCATAGAGGATTTCCGTCTGCGCCTGGCCGATGCTCACGACCCGCTTGGGTGCGTGGTCGATCACCACCGGGGAGCCGCAGTTCTCCAGCGTGAGGGGATAGCTGGTTCCGGCGACGGCGGGCGCGAGGCCGGCGCCAGCGAGAAGTCCGAGCGCCAGCGCGACGGCCGGCCGGCGGAAGAGAGGAGAGATCGTCTGGAACATGGTCACCGCTTCCTGCAAAGGAAGACGGGAAGCGCAAAGGGAACCGCTCGGTCAGGGACGAATCGCAGCCCTGCACGGCCGGCAACCTCCGGAGCACCCCGCCCGAAAGATTGTTCGCGATCAGGGCAGGTCTCCTGGCTCGCGGGTCAACGCTGGCTCCGCCCGGCCTTCCCAGCGCAAGGCATAGCCTTGACGCCAGTGGACGATGGGCAGAGGGCTCGCCGCTTACAGTTGCGGGGGCAGCCTCGGCTTCGGCGCAGGGCGCCTCACCGAATTCCCTCTTAGCTCCGGGCGGGCGCCCGAAGAACCGTGATCGGGTGCGACCGTAGCGCCTCCGGCCCCGCGGTCAAGAGCACCGTGACCCACCGCCCCGTGGCCCCAGTGAGCGAGGCGGCAAAGCCCTGCTGCCCAGTCGATGACGACGAACTGATACATTGTATCACTCTGGCGCGCAAGCCGCGATCGACGGCGCTTTCCTCGCATCCGGGACCGGCTTCCCGGGGCCCCCGCCGAACCATGGCCGAAAGTTGGCCAGCGGGTGATCTTGCCGGGCTTCGGGCGAAATATCATAGTCGCTCAAACAGATTCCCCTACCGTCGGCAGCGCCGGGCGGGAGCCTCCATCCAGTTCCAGACGGGCGCAGCGATGGCGGCCCGTCACGTCCCTCAAAAGGCCCGCCCATGCCGCGCAAGCCGACGAACATCATCTATTCGGCCAATGAGAAGCCGCCGGCCGGCACGGTGCTCATCCTGGGGGTCCAGCACGCGACGCTCGCCCTGCTGTTCATCGTCTATCCCCTCGTCGCCGCAGCGGAAGCCGGGCTGTCCTTCGACGACACGCAGCTCTTCATCACCAGCTGCATCATCTTCATGGGCATCGCCACGCTGCTGGAGTGCCTGCCCAAGCCCGGCGCCGGCATGCTGCTGGTGCAGATTCCCAACATGGCGCACATGCCGCTGGCGGTGCAGTCGCTCGCCGCCGGCGGACCCGCCTTGTATGCGGGCATGAGCCTGATCGCCGCCGTGTCGCAGCTCACCCTCTCCCGCTTCATGGGCGCACTTCGGGCGGTCTTTCCACCGGAGGTCTGCGGCGTTGCCGTCACCATGCTCGGTGTGGCGCTGGCGGATCCGGCGCTGCGCCGCGTGTTCGGCATCTCCGGCGAGATCACGCCCGATCTCGATCTGCGCTACGCGCTCGTCAGTTCGGTGACGCTGGTCATCATCATCGCGCTGGCCATCTTTTCGCGCGGCATGCTGCGTCTGTTCGCCGTCGCCATCGGCGCGGCGGTGGGCTGGATGCTCGCCGCCTATCTCGGCGTCGCGCCGGAGCCGAATGCCAGCTTCGCCACCCTTCCCTATATCGACCTGCCGCATCTCGGCTGGCCGGGCATCAGCTTCTTCTCCTGGGCGCTCATTCCGGCGGCCATCATCACCGGCGTGCTTTCGGCGGTGGACATGGTGGGCACCGTGGTCTCCATGCAGCGCATGGACGATGCCGACTGGCGCCGCGCCGATCTCGATCAGGCGGGCCGGGCCATCCAGGCGAACTGCGTCGCCGACATCGGCACGGCGGTCACCGGCGGCTTCGCCAGCGCCTCGTCCTCGGCGGCGGTGGGCGTCGCCTTCGCGACCGGCACCACCGCATGGCGGGTGGGTGCCGTCTCGGGCATCCTGATCATCCTGGCCGCCTTCTCGCCCCGCCTCATCGGTGTGCTCACCATCATCCCCTCTCCGGTCATCGGCGCGATCCTGATCTATGCCGCCGCCTTCCTGACCGTCGCCGGGATGGAACTCATCCTGTCCCGCCGCCTCAGCGACCGGCGCATCTTCACCGTCGGCCTCGCCATCCTCACCGGCCTCGCCGTGGCGATCCTGCCCGGCCTCGTCCACCTCACGCCGGACTGGGCGCAGCCGATCCTCGAATCGCCGCTCTCCATCTCCACCGCCGTCGCCATCGTGCTCAACCTGATCTTCCGCATCGGCATCCGCCAGGAGGCCTCGCGCGAGGTCACGGCGGAGGAGAATCCCTTCACCGTCACCACCGAGTTCCTCGAACATCAGGGCGACCTCTGGGGCGCCCGCCGGGACGTGATCTCGACCGCCATCCCGGTCGTGGCGGAAGGCGTGGAGATGCTGCTCGACACCGGCGTCGCGCCCGGGAAGCTGGAAATCCGTGCGCATTTCGACGAGGAGAACTTCGACGTGGCGCTGATCTATGACGGCGAGCCGATCACCATCCCGGACCACCGGCCCGCGCCGGAGGACCTTCTCGGGGACTCCCACGCGGTCGCGCGCTTCGTCGGCTACATGCTGAGCAAGCGGGCCGACAAGCTCGCCCTCGGCACCGACGGCGCCCACCAGAAGCTCACCCTGCGCTTCGAGCACTGATGGGGCCGGTGCGGGCGTTCGTCGCCCCCCGCGTTTGCCGCTCGCACGGCTTCTTGCACGGCTTCGGCTTTGCCGATAATCCTCATTGATGCGCGCACGGGCGGCCCGGCGCTCGGCAGCCCGCCGCGCCGATGCCCGTGAGGCCGTCGTCGAGATACCCCGCCGATATCCCCCCGCCAGATGTATTTTTGGAGCCGAGCCTTGATACACATCGACCGTATCGTCGAGGGCACCGTGGTCGTCACAGCCGTCAAGGGGCGGCTGGACAGCAGTTCTTCTCCGAAGCTGGAGGAGTTCCTCGTCGACGCCCCCAGCAACGGCGCCCTCCTGCTGGATTTCGCCGAGCTCACCTATATCAGCTCCGCCGGCCTGCGCGTCGTGCTCAAGGCGACCAAGCTGATCCGCGGCGCCGGCGGCACGCTGGCGGTGTGCGGGCTCATCCCGCAGGTCCATGAGGTGTTCGACGTCAGCGGCTTCTCCTCGCTGATCCCGATTCATCCCAGCCGCGAGGCGGCTCTCGCCACCATGGCCTGACGAACACGGCACACGCGGCGGAGGGGGCGATGACCGACACGACGCTCGATCTGCGCCTACCCAACAGGCTGGACGGGCTCGACGCGCTCAGCACGCGGATCGAGGGCTTCATGGAAGCCGCCGGCATCGCGGCGACCCCGGCCTACCGGTTGCAGCTCGCGGTCGACGAGTTCTTCAACAACGCCGTGGATTACGGTTATCCTGACGGACGGGCCGGCGAGATCGCCATCGAGGTGCGGCGGAGCGGTGACCGGCTCCTCCTTGTCTTCAGCGACGATGGCGACCCGTTCGACCCGTTCGCCGCGCCCGCTCCCGATCTCGACGCCTCACTGGAAGAACGGCGCATCGGCGGCCTCGGGGTGCACCTCGTCCGCACCCTGAGCGACAGCTTCGCCTATTCGCGGGAGAACGGACGCAACGTGAAGCGGGTGACCTTCACCCTCGCCGGCTGATGCGAACCGGCGCGCCGCGCCGATCCTAGGCGGTGCTGCCCGCGCGGCGCACCTGCGTCACGCCGTTCACCAGCCGGCGCGCCAGCCAGACGATGCGCTCGAACAGCACGGTCATGCGGAACAGCGCGTTCTGCTCCGCGCTCGCCAGCTCGTTTTCCGAGGAGAGGCGCTGGCGAAGCTCCTCCATCAGCCGGTCGCGATGGCCGAGCAGGGCAAGCACCAGTTCCGGCTCTTCCTCTCCGAGGCTTTCGGCATGGTCGGCGACGGCGCCGAGCAGCAAATGCAACGCCTCGTTCAGCCGCTGGGCGGTCGGCACGTTGCGGACGATGGCGGCTTCGTGCGCGTAGTCGGCGAGCGCCTCGTGCAGAGCGCCCGCATTGTTGGCGGCATCGTCGAGCAGCAGCGCCACCGCCACCTGGTCGCGGGCCAGCGGCGCGTCGAGCAGGGAGGCCAGATAGGCACGGATGGCCTCGGTCAGGCTGGCCCCGGCAGTGCGCAGAACGGTGGCGGACGGAGCGGTCGCGTCGCCTTCCTCGCGCACATGCTCGACCATCAGCGGCAGGCGCCCGCTCAGCCGCGCCACCTCGCGCGTCGCGAGGTCGAGCGCCGCCTCGGTGTCGCTCAGCGCCTCGCGCAGCAGGAAGGCGGGCTGGGAGAGGGTTTCGACCGCATTCATCGGAAGCAGCCGGGCGACGAGGCGCCGGGTCGGCCCTTCCAGCAACGCCGAGGCGGTCGCGCCGCCGATCTGCGCGGCGAGGAAGATCACCGCCAGTTCGGCGCCCACGTCGCCGTCGGCCGGCAGCACCGCCGCCATCGCATCCGGCCGCAGCTCCGCGAAGACGGCAAGCGCCGCGAGCAGTAGCGAACCCGCCGCCTTCTGCACGACTTGCAGCGCGAAGACGACACGCCCCGGCCGCGTCTCGCCGGGAATCAGCACCGCGTTGTTGATCATCGCCGCCGCGTTGGCGCCCGCGACCAGCGGCAGGGCCGCGCCGAAATCCAGGAGCCCGCCGCCCACCGCCGCCACGGCGAGCGCCGCCGCGACCGAGGACGACTGCGCCGCCAGCGAGAAGCCGGCACCGATCGCCGCGAGGAGCCACGGGTTCTGGACGGCCAGCTCCCACCAGGGATGCCCGAGCAGCGCCTCGCGCATCGGTCCGACGGCGACGGCGACCAGATGCATGCCGAACAGGAGGAGGCCGGCGCCCAGAGCCGCTTCCAGCACGTTGCGCATGCGGGCGCCGCGCGCCAGGCGGAAATAGGTGATGAAGCCGACCACGCCGATGACGAGGCCGGCGGCGGTCGAGGTGTCGATGGCGACGACCAGCGGCAGCAGCGAGGTGCCGACATTCGACCAGCTCGGCGCCAGCAGCGCCGGCCCGTCGGTCAGCACGCCGCCGCGCACGAAGGAAACAACGATCCACGACACCGCCGTCGAGCTCTGGGTGATCATCCCCGCCAGCGTGCCGCTTATGGCGGCGCTGACATTGCCGCGCAGCGCCCGCGCGAAGGCCGCGCGCGCCCGTCGGCCGACGAGCGGCACGAGATTGGCAGAAAGCCCACGCACGCCGATGAAGAACAGCCCCAGACCGCTGAACAGGAGCGCGATGGTTGCCATGGCCTGCCTTGTCGTCCGTTAGATATCGAATTGGCGCGCGACGAACCGCTCCTCCGCCGCATGGATGCGGCAGGCTGCAACGCGCGGGCCGTTATGAAAGTTCGGCATGACAGAACCGTGACGGCCCCGCCGGCCTCATTCCGGCAGGCCGAGCCGGGTCCGGATCTTCTCCAGAAGGCGGGGCAGCTCGACCGGCTTGGTGTCGAAATCGTCGCATCCCGCCGCCATCGCCTGCTCGCGATCCGACGCCATGGCGTGGGCTGTGAGCGCGATGACCGGGATCGCCGCGGTCTCGGGATGCGCCTTCACCCGCCGCGTCGCCTCCCACCCGTCGAGCACCGGCAGGCTCATATCCATCAGGATCAGCGCCGGCTTCTCGGCGAGCGCCAGGTCGACACCCTCCTGCCCGTTCACCGCGATCAGCACCTCGAAGCCATTGCGCGAGAGCCGCCGCGAGAGCATGTCGCGGTTCATCTCATTGTCCTCGACGAGGAGAATCTTCGTCATCGCGCCCTCTTAGTGGCCATGGCTGGCGATCGTGCCGAGCGCCGCGCCGAGCGAGCCGATCGGCTGCGCGCCCTTGTTGAGAATCAGCAGTGTGTTGCGCGCCAGGAACTCCCGCTCATCCTCGGTGAGCTCCTTGGCCGTGAGCACGACGATGGGCAGGTCGCCATAGGCCGGCTCGGCCCGCACCCGCGTGAGGAAGGCGAAGCCGTCCATGACCGGCATCATGAGGTCGAGCAGCACGAGGGCGGGCAGCGGATGCGCGCCGAGCCATGCCAGCGCCTCCTCGCCATTGGCCACCTCGGCCACGGGCAGGCCGGCGCCCTCGATGGTCGTGCGCATGATGGCGCGCACCTCGGCGTCGTCGTCGACCACCAGAACGACGCCGTCCTCGTTGCCCGGCGCGAATTTGTGCACCAGCGCGATCAGCCGCTGCCGGTCGATCGGCTTGGTCATGTATTCAGAGGCGCCGAGCGAATATCCGAGATTCCGGTCGTCGACGATGGTGAGCATGATGACCGGGATATGCGCCAGCGCCGGTTCCGACTTCATGATGCCGAGCACGGACCAGCCGTCGATCTTCGG
Organism: Pseudomonadota bacterium; assembly: GCA_023434095.1. Taxonomy (GTDB): domain Bacteria; phylum Pseudomonadota; class Alphaproteobacteria; order Rhizobiales; family Xanthobacteraceae; genus Ancylobacter. Next base: position 4,948 of record JAEYTJ010000127.1, on the reverse strand, counting down.
CATCATCACGTCGAGCGTCACGATGTCGGGCGGCTCCTTGCGCATGATATTCAGCGCCTCCACCCCGTCGCGGGCGTGGCGCAGCACATAGCCCTCCTTGCCGAGGGTGGCGGTGAGCACGTCGTGCACCGCCGGGTCGTCGTCGACCACCAGCACGGTGATCGCGCCGGGCGTCGCGGGCACGCCGGGATCGACGATCTCGTCGTCATCGGCATGCGCGCCGACCAGATGCGCCTCCACCGGTAGTTCGATGGTGAAGGTCGAGCCCGTGCCCGGCTGGCTCGCCACCGAAATGCTGCCGCCGAGCATGGCGGCGAAATGCTTGGTGATGGTGAGCCCGAGGCCGGTGCCGCCGAAATTGCGGGTCGTCGAGGAATCCGCCTGGGTGAAGGCCTGGAACAGGCGGCCCATTTGCTCCTCGCTCATGCCGATGCCGCTGTCCTTGACATCGAAGCGCACCGCCTCGCTGCCATCGGGCAGCGTGTCGCGCGCGATGCGCAGCGTCACCGTGCCTTCCTTGGTGAACTTGGCGGCGTTGCTAAGGAGGTTGATGAGGCTCTGCTTCAGCTTGGTGACGTCGGTGCGCAGCGTGCCGATGTCGACCGGGCAGTCGATGACGAAGCGGTTGGCGTTCTTCTGCATCATCGGCCCGACGATGGTCTTCACCTCCTCGACCATGCGGGTCAGGAACACCTGCTCCAGATAGACGTCCATGCGCCCGGCCTCGATCTTGGAGAGGTCGAGAATGTCGTTGATCAGACCCAGAAGGTGCTTGCCCGCCGCCTGGATCTTGTCGAGATCGGCCACCATGGCGCTGTCGCCGGCATCGGCGGCGTCCTCGGAGAGGATTTCGCTGTAGCCGATGATGGCGTTGAGCGGCGTGCGCAGCTCATGGCTCATATTGGCGAGGAAGGCGGATTTCACGCGGCTGGCGGATTCCGCCGCTTCCTTCGCCTCGCGCAGCTGCTGCTCCATGCGCACCCGGTCGCTGATGTCGACGAAGGTGGCGATCACCGCCGGCTTGCCGCGAAAATCCAGCCTCTCATGCGACACCATCGTGCAGATGGTGGAGCCGTCCGCATGCGGCAGGTTGAACTCCTGCCGCTCGCTGCTGGGCGTGGCGAGGATAGCCTCCAGCTCCTGCCCGCGTGCGGGATCGTCGAACAGCCCGCGCAGCGGTCGCCCGATCAGCGTGTCCACCTCGCGGCCGATCAGCCGGCCGAGACAGCCATTGCAGTGACGCACCACGCGCTCGGCCACATCCATGATGACGAGCCCGATGGGCGCCGCGGCATCGATGGCGCGCAGCTGCTCCTCGTCCTCGCGCAGCTTCATTTCGGCAAGCTTGCGCTCGGTAATGTCGGTGTAGATGGCGATGAAACCGCCGCCCGGCACCGGATCGCGCCTCACTTCGAGAATGGTGCCGTCCGGCCGCGTGCGCTCGAATCGGTGCGGCGTCTCCAGTTGGACGAGGCGCTGGGCCAGCGCGGTCTCGATGTCGACGTCTCCGAACTCGCCCCGGGCGCCGAGATAGCGGATGTAATCGGAAAAGGTGTGCTCCGTGCCGAGGAACTCCTCCGGCATGTTGAGATAGTCGCGGAAAAGCTGGTTCCAGGTCACCAGCCGGTGCCTGGCGTCGTACATGGCGACGCCCTGCGACATGTTCTCGAGCGTCGCGCGCAGCAGCGTCGCCTCGCTCACCCACTCGTCCTCGGTCATCCCGTCCCTCGTCCCCTCACACAGTCTCCGGCGCGTCCAGCGTCAGCAGCAGCGCCGCCATGTCGTCGAATGCCGGCAGCCCGGCCTCGAACGCGCGCACCGCCGCCGCCAGATGCGGCAGGGGCGACGCGTCCGGACCAAGCCGGGCGAGAAAGGCGCCCACCCGCTCCTCGCCATAAAGCTCGCCGGCGTGGTCGTGCGCCTCGGTTAGCCCGTCCGTCACCACCATCAGCCGCTCCCCGGCGGCGAGAGGCACGGTCGCAGCGCTGTAGGGGAACTCCTCCATCACCCCCAGCGCCGGCCCTCCGGCGGCGGTGAGCCGCGACACGGCGCCGTCGCGCGCCCGCAGATAGGGCGGCACATGGCCGGCGCGCACATAGGTGAGCGTACCGGCCGGCACATCGACCACCGCCAGCAGCAGCGTCACGAACATGCAGGACGCGTTGCCCCGCGCCAGCGCGTCGTTCACCAGCCCCGCCGCCCGCGCCGGATCGGCGAACAGCTCGGCCGCGTCCGGACGGGTGCCGAGCGAGCGGAACATGGAATGGGTGCGCGCCATCATCAGCGCCGCGCCCGCGCCCTTGTCGGAGACATCGCCGATGATCGCCACCATCCGGCCCTCGCCGACGGGGAAATAGTCGACGAGGTCGCCGCCGACTTCCTTGGCCGGCTCCAGCAAGACGTCGATGGCGAGATTCCGCCCGCCGAAAGGCCCCTTGAACGGCGGCGGCACCAGCGCCAGCTGCAGCGTCCGTGCCTCGATCAGCTCGGCCTGCTTGCGCTTCAGCTCGTCGCGGGTGCGGTCGCGCAGAGCCTTCTTCTCCAGCGTGGCGAGAACGCGGGCACGCAGCAGCGTCGGATTGAACGGCTTGAAGATGAAGTCGTCGGCGCCCAGTTCGATGCAGCGCACGACCGGCTCGATCTCGTTGAGCGCGGAGACGACGATGACCGGCAACTCGTTGATCCGCCCGTCGGCGCGCAGCCGGTCGAGCACCCCGAAGCCGTCCAGCTCCGGCATCATGATGTCGAGCAGCACGAGGTCGTAGGGCTTCTGGTCGATGGCGGCGAGCGCCTCGACGCCATTGGCGGCCTGGTCGATATGGGCGAAGCCGAGGCGCTTCAGGCGGCGCAGCAGCAGGTCGCGGTTCTCGGCGACATCGTCGACCACCAGAATCGCCGCGTTCTGGTCCGTCATGATCCCGCTTCCACCGACGTGCGTCTCGACCCCGCCCGGATGCGGGCAAGGCCGGACTATCCACACAATGAGCGGCCTTAGCAACGCCGCCGCAGGCTCCGGCCGACCACAAAAGCTGCACGTTCCCGGCCTTACGCACCGATACCCGTATCGGGGTACAGCGCGGCGCCCATGGATCATGCCGGAAGATCCCGAAGCCGTGGCGCGTGTGCCAGCGGCGCCCTACATAGGATCAGGGAGGCGCGACACAGCGATGAAGATGTTCCGAGCGGGTCTTTTGCTGGCGGCGACGCTGCTCACCTGCGCCCCCGCGCTTTCCCAGGTCACCAAGCCGAGCCCCTACATGCCCCAGCGACGCGATTCGGTCCGACCCAACAGCCAGAACCTCATGCAGGGCCCGTCCTACTGGACGCCCCAGCAGCGCCGGCTCAACGTGCCCGGCGCCACCTCCAATCCCAGCCTCCGGCGGGAGACCGAGCCCTACCCGCCCCCGCCGATACCGCCACCCGTCCGCCCGGCCGAAACGCCGGACAAGTAGGGCGGCGGCGGGGATTGTCGGGAAGGGCAGAGGCTGCCTCATGTCCCTCGTCATGCTGAGGTGCCGGCCGGAAGGCCGGCCTCGAAGCACGCAGGCGGTGTGACGCGGCAGACATCTGCGTCCTTCGAGACCCGGCTGCGCCGGGTGCCTCAGGATGACGGGCCGAGCGCAGCGAGAGCCGGGAGCGCGGGCACATGTCGTGCGCTCCCGGATCGGCCTGCGGCCGTCCGGGATGACACTTTGGGGCGGGTGACTCAATCCCGCTGCGTATCCGGCGGGCTCGCCTCCGCCACCAGGCTCGCCAGCGCCTCGTCGAGCGTCAGCGTGGTCTGGTTCGGCGAGCCGAGGCGGCGGATGGAGACGGTCCGCTCGGCCGCTTCCTTGCGCCCCACGACGATCAGCGCCGGCACCTTGGCCAGCGAGTGCTCGCGCACCTTGTAGTTGATCTTCTCGTTGCGCACGTCGAGCTCGACCCGAAGCCCCATCTTCTTCGCCGCCGCGACGATCTCGCGGGCATAGTCGTCGCCCTCGGAGGTGATGGTCGCCACCACCGCCTGCACCGGCGCCAGCCAGAGCGGGAAATGGCCGGCATGGTGCTCGATGAGAATACCGGTGAATCGCTCCATCGAGCCGCAAATGGCACGGTGGATCATGACCGGCGTTTTCTTCGAGCCGTCGGCATCGACATAGAAGGCGCCGAAGCGCTCCGGCAGGTTGAAATCGACCTGCGTCGTGCCGCACTGCCATTCGCGGCCGATCGCGTCACGTAGCGTGTACTCGAATTTCGGGCCGTAGAAAGCGCCCTCGCCCGGCAGGATCCCGGTCTTGATCTTGCCGCCGGACTCCGCCTCGATCTGGGTCAGCACCCGCCCCATCACGTCCTCGGCGTGGTCCCACACTGCGTCCGAGCCGACCCGCTTCTCCGGCCGGGTGGAGAGCTTGACCACGATCTCCTCGAAGCCGAAATCGGCATAGGTGGAGAGGATCAGTTCGTTGATCTTCAGGCACTCCGCCGCCATCTGCTCCTCGGTGCAGAAGATGTGGGCGTCGTCCTGGGTAAAGCCACGCACGCGCATCAGCCCGTGCAGCGCGCCCGAAGGCTCGTAGCGGTGCACCGCGCCGAATTCGGCGAGGCGCATGGGCAGGTCGCGATAGGACTTCAGACCGTGCTTGAAGATCTGCACATGGCCGGGACAGTTCATCGGCTTCAGCGCATAGACGCGGTCATTGTCCTCGGTGTCGCCGGCCGGCTGCACCTTGAACATGTTGTCCTTGTACCAGCCCCAGTGGCCGGAGGTCTCCCACAGCGACTTGTCGAGCACCTGCGGCGCGTTGACCTCGCTATAGTCGGCGGCGAGGCGGCGGCGCATGTAGGAAACGAGGTTCTGGAACAGGTTCCAGCCCTTGGGGTGCCAGAACACGACGCCCGGCCCCTCCTCCTGGAAGTGGAACAGGTCCATCTCCCGGCCGAGCCGGCGGTGGTCGCGCTTCTCGGC
>JAEYTJ010000106.1 GCA_023434095.1 Pseudomonadota bacterium | reverse complement strand
CCTTCCGCCACAACGGCACGATGGGCACCTTCCAGAAGCTGCTGGTGGAGCGCATGAGCGCGCGCGGCTACGACCCCGCCTTCGCCGCCCGCTGTTTCGAGCAGATCAAGGGCTTCGGCGAATACGGCTTTCCGGAAAGCCACGCGGCCTCCTTCGCCAAGCTGGTCTACATCTCCGCCTTCCTCAAATGCCGCTATCCCGCGATCTTCGCCTGCGCGCTGCTTAATTCCCAGCCTATGGGTTTCTATGCCCCGGCGCAGATCGTGCGCGATGCGCAGGAGCACGGAGTCGAGATCCGGGGCCCGGACGTCAATTTCAGCTTCCACGACAACACGCTGGAGCGTGACGCACCCGGCGTGCCGCTGGCGCTGCGGCTCGGCCTGCGTCAGCTCGACGGCTTCAAGGAGGAATGGAGCGCGCAACTGGTTGAGGCGCGGGCACGGGGTTTCCTGCACGATGTCGAGACGCTCGCCCACCGCTCCCGCCTGCCGGCGGCCGCTCTCGCCAAACTGGCGGATGCCGATGCCTGCCGCTCCCTGGGGCTCGACCGGCGCGAGGCCGCCTGGGCCATGCGCCGGCTGCCCGACGACGCGCCGCTACCGCTGTTCGCGGCGGTCGAGGCGCGCGAACTCGGCAGCGATGCGGACGCGCATCTGCCGCTCATGCCGCTGCCCGAGCAGGTCGCGGTGGATTACCAGACCACGCGCCTGTCGCTGAAGGGCCATCCCATGGGCATGCTGCGCGCGGTGTTCGCGGCCGAGGGCGTGGCCTCCAGCGCCGATGTCGCGGCGGCGCGCGACGGGGTGCGGCTGCGCGCGGCCGGCATCGTGCTGGTGCGCCAGCGGCCGGGCAAGGGCAACGCCATCTTCATGACGCTGGAAGACGAGACCGGCATCGTCAACGTGCTGCTGTGGACCCGCCAGTTCGAGCGCTACCGGGCGGAAGTGATGGGCGCCCGACTCGTCGTCGTCGAGGGCCGGGTGCAGAAGAGCAAGGAGGGCGTGGTGCATGTGATGGGCGAGCGCGTGTTCGACCGCACCGGCGAACTCGCCCGCCTGTTCGAGGATGTGCGCGCCATGCCCTCGCCGCAGGCCGATCCGGGCGAAGACGTGCGGGGGCAGGGAAAACCCTCGCCGGCCGGGCACCTGCTCGCCGGCCGACGCAGCGGGCACGGCCATCCCCGGCAGGTGCGGGTGCTGCCGAAATCGCGTGACTTCCATTGAGCCGTGCACGGCGGGGCTCCAACGGCGCGACCTGTCGCGTGCGCCCCTTTCGGTGCTAGACGGGGACAACGCACAGTAGGAGACACCCATGGCACAGCGCTTCGACGATTGGGAAAAGGACGACAAGGGGCATTTGAAGGTGTGGCCGATGCTGGCCTTCACCACCGCTTTGTTCGGCACCGACAAGGTAGGCCTGCGCCTCGAGATCGGCACCCAGCAGCCCAAGCCTGGCGAGCCGGTGCCGGCGCTGCAGCTGGTGCTCGATCCCGCACAGGTCCGCCAGCTCGCCGAGGCGCTGGCCGAAGCGGAAGCGCGCCTGCTCGACGCGCGCTTCACCACCCTCGCCACGTCGCGCCCGGGCAACGCGTGACGGCGGCTTTCCAAGGCGGATGCCTCGGGACGAGGCACTTTCTCGTTCCGTGAAGACGGATCGGCGCCGGCAGCGCCGCCTAATGCCGAGGTGCCGGCTCAAGGCCGGCTTTAGGGCACGCAGGCGCTCGCCGGCTTCATGCCGCCGATTCCGGCCCGGTCCTGCGGCCCATCCGGGATGAGGCGCGCGCGCGAAGGCGACGTGCTACGCCGCCAGGAACTGGGCGTCGGTCTGGTCGAGGCGGCGGCGGATCTGGGTGACGATCAGCTGCTCGTCGGGCAGGCAGTTGTCATAGGTCAGCCGCTCGCCGGCCTTCACCGGCTTCAGCACTCGGGCGCGCTCGGCGAGGCCCAGCGGCAGGGCGAAGCTGTCGCGCGCGTCGCGCCAGCTCATCGTGTAGCCGCGGTAATCATATTCGCCGATCCTGCCGAGAATGTCCCCTGGCTTGAGGTCCCGCTTGGCCACCGCCGTGCACTCGGCGACGGGATGGTCGAGCACTTCCATGTCGCGGGTGCCGTGCATCACCGCCCGCACCGCCGAGAGCGGGACTTCCAGGCTGGTGAGGTGGAAGGGGCGGATCAGCGCGAAGCAGGGGCCGGGGCCGACCTTGAGGTCGGACATGCGTTCCAGCACGCGCTCATGGCGCGGCTTGACGATGCAGAACACCCCCGGCGCCACACCCTTGCCGAGGGTGAAATCGACCACGCCGGAGCGCGAGAGGATGCCGCCATCCTCCTTGGTGCACAGCACCTGCGCCAGCACGTCGCGGTCGGCGTGGGGGCCGTGCATGCCAGGCACGTCGGGCACCAGGCCCGTGGCATTGGCGAGCGCTGTCATTTCCACCATGGTCTTGGAGCCGTCGACGAACTCGACCAGCATGCGCGGGTTCATGTTGCGCGCCCGCGCCTCCTCCTCGAACTCGTCGGGGACGGCGTCCGGCTTGAAGGCGTTGTTCTTCGCCTTGCCGGCGCAGACGATGTCGAAGCCCAGCGCCTGGGCGAAGCCGATCAGCTCGATGGTGGCGGCCGGCTCGTCGCCCGCCGCGCCGGTGAGCACGACGCCCGCCGCCCGCGCCTCCTGCTTGAGGTAGCGGCCGATGGTGATATCCGCCTCCACGCTCAGCAGCACCACATGCTTGCCGTTGCGGATGGCTTCCAGCGAGACGAGCGTGCCGATGTTCGGGCTGCCGGTGGCGTCGATCACCACGTCGATATGGCCGGAGGCGCACATGGCGGTGTAGTCGTCGGTGACGACGAAGTGGCCGGCCTCGATGGCGCGGTCGATGGTGGCGCTGGTGGAGGCGCTGACGATGTCCTCGCGGCGGTGGCCGGCCATCAAGGCGGCGTCGATGGCGGTCTGGGCGTTCAGCTCGGTCACGGCGCCGATCCGCACGCCCGGCATAAGCGCCGCCTGCACGATGAGGTCGGTGCCCATCTGGCCGGCGCCGGCGAGGCCGATCGTCACCGGCCCGTGCTTGGCGGTCCACTGTTCCAGCTCGGCGGCGATCCCCGTCCGCACGATCCCGCCAGCACCGAGCCTGTTTGCACCGAGCATACGCCCAACCCTTCCCTGAGGCGCGCCTGCGACTTTCGGCGCAAGCGTCATTGTTCTTCGGTACTCGACATTTGTTCCGAGGCAAAGAGCGCGTGCGGCCGCATCCCGCGCTTCCACGTTCAGTAGGTGGCGCCGGCCTCTTCCAGTACCGCCGCCGCGGTGATCTCGTCGGTGATGAAGACGGTGGGGCGCAGCATGCGCAGCGCGGCGAGCACCGCCTTGGCCTTGCCGGGCCCGCCGGAGGTGAGGATACGCTCCGGGGTGGCCTGAAGGGTTTCGATCGGGATCGACATGACGCGTGTGTTGATGGGGTGGTCGACCGGCCGGCCTTCGATGTCGATGAAATTGTAGACCACGTCGCCCACCGCGCCGGCGTCGATCAGCGAGGCCCAGTCGGCGTCGGAGAAGAAGCCGAAGCGCAGCGAGGTGCTCTCTGATTCCATCTCGCCGACGCTCAGCACCACCGCGTCCATCTCCCGGGCGAGGTTGTAGACCGTGCCGAGGCCGCAGCGCTCGATCAGCGCCTGCTTGGTCGCGACGCTGTCGACGATGGCGGGGGCGGCGATGAGGTGGCAGTCGGCCTGGAACAGCCGCGAGAGCTGCCAGGCGAATTCGGAGGGGTTGTACTGCTTGGCCTTGGTGATGCCGCCCAGCAGCGAGATCACCTGCAGGTTGGAGACCGTCTTCTCGTCGATGAAGCCGAGAGCCCGCATCAGCGTGCGGCCCCAGCCGAAGCCGATCTTCATGTCGGAGCGGATGAGGTCCGAGATGAACAGCCCGGTCGCGGCGCCGATGGCGCTGGTGGCATCGGCGAACGGGCCGGAGACGGGGGCGACCACCGCCTCGCGCAGGCCGAACGCCTTTTGCAGGCCCATTTCCAGCCGGGGCAGCTCGGCGATCTCGCGCGAGAGCGAGATCTTCACCTCGTTGAGCTGGCGGGCATCGGCGAGAAGGCGGACCACAGTGACGCGGCCGATGTCCAGCGCCTCGGCGATGGCGCTCTGGGTCATGCCCTCGACATAGTACATCCAGGCCGCGCGCAGCCGCAGCCGCGCCGAGCGCCGTCCGGTCGGGCTCAGATCGGCGAGCGAGGGCGTCTCGCTCAGGCCGCCCGGCCTGGTCGTCGCAGCTCCACCCGACATGAACACCTCACCCCCGACGAAAGTCTCCCGGTTGCTATAGAGGAGGCGGGCGCCATCTTCAAACCGGGCGGCCCGGCGGAGCCCGGAATCGGCCCGGCGTTACGCAAAAACCCGCTTGTCGGCAGCCCGCCGCCGGCGCACGGTGCCAAGCGGCAGCATGCATGGTTCCGATATGTCCAGTACCGACGACACCCTCAGGCTCGACGACTTTCTCTGCTTCGCGGTGTATTCGGCGAACCATGCGTTCAACCGCGTCTACAAGCCGATGCTGGACCGGCTGGGCCTGACCTATCCGCAATACATCGCCATGGTGACGCTGTGGTCGGAGGAGGGACTCACCGTTGGCCAGATCGGCGACCGCGTGCTCTTGGAGACCAACACGCTGACCCCGCTGCTGAAGCGGCTGGAGGCTGCCGGGCTGGTGCGCCGGGTGCGCGACGCGGCCGACGAGCGGCAGGTGCGCGTCCATCTCACCGAGAAGGGGCGGGCGCTGCGCCATGAGGCCGAACGGGTTCCCGCCGAGATGGGCGTCTGCCTCGACCACGATTCCGAGGAACTGCGCGCCCTCACCAGCGATCTCAGCCGCCTGCGCGACCGTCTTCTGGCGCGCCTCAAGCCGTAGCGGCCGCCGGCGGGGCGACCCTTTCGGGCGTCGCTTCCGGTTCAATCTCGATCTGCCCCTCGATGAAGCGGCGGTGCCGGGCGATCTCCCCGGCGAGGAAATCGAGAAAGGCCCGCACCCGCGGCGAATGGCGTAGGTCCGGATGGGTCAGCAGCCAGAGGTCGGCGGCGTAGTCGTCGTCCGGCGGGCCCAGCCGCACGAGCGACGGCCGCGCATCGCCGATGAAGCAGGGAATATGCGCGATGCCGATGCCTGACTCCACCGCCTCGGCAAGGCCGAGCACGCTGTTGATCTTGTAGGCGACCTTGTCGGCGGCGACGTTCTCCTGAACGAACTTCACCGTCTTCAGCGAGCCGAGGCTGTCGCCGAGCGATACCCAGTTGCTCGCCTCCAGCTGTTGAGCGGTCACCGCGCGAGGCTCGGGGAAATCGGCGGCGCGTCCGTACAGCGCCCAGGCAATGCGTGCGACGCGGCGGCCGACGAGGTTTTCCGGCGGGTTGTCGGTGGCACGGATGGCGACGTCGGCATCGCGCTTGGAGAGGTTGAGCGGCTGGTTGCTGAGCACGATGTCGAGCCGCACTTCCGGGTAGCGCTCGCGGAAGGTGGCAAGTATCGGCATCAGCAGATGGATCAGCAGGGAATCCGGCGTCGTCACCCGGAGTTCGCCGGAGGGAGCGGGCTCGCGCCCGGCGAGCTTGCGGCCGACCGCGGTGATCTCCTCGTCCAGCCGGTTGGCCAGCGCCACCATCTCCTCGCCGGCGGGGGTGAGGGCGTAGCCGGTGCGGTGGCGCTCGAACAGCACCGTGCCGAGCTGTTCCTCGATCTGCTTCAGCCGGCGGAACACGGTGGAATGGTTGACCCCGAGCGTCATCGCCGCCGCCGGCAGGCCCTTCGCGTCCGCCACCGCCTTGATCAGGCGGAAGTCGTCCCATCCGAGATTCTTGAACGGTTCGGCCATGCGGATCCTCGGCTTTGGCGGCGGCGGAAGGTGCGGCGAGGAAGGGCCAATCGGCCCCGCACGCGACAGGATAACGATAGCAGCACAGATGAGATTGCGTCAACGCAATTGATAGGCTCTGGCATTGCGCTGCTGCCGGGTTATCTCTTGTCGCAACGGAGCGCGGTTGGCGCTCACAGGAGGGCAAGACCATGAACCGCAACGGCATCCATCATGTGACGGCGATCGCCGGCAATGCACGCCGCAACGTCGAATTCTACACCCGCACGCTCGGTCTGCGGCTGGTAAAGAAGACGGTGAACTTCGACGATCCCGGCACCTACCACTTCTATTATGGCGACGAGGCCGGTTCGCCCGGCACCATCCTCACCTTCTT
>JAEYTJ010000084.1 GCA_023434095.1 Pseudomonadota bacterium | reverse complement strand
GCAGCTTTTGAGGTGCGGGCGCCTGTATGGCCGGCGGTTGGCGGCGGCGTCATTGGCCTGTGAGAAATCCTGCGAGACCCCGTTGCAATCTCCACGAGGCTGGGGCATAGAGACGGCCCGTTCGGGGTGGCAACCAACGCCGGCACGAACGACGGAGCGGGCGGGTGTAGCTCAGGGGTAGAGCACAACCTTGCCAAGGTTGGGGTCGTGGGTTCGAATCCCATCGCCCGCTCCAGTTTTCCTATGTCAGAAAGCCTCGCGATAGCGGGGCTTTTGTCGTTTTGGGGCTTGGCGATCTCAGTTGCGTGAAGCGACCAGACGAGGCCGCGGTTACAGCTCGGTTACATGGTCGGCGCGAACAGGCAGTTTGAAGTCGCGATGTCGCGGAAGTGCGGCCGCCGACGCGGAAACCACAGACGAATGGGACAACCGGTTCCTAAGGGCTCGCTGTCCGAACCATTTGGCTGCCGTGTCTGACCCTTAGCTGCCCCTCGGCCCCCCTTTCAGCGACGTCCGCTTTGCGTCGCCCATCTAGCCCGTGTCCCCATAAACGGGTTTCATCTTCGTCCTCGTGTGTGATTCAGTCTCCTAGCAAGGAGATGGCCATGCGGCCGTCACGAATTGAGCGACGAAGAATGGGATGTCATCAGCCCTGCTTCTGCCGACCAATATGGATCGCATCAGCTAACGAGTCCGTGTCCTAGGCAAAGCGCGACAGAGGATTCGGAGCTGCGCCGCTGGCTCGGCCTTCAATACGGGGGAGTACCTTATCGCCCAAGGCGATTCGAACGATATGACCACTGTAGTCATGTCGGAAGGGGCCCTGCGGGAAATCCAGCTTAAAGACGCGAAGGCGTGTCTGGCGGCCGTGATTGACGAGGCCGTGAAAGGCCATCCTGCAGTCATCGCACGGTACGGTCGCAAGTAGGCGGTCGTCCTGTCGTTCGAGGACTATGAAAAGCTGGCGAATGTTCCGAGTTTTGGCAGGCTGCTGGCCTCCTTCCCCTGCGATGAGGGGGATATCCCACCGCGAAGCGCGAAACGCGAAGCCTGCCCTCTCCGTCGTCGATCTCTGATGTTTCTGGTCGACACCAACGTCATCTCCGCACTGGCGCCCTCAAAGCGCGGCGTGGTGCCAGAGATAATCGCCTGGCTGGACGAGGCCAGTCCGTATTTGTTCATGTCTGTCATTTCCGCTGCGGAGGTCGGCAGAGGTATCGCCAAGGCCGAGCGGGAGGGAGCAACCACAAGGGCCCGCAAGCTCGGCGAGTGGTGGCAGAGCCTCGAACATCTCTAAAACTGCTGCCCTTCGACCTGCGATGCGCGCGCGGCCGGGTTCATCCTCGATCGGGGCGGGCGCATGAGCCGGGCTTTGAGGATATCGCCATCGTCGCCACGGCTGGGCATTCTGCGGCCATGCGGCTCGCGGGACTGCGCGGTGAGAGCGATCACTGTGCGATTCGTGACCTCTCCTCATGACCCCACGCAGAGCCCGGGGCACTAGGTGTTCAATCGCAAGATCCAGCGCCCGATATGCCTGCAAGGCAGCACCATCTGCACCTAAGGCGCTGTCCGGCTGATCGAGGTCGGTAACGGCGCACGGTTCGTGCGCCTTGAACGTAACCTCAAGGCCGACTGTGCGACTGCGGCTCCCACGTGATCGTGCACCTTGCACGGCTCGACTGGTCGCCGGGGTCGATTTGGGGGTCGATGGGGGCCTGTGGGACTTAACGATGTCAGTCCGCATTGGGCGAGCATTCGGAAAACCCGAACGGAACTTATGATTTTTCGGCATTGTCGAAGGCCGATCTGCCGTAGGAGCATCAGCGCAAACGCAAAAAAGGAGTGCGGAGGATGCCGATGGGGCGCGACGAGATTTTCATTGACGGCCGATGGGTGCCGCCCGCCTCTGGCGCCACGCTGGAGGTGGTAAATCCGAGCACAGGCAAGGTCATCGGCCGTATCGCTCGTGGTGGGAAGGCCGACATCGACGACGCGGTAACCGCCGCGCGTATCGCGTTCGAAGGCACGTGGGGTTCCATGCCGGCTCTGGAGCGCGGCCGGCTCCTCAGCCGACTCGGCCTGCTCATTCTCGACCGGCTCGAGGAACTGGCGGAGATCGAGGCTGCCGACACCGGCAAGCCGATGAAGCTCGCGCGCAACGACATCCGCGTCACCGCCCGCTACTTCGAATATTACGGCGGCGCCGCCGACAAGATTCACGGCGACACCATTCCCTTCCTGCCCGGCTACCAGGTCATCGTGCTGCGCGAGCCGCGCGGCGTCACTGGCCATATCATTCCCTGGAACTATCCGGCCTCGATGTTCGGACGCACGCTGGGCGCCTCGCTCGCCGCCGGCAATGCCGCCATCCTGAAACCCGCCGAAGAAGCGTCGCTGTCCTGCCTGCGGTTCACCGAACTCACGCAGGAGGTCGGCTTTCCCGCCGGGGTCATCAACGTGGTCACCGGGCTGGGGGAGGAGGCCGGCGCCGCACTGTCGGCGCATGCCGGGCTCGACTTCCTGTCCTTCACCGGGTCGCCCGAGGTTGGCACGTTGGTTCAGACCGCCGCTGCCCGGAACCATGTCCCCTGTGTGCTCGAACTCGGCGGCAAGTCACCGCAGATCGTGTTCGCCGACGCGGACCAGGACAAGGCGTGTGAGGTCATCGTCGGCGCCATTGTCCAGAATGCCGGGCAGACCTGCTCGGCAGGCTCGCGTGTGCTGATCGAGCGCGCGATCTATGAGCCGTTCATGCGCAAGCTCGCCGACCGCATGGCCTCGGTGAAGGTCGGCTATCCTTCCCAGGACCTGGACAGCGGGCCGGTCATCAACGCCGTGCAGCGCGACCGCGTGATGGGCTTCCTGGAACGGGCGGCCCGCGACAAGGTCGAGCTTGTCGCGCAGGGAAAGATCCACCCCGACGCCGACAAGGGCGGCTATTTCGTGCCACCGACGCTGTTCGGCCTGGTGCCGCGCGCACATGAGCTGGCGCGCGAGGAGGTCTTCGGACCGGTGCTCGCGGCCTTGCCGTTCGACGACGAGGACGACGTGCTCCGCCTCGCCAACGGCACGGATTACGGCCTTATCGCCGGCGTCTGGACCCGCGACGGCGGTCGCCAGATGCGCATGGCCAAGGGCATCCGCGCCGGCCAGATCTACATCAACGGCTACGGCGCCGGTGGTGGCATCGAGCTGCCTTTCGGTGGTTTCCGCAAGAGCGGCCACGGTCGCGAGAAAGGTTTTGAAGCGTTGAAGGAGTACACGGTCGCCAAAACCGTGGTGATCGATCACAACAACTGAAAAATCGACTGTCGTCTCTAAAAAACCAAAACGAAGACGATGGTTACCGGGAGGAAAGCCATGAAGAAAATTCTATTCGCCGCTCTCGCGGCCGTCTCTCTTGTTGCCCTTGCGCAGCCGGCCGTGGCGCAGAAAGCCCGCCTCGGCCATGTCTTCGCGCAGGGCAACGCCGCCGACGAGGCCAGCCAGATCTTCGCCAGGCTCGTCAAGGAGCGGACCAATGGCGAGATCGACATCACCGTGTTTCCCAACAGCCAGATCGGCGGGGACGAGGCACTGGGGCGCGATCTCAGCCGCGGCGCGGTGGAGTTCGCCTTTCTGAACGTCGGGTCGCTGACCGGCCTCGATCCGCTGCTGGATATTCACTATCTCCCCTATATCGCCACCAATAGTCAGGAGGTCGACAAGATCTTCTACAACCCGGACGGCATTCTCCAGCGCACGCTGGGGGAGACGCTGGCCAAGCACAACATGGTGGCGCTGGCCTATTTCGAACTCGACTTCCGCGCCGTCACCAACTCCAAGCATCCGGTCAGGAATGCCGACGACCTCAAGGACCTGAAAGTCCGCGTGCCGGGCTCCGCTTCCATCCGCAGCTTCTTCGAGGCGGCCGGTTCGCAGGCCGTGACCATGCCGATGCCGAACCTTTTCGTCGCTCTTCAGCAGGGCACCGTCGACGGACAGGACAATGGCGCCAGCATCACCTACAACTCGCGGCTGTTCGAAGCCCAGAAGTACATGACGCTGACCAACCACGTCTATGCGATGGGGGCTATCACGGTCAGCAAGCGCTTCTGGGATCGGTTGACGGAGGACCAGCGCAAGCAGGTCAAGCAGGCGGCCGAGGAAGCCGCAAGCCAGGGGATCGCGCTCAACCGTGCCGCCAATGCGTCTTTCCTGGAGAAGATCAGGGCCGGCGGTGTCGAGGTGCTCGTTCCTTCCCCGGAGGTGATGGCGGAGTTCGCGCGCATCGGCCAGATCGGCTGGCAGAAGCTTGAGCCGATCTACGGCGCCGAACGCATCGCCGCGCTCAAGAAGGAAATTGCCGCGGCCCGGGGCGAGTGATCGCCATGGCCTTTGACGAGACCTCGCCGATGGCGGGCAACGGGCCATCGATCGGCCCCGCGCCCACCCGCAAGGCCGGCTCCCTGCTCGACGTGCTGATGCGCGTCGAGCTGATCCTGGCGCGGATGGAGAACGCGGTGGTCGTCACCGCCATGCTCGTCGCCATCCTCGCGGTGACGATGTCGGTCGTGATCCGCTTCTTCAACCTGCCTTTGGCCGATACCGGCGAGTGGGCGATGGTCGCGATGTCGCCCCTCACCTTCATTGGCGGGGCGCTGTGCAGCCACCTTCACCGCCACCTGACAGCGGACATTGTGGAGATGCTGCCGCCCGGTCGTCTGCGCCGCGCGCTCGACGCCGTGGCGGCGCTTCTCTGCCTCGTCTTCGGCCTGTTCTTCATCGCGCTGGCCTGGGACCTGTTCGACTACGCCCGTTCGTCGGGCGAGCGTCTGATCGATCTCGGCACGCCGGTCGCCATCCCCGCCGGCTTCGTCCTGGTGGGCGCGGCGCTGATGACCTTCCACGCGACGCTCGACATCTGGCGCGCATGCGAAGGTCGTGAACCCGGAGGGTACAATCCATGGCGCTGACCTTCGGGCTTATGGCCCTCTTCCTCATTCTCGGCGCGCCGCTCGCCGTCACCTTCGGGCTCGTCGTCTTCCTGCAGATGGACGCCTTCGGGCTTTCCATCGCCGGGTTGAGCAACATTCCCTATGAGGAAATCTCCAGCTACCCGCTGGTGGCCATTCCGCTGTTCATGCTCACCGGCGAGCTGATGAACCGCAGCGGCATGGCGTCCGAGCTGATCGCGCTGGCCGAGATGATGCTGCGCCGCGTGCGGGCGGCGTTCGGCTACATCACCGTCGCCGCCTCCGCGATGATGGGGGCGATCACCGGTTCCTCGGTCGCCACGGTGGCGGCGATCGGCGGCATCGTCAGCCCCGCCATGATCAGGCGCGGCTATCCCAAGGGTTACGTCGCTTCGCTCACTGCGTCGGCTGGATTGCTCGGCGTGCTGGTGCCGCCCTCGATCCCGCTCATTCTCTATGGCGCCACCGTCGGCGTCTCCATCTCGCAGCTCTTCCTCGCCACTCTGGTGCCGGCGGCGCTGATGGCGATCCTGTTCCTCGTTGTGCACAACGCGCTTTCGCGCCGGCTGCTGAAGAACGGCGCGGAGAATTCGCAGGAAGCGGGCGACACGCCGGCCGCCGGCAAGCCACGGCGGCTTGTACTGCTCGATGCCTCGTCGGCCCTTCTGCTGCCGGTGGTCATACTCGGCGGCATTTACGGGGGCATCATGACCCCCACCGAGGCGGCGGCAATCGGTTGCGTCTATGCGGTCGGCGTTTCGATCCTGCGCCGGTTGCTGAAAGCACAGGACTTCACCCGGGCCTTCCGCTCGGCCGCGATCACCGGCTCCGGCATCCTCATCGTCATCGCCATGACCGGCGTGTTCAACCGCGCCATGGTGCTCAACCAGGTGCCGCAGGACATCGCGCTGTGGGTGGCGACCTATATCGAGAGCCCGGTGGCGTTCCTGCTGATGGTCAACATCGTGCTGCTGCTCGTCGGCACGTTCATGGAGACCAACGCCTCCATCCTGCTGATGGGCCCGCTGCTGGCGCCGGCGGCGGAGAAGTTCGGCATCGACCCCGTCCATTTCGGCATCATCACCGCGACCAATCTGGAGATCGGCCTGCTGACGCCGCCGATGGCCGCCAACCTCTACGTCGCGGCGCGGGCCGCCAATGCCCGGCTCGCCGACATGCTCCCCTATCTCGGATGGTTCTTCGGCGCGGCCCTGCTCGGTCAGGCGATCATCACCTTCGTGCCGTTCACGACCCTCTGGTTCCGTTACCTCTAGACCGTGTGGATTCATGCTCATCAACACTGAAACCAAGCTTCCCGACTTTTCGCGCGCCGCGGTCGTGCGCCGCTTCGGCGAGCCGGTGAAGATCGAATGCGTGCCTGTGCCCGCAGGCCCGGAGCCCGGGGCCTTGATCGTCCGGACCACCGCCTGCTCGATCTGCGGTACCGACGTGCATCTCTCGCGCGGCAATCTCTCGCTGGCGGTCGACCTGCCCGTGATCCTCGGTCACGAGATGGTCGGTCGCGTGGTCGCCATCGGCGAGGGCGCGGAACGCGACAGCGTCGGCCAGACGCTCGCTATCGGCGACCGCATCCTTTGGACACACACCGCCTGCGGCCATTGCTACTACTGCACCATCGCCCGCCAGCCGACGCTGTGCGAGAATCGCCGCGCTTATATGTACGAGAACATCGAGAAGCCACCCTATCTCCTCGGCGGTTTCTCGGAATATGGCTACGTGCTGCCGGAATCGGGCCGCGTGCGCGTGCCGGATAACCTTGATGACGGCGTCGCCAGCCTGTGCAGCTGCGCCTTCCGCTCGGTGATGAACGCCTTCGACAATCTCGGCAGCATCGACCCTTCCGAGCATGTCGCCATCCAGGGTGCCGGCCCGCTCGGCGTGCTGGCGGCGGCGGTGGCGCGGATCAATGGCGCGCGCTCGGTCAGCGTCATCGGCGCACCGGAAGAGAGGCTGGCGCTCGCCCGCGATTTCGGCGCGACGCACACCTTCACCATTGAGGGCACCACGCATGAGGAGCGGGTGGCGGGTCTGCGCGCGATCACCGACGGGCGCGGGCCGGACATCGTGATGGAGTTCACCGGCTTTCCCGACGCCTTCGGCCAAGGACTGGATATCGTCCGCAAGGGCGGGCGCTATCTCACGGTCGGCCAGCTCGGCACCGGCACCACCACCTTCAGCCCCTCCACCATCGTGAAGAAGAACATCCGCGTCATCGGTTCGTTCTCCGGCGACGTGAAGTCCTACTGGAAGGCCCTCCAGTTCGCCTCCGCCCATATCGACCATATCCCGTTCGGCAAGATGATCACCGGCCGCTACCGCCTCGACGACGTCAACACGGCGCTCGAACGCATGCATGCGCTGCAGGAGATCAAGCCGCTGATCGTGATGGAATGAGGAGGCCCGCCATGCCACAGACCATTCCCCTCCAGCCCGACCGGCCCGGCCCCCTCCAGGGCGTGCGCATCGTCGACATGTCGCGCCTCGTCGCCGGCAACATGACGACGCACGTCCTCGCCGACTACGGCGCCGACGTCATCAAGATCGAGCGCCCTGGCAAGGGCGACGATCTGCGCAGCTGGCGTGTCGAAGGCGTCGAGGTGTTCTGGAAGGTCTATTCCCGCAACAAGCGCAGCGTCGCTCTCGACATTCATGCGCCCGACGACCGTGAGATGCTGCTGCGCCTTGTCGACACCGCGCAGGTGCTGGTCGAGAACTTCGTGCCCGGCACGCTGGAGCGCTGGGGGTTGGGACCGGACGAACTGCTGGCGCGCAATCCCCGCCTCGTCATCCTTCGCGTGTCCGGCTGGGGGCAGAGCGGCCCGTGGCGGCTCCGGCCGGGCTTCGGCACGCTGGTGGAAGCGATGTCGGGATGGGCCTTCATGAACGGTCACCCCGACAAGCCGCCGACCCTGCCGCCCCTCGCCATGGCCGATATGGTGGCCGGACTCTACGGCGCCACGGCCATTCTGGCCGCCCTGCGCACCGTGGAACGCGGCGGTGGGCCGGGGCAGGTGCTCGACCTCTCGCTGTTCGAGCCGATCCATTCCCTGATCGGAGCGGAGGCGGCGCAGATCCGGCTTACCGGCAGCCCGACGCCGCGCGCCGGCAACCAGTCGTCCCATACCGCGCCGCGCAACGTCTACGCTTGCGCCGACGGCGCCTATGTCGCGCTCTCGGGCTCGATGCAATCCATGGCGGAGCGCATTTTCGAGACCATCGGCCGTGCCGAACTGAAGAACGATCCCCGCTTCGTCGACAATGCCGCGCGCGTCGCCCATCGTGACGAACTCGACGCCATCATCGGTGCCTTCATCGCCACTCGCAGCCAGGCGGAGAACCTGGACCTGTTCGAGGCCGCCGGGGTCACCGTCGGACCGGTCTGCTCGGTGGCCGACCTGCTTGATCATCCCTTCGTGGAGGGCCGCGAGGTGATGGTGGAACTGCCGGACCGCGATGTCGGATCGGTGCCGATGCCCAACATCATTCCGCGCTTTTCCGCCACCCCGCCCGCTTTCCGGCGTCCCGCTCCCATGGTGGGCGAGCATACCGACGAACTTCGCCGGGAGCTCGGCCTGGCGACGCAACACCTGCCCGCAGAGGTTTCCTGATGAATCACACCGCTTCGGCATGGCGCTCCATGCTGTTCGTCCCGGTGCTCAACGAGCGCTTCCTCGCCCGCGCTGCCGAGCGCGGGGCCGACTGCATCCAGCTCGATCTCGAGGACGCAATCCCGCCGGGCCAGAAGGAGGAGGCACGCAGGGCCGTCCCGCCGGCGGCTGCGCGCCTTGCGGCCGAAGGGCTCGATGTGGTGGTGCGGATCAACCGGCCCTGGCGGCAGGCTTTGGCGGATATCGAGGCGTCGGTCGGGCCGCATGTATGCTGCCTTACCTTGCCGAAGGTTCCGGATGCGGCGCATGTCCGCTCAGTCGCCGAGATCGTCGACGAACTCGAGCGCGAGCGCGGAATGGCATCGGGCCACACGCGGTTCGTGGTGATGATCGAGACCGCCGAGGGCCTGCTCAACATGGCCGCCATCGCCGCCGCCCATCCGCGCGTTGCCGGGCTGATCGTCGGAGCCGAGGATCTCGCGGTTTCGCTCGGCGCCTCGCCCACCTACGACACGCTGTACATCCATAACGCCCAGGCGGTGGTCGCCGCCCGCAATGCCGGCATCCAGCCGCTCGGCTTCGTCGGCACCGTTGCTGATTACGCCGATGAGGCGAAGTTCCGCCGTACCATCCAGCAGGCGCGGGAGATGGGCTTCACCGGTGGCTTCTGCATCCATCCCAGCCAGGTGCCCATCCTCAACGAGGTCTTCGCGCCCTCGCCGGACGAGATCGACTGGGCGCGCGGCGCGCTCGATGTTTTCGAGCAGGCCTTGGCCGAAGGCCGGGGCGCGGTCACCTTCCGTGGCGCGATGGTGGACCTGCCGGTGGCCGATCGGGCCCGCGCCATCCTTGCCCGCGCCGCCGACCTGGCCGATAGGATGGCGCAGCGACAGTGCGTCGCCTGAACCAGCCGGGGCAAGATGGACCTTCGTGATCTCAGGGCGTTCGTGGCGATCGCCGAGACAGGATCGCTCGCCGCCGCCGCGAAGGTGCTGCATAGCAGCCCCCCGTCGCTGAGCGCGCGGCTGAAGGATCTCGAAGACGAACTCGGCACCGCGCTTTTCGAGCGGTGGGCGCGCGGACTCACGCTCACCGAGCAGGGCCGCGAGCTGCTTTCCCATGCCTACGCCATCCTCAAACAGGTTGAGGATGCCAAGGCGAGCCTGCTCAGCCGGGAGCGGCCGCCCGTCGGCACGGTGCGCTTCGGCGTGCCGGGCTCGCTGGTCGGCCTGCTGACGGCACAACTCGTCGAGACCTGCCTCACCCGCTTCCCGCAGGTTCGCCTGCGGGTGGTGGAGAGCATGTCCGGCTACATTGCGAGCTGGCTGCGGGAGGGCACGCTCGATGCGGCCGTTGTGTTCGGCGGCGGGGTGGCCACCGACCGCAGCGCCTCGCTGCGGCCCATCGCCGAGGAGGAGCTCTATATCGCGACCTATGACCGGTCCGCTGTCGCGCGCTTTCTCAACGAAAGGGACGAAATCCGCATGCGCGACGTCCAGCATCTGCAACTCGTGATGCCGGGCCCCGAGCACGGCCTGCGGGTGCTGGTGGAAGCGACGGCGCGACGCCACGCAATCCCGCTCAACATCGCGATGGAGATCGACGCCTCGCCCCAGATCTTCGAATTGGTCCGCCGCGGCCATGGCGCGACCATCTGCTCGCTCGCCGCGCGCCATCCCGGCTCGATCTCGAGCTTGGCCGGCCAGGCCCCCATCCATACGTTCCGCATCGTCGACCCGGGTTTTCGCCGCACCGTCTATCTCGCGACGCCGCTGAATCG
>JAEYTJ010000051.1 GCA_023434095.1 Pseudomonadota bacterium | reverse complement strand
CGGCCGCGCGCCCGGCGGCCGCGCGCCCCCCCCCCACGACGTTCAGTTGCAGGGGTTGATGGTGAAGCCGGCACGGTAGTCGGCGAGGTGCTTCTCGCGCTGCTCGGGGCTCATCTCCCGCAGCGTGATCAGCGGGCTCTTGATCGTGTGCCCGCGCACATCGTCCAGCGTCCACATCTCCTTCTCCTCGAAGCGCAGATGCGGCTGCGGCACGAGGGTCTTGCCATCGGTGCGCACGAAGCCGAGATCCTGGATGGCGTCCGCCAGGTCCCAGTCGTGGTAGCAGCTCTCCCATTCGCGCCGGCCGCTGAAGCGGCCCATCGCCGGGGTGGGGCGGCCCTGGTACTCGCTGGCGAAGGCTTCCACCGCGGTCCAGCGGTCGAGCTCATGGGCGAAGGTGTGCAGCTTGCCGTCGATCGTGTCGGTGACGATGTCCTCGCGCACCACGCAGGGCACCATCGAGCTCCAGCACCGGTGCGGATAGACATAGCCGGTGTCGGCGTTGAACAGCATGTTGGTCTGGCCGCGATGCGAAAGCTTGGCGTACCACTTCCAGTATTCGCCGAACTGCGCGTACCAGCCCGGGTACTTGTGCTCGAACCACTCGAAGTCCTTGTCGGTCTGCGCCTCGATACGCCAGAAATTCACCGGCCAGCCGACCGAGAAAAACTGGGCGATCTTGTGCACATAGTTCTTCTCGGTAATGCGCTTCCACGCCGTCTGCACGTCGTCGTGGTGGATCTTGATGCCGTATTTCTCCAGCGGCAGCATGTAGGTGCGGTAGTAATCCTCGAAGATCCAGCGATGCCACATCTCCGCGTAGGATTCCTTGTTCTTGTCGCGGTTGGTGGTGCCGTATTCGATGAAGGTGCCGATGGCGGCGTCGACGATGGCGTGGTTCTGCCAGAAGGCGTAGCGCATGTCGCGCTCCAGCAGCAGGTGGTTCTCCGGCTCCTTCAGCATCGACATCAGCATGGAGTGGCCGTTGCCCACATGCCGGCTCTCGTCCGACTGGACGGACAGGAACACGGTCGGCAGGGCGTAGTCGCCATTGCGCGCCGCTTCCGAGGGCATGGCGACGAACAGCGTGTTGGTGAACGCGGTTTCCGCCACGACGGTCAGGTAGACATTGGCGGAGGTGATCGCGTCGCCGGTGATGAAGCCTTCACCGAACTGGCGGCCGATCGTCGTGGCGTAGCACTTGCCGAAGGCTTCCTCGGTGATATCGAACCCGGCCGGGTCGATATAGTTCT
This sequence comes from Pseudomonadota bacterium, assembly GCA_023434095.1. Classification (GTDB taxonomy): domain Bacteria; phylum Pseudomonadota; class Alphaproteobacteria; order Rhizobiales; family Xanthobacteraceae; genus Ancylobacter. The sequence goes on along the minus strand of JAEYTJ010000051.1, from coordinate 9,406 downwards.
CCATGTACCACTTCTTCAGGTTCATCTGGATCGTCGAGTGGCGGAACTCGTCGACCATCTGCATGGTGAAGCCGGTACGCAGGTCCTCGCCGGGCGCCAGGCGGCCGACCATCGCCATGGAGCGGGCCGCCGAGATTTCCGGGAACGGGATGATGGCCAGGAACAGCTTCATCCATTCCACCCAGCGCGGCTCGACATTGCGGAACATGTCGCCGCGCAGCGCCGCGTCGAGCGCGCCATAGACCCGGTTGTCCTTTTCTTCCTGCATCGGGAAGTAGGACCGAAGCACCTGCTTCATCGGGTCTTTCGGCGCCTTGGTGATCTTGTAGTCGGTCGGGAAGGTCATCGCCTCCTGCACATAGGAGGGGTTCCACCCGAGATCGGCGATCTTCTTCGCGGCATCCGCGACGGAGATGCCCTTCTGCGCGGTGATCTTGTTAAGGGTCAGTGTACTTGTCATTTTTGCCATCCTGCTCTTGGAGCGGAGTCCACGGTCAATTTCATCCCGCCGGGCGCGGCACAGCGTTTGCCGTCCGACCGGCCGGGTTTCAGACATGAGCAACCCTTCGCCCGTCGCAGCTGCGGCGAGCCTCGAAAGGCTGGGCAAAGGTACAAGGCACCGGATGCGGCTGTTGGCGTAACGGGTGCGGGACGGCGTCCTGACCTGACCGTCTCGTGACCCGCCGGCCCGGCTCGTCACCGTGCCGCCAGCTTCCCCGGACTTCTCCCCTTCGTTCTTTTTGTGGCCTGCCCCGTGGGGCACGTCAGCATTGTTCTAATAGTAATGTAGCAAGCGTTGTGCCAAGTGGTCGCAGTAGGTGTTTCAACGACTTGACGGGGGTGGAACACGGCTCGGATCGCGCCGGTGAATTGTTTTGCGAATCGCGCGACCAGAAGTGTTTCATTATGCGAAAATGGTGCAGTGCAGAATAACAGGTAACATTTGCTTGCGTCGTTGATCGTTATGCTGCACTGCGCCGTTCGTTTATCTGGAATACATGATGCCTGGCCGCGTCGGGTCAGGGCACCAGCACGGCCCGGCCGTGGATCTTGCCGGCATTGAGGTCATGCAGCGCCCGGTTCGCATCCGCGAGCTTGTATTCCGCCGTTGCGAGTTCCACGAGGCCGCGATCGGCCAGCGCCATCAGCTCGGTCAGTTCGGCCCAGGTGCCGACCAGATTGCCGATGATGTTGCGCTCGGAGATGATGAGGTCGACGGCGGGGATCCGGATGTCCTCGCCATAGCCGACAATGTAGTAGCTGCCCATCGGGCGGGTCATGGCGAGGCCCTTCGCGGTCGTCCCCTTCTCGCCGACGAAGTCGATCACCGCCTCCGCGCCCGCACCGCCGGTCAATGCCAGCACCGCCTCGACCTCGTTGCCGTCGGCCTTCACGACCTGGTCGGCGCCGCTCTTGGTCGCCAGCGCCAGCGAGGCGTCCGACTTGTCGACCACGATCACATCGGCGGCGCACATCGCCTTGAGGCACTGGATTCCGATATGCCCCAGCCCGCCGGCGCCGATGACGACGCAGCTCTGGCCCGGGAGCAGGTGCCGTGTGGCCTTCTTCACCGCGCGATAGGCGGTGAGGCCGGCATCGGCATAGGGCGCCACCTCCTTCGGCGCCAGCGAGCGCGGCAGGGGCACGATGTTGCGCTCCGAGGTGCAGATGAATTCCGCATAGCCGCCATCGCAGTCGAGGCCGGGAAAGCTGCCCGGCCCGTGCATGTCGAAGCCGCGACGGCAGGCCAGGCAGGTGCCGCCGGTGATCTTCGGATGCACGATCACCGGGTCGCCCTTCTTCAGCCCCTCGACCTCCTTGCCGACCTCCTCGATCCAGCCGGCATTCTCATGGCCCATGATGAGCGGCAGCAGCTGGTCGCCGGTGGGGTCCATATGCGGCTTCCACACCCCCTCGATGATGTGAAGATCGGTACGGCAGACGCCGGCCCCGCCAATGCGGACGATCACATCGGTGGACTTGACGATTTTGGGGTCGGGCACGTTCTCTTCCGCCACCCAGATGTCACCGGAGAGACTCGTGTCGTAGTTTTTCAGCACTTGCGCCTTCATGGCGTCCTCCCTTTTTCGGCACCGCGTGGCGTCGCCGTCGGAGGGTTCGTCGCAGCAAATGTGCCACGCGCTATTCCTTCACTTCATCAACGCTTTACTGCAGCTGCGAAGGTCTTTCGGCGTTCACCGGGCGAACAGGGTCGGCCGAACAGTGTCCAGTTTCTGGATATTGCCTTCGCTCTGTTTTGCGCCGACCCTGCGGCAAAACCACAAGAACCGTTGGAGGACAGCGCCGATGCCGCCCCTCTCTCACCCGCCGCTGTCCAGCGTCGCCCACGCCCGTGCCGCTCTGGAGGCAGGCGCCCGCCTGCCCGGCGGCGCGCTGTCGCCGGAGATCGCCCGCAGCTGGGAGCGCTGCCTCGCCGGCGGGCTCGACCCAATGCGACGGCCGGAAGAGGCGGTCATCGCTTTTGCCGACGTGCGGGCCCGGCGCGAGGAGCGGGCGCTGCTGCGCCGTCTCGCCCTGGCGCAGATGCAGCTTCTCTATGAACAGATAGCCGGCTCGAATTTCATGATCGCGTTCGCCGATGCCGGCGGCGTGGTACTGGATGCCTTGAGCGACCCGTCTTTCGCCGACAGCGAGGCGGGGCGCTCCATCGTGCCTGGCAGCGTGTGGCTGGAGGGTGAGCGCGGCACCAATGCGCTCGGTCTCGCACTGGTGGAGCAGGCACCGGTCTCGATCTACGGGCGCGAGCACTTCTTCGCCTGCCATGGCCATCTCAGCTGCGCGGCCGTGCCGATCTTCGACCCGGCGGACCGGCTGGTGGGGCTGCTCGATGCGTCGAGTTCCAATGAGGCGCGCCAGCAACATACCCACGCTCTGGTCCGCATGGCGGCGGCCGCGGTCGAGAACGGGCTGATCGTCAATGGCCGGCCGGATGTGCTGCTCCTCGCCCTGCATCCGCGGGCCGAATATCTCGACACGCTGTCGGCCGGCCTCATGGCGCTGTCGCCGGACGGCGAGCTGGTGTCGATCAATCGTGCGGCGCGGGGTCTGCTGGCCGGGCTGGACACCATGGCCGGGCGCGCCTTCGACGCCTTGTTCGAGCCGGACCTGGGCGGCGTGCTCGACGAGTTGCGCCGCGCCGGCATCGCCCGGGTCCGCGACCGCGCCGGCAGCCTGCTCTACGTCGCGTGCCGACGCTTTGCCGCTCCGCCCCTGCGGGAGCGCCTCCCGGCGCCGGGAGCGGCGCTCCGTTCGCCGGTGCCGGCGCCCGCGGCCACGGGCGCATCCCCGGCGGCCTTCGTCTGCGAGGACCCCCTTCTGCAGCGGCGGATGCGCGGTCTGGCGGCCGCCACACGCGAGCGGCTCGCCGTTCATATCCATGGGGAGACGGGCACCGGCAAGGAATTGATGGCCCGCCATGTCCATGCGCTCAGCGGCCGCGCCGGCGAATTCGTCGCCATCAATTGCGGGGCGGTGCCGGAATCGCTGTTCATCGCCGAACTGTTCGGCCATGACCGGGGCGCCTTCACCAATGCGCGCAGCGAGGGCGCGCCAGGGCTCATCCGTCTGGCCGACCGGGGAACGCTGTTCCTGGACGAGGTCGGCGACATCCCGCTCGCCGCGCAGACCGCGCTGCTGCGCTTCCTCGACACGATGGAGGTGCGCGCGCTCGGAGGGGGCAAAACCGCGACGCTGGATGTGCAGATCGTATCCGCCACCAATCGGGACCTCGCCGCCGCCGTCACTGCGCGCCAGTTCCGCGCCGATCTCTATTACCGGCTCAATGGGCTCTCGGTTGAGATCCCGCCGCTGCGCGAGCGCGGCGATTTCCATGCGATCGTCCGTCATCTACTGGCCCGGCACGCGACGAATCTCTCGCTCGACGATACGGGTATCGAGCGTCTGCGGCAGCGGCCCTGGCCGGGCAACATACGCGAGCTGCAGCTCTGGCTCCGCCGCGCGGCGATCGAAACCGAGGGCGATCACGGGCGCGAGGAGCTTGTCCCGCTGTCCCGTGAGGACGGCAGCGACGATCACGCCCCCACCTGCGCGCATTGTTCATCTCGCGCGCTGAGCCGCGAGCGATGCCGACGGATCCGCGAAACCTACGCGGCAACCGGCGGCAACATCCAGCAGACCGCGCGCCAGCTCGGCATCTCCCGAACGACGGTCTACAAACATCTGGAAATCGGCTGAAGGCGCAGTGCTGCCGAGGGCGCGCGCCACGCCCTTCGCGACGATCTCCCTTTGCGACGACGCCGCCTCCTCCCGGCAGCCGATGCCCCTGTCCGCCCGCCCCTGTCCGCCCGGACGCTGAAGGCGGCGGGCAGAAGATGGTTGTCCGCTATCCCGTTCACACAGCTCTCGCCGGAGGGGGCGAAGCGTCCAACGTCGGAGACAAGGGTGGACGAGGCCTGGGGCCGCCGGTGACAGCCCTCGCGAGTGTCACCACCGCAAACTCCGCCGGCGTTCGCGCGAGCGCGCTGGGGTGTGGCGCTGGAACGAAGGGCCCGCGAGCATGAAACGCGGGCAGTTGCCCGCTCGCCGGCCGCCTGACATCCAAGCACCCATATCCTGGTATCGATGGTCTCCATAGAATGGGCGAGCTAGACACGGCCGCTTCGGCGAACATTTCGCGGCGTATCAAGAACATTTCTAATATTTACGCTCCGCATTGATGCACTCAACCTTTTCGCGCTACTCCGTTGCGGCGGCCATTCGGGCCGTGAACCGGAGAGGCGGATCGAGCCGATGTCTCGCAACGACGCATTGCGTGAGCTCTTCGATGCCGAGCGATCGTCGATCCTGCGCTTCTTCCGGCGCGTGACGGGCTCGGCGGCGCAGGCCGAGGACCTCTCGCAGGATGTCTTCGCGCGTCTCGCGGCCACCAATCTCGCAGCTGTCGCCAATCCGCGAGCCTATATGCGCAGCGTCTCTGCCAACGTCGCGACCGACCTCATCCGCCGCGAGAGCCGGCGGCGGCTGAGCCATGCCGAGATCGACGACCTGCTTGACGCCCCCGACCCGGCGGCGAACCCGGAGGCCACGCTCATTGCCAAGGATCAGACCGAGCGCCTGATGGAAATGCTGGCGGAATTGCCGCCTCGCCGACGCACCATCCTGTTGGCGGCCCGGCTGCACCGCACCCCGCACCGCGACCTCGCCCGCGAGCATGGCGTCAGCGTGCGCACCATCGAGATCGAGATCCAGAAAGCACTGGCGCATTGCGCCCGCCTGCTGACCGACTGAGCGGGCTCATATTGTCCGCGCCCCTTTCCATGACGCATATAGGCTCATGGCCGCGCCCTCCGGGCGCGCGCTTCGCCGGCCATGGGGAGCAAGGCGCAGGCATGACGGGCAGTGACGGCATCGGCGACGCCTCGGGCGCGCTGCAGGACGAGGCGATTGCGTGGGTGGTGCTCCTCACCTCGGGGGACGCCACGCGCGACGATGCGGCGCGCCTGAAGGCCTGGCGCGCGCGCAGCGATGCACACGAGCTCGCCTTCCGCCGGGCCCGCGCCGTCTGGCGCGGCGTGGGAGCCGCACCCGTGCCGGCCCGGCTGTCGCGCCGCCTCTTCCTCGCCGGCGCCGGTGCCGGAACCGCGCTCGCCGCCGGCTGGGCCGGCATTCAGATCGGCGTCCTGCCCCGTCTCGACCAGCTCATGTCGGACCATGCCACGGCGGTCGGCGAGCAGGCCCGCATCGATCTGCCGGACGGTTCGTCCGTCGATCTCGACGGCGCCAGCGCGCTGGATGCCCGCTTCACCGCCGACATTCGCGCCGTGACTCTCGTCGCGGGCGCCGCCGAGTTCGAGATTGCTCCCGATCCGCGCCCGTTCCGCGCCGCGATCGGTCCGGGGGACGTGACGGCCACCAGGGCCCGCTTCGCCGCCAGCATCGGCACACGCCAGACGGTGATCGACTGCATCGAGGGCCGCATCGAGGTGCAGTGCGACGGCGTCACGACCCTGCAGGCGGGCGAGCGCGCCCGGCTGGCCGGGGGATCGCTGCTCGCCGGGCGCGAGACGCTGGCGGCGAACGCAGCGGCTCCGTGGCGGCGGGGTTTGCTGGTGTTTGCCGACCAGCCGCTGGCCGATGTCGTCGCCGACATCAACCGCCATCGGCGCGGCCGTATCGTGCTGGCCCGGCCGGGACTGGGCGAGCGGCGCGTCGACGGCGTGTTCCATCTCGACCGGCCGGACGAGATCGTCGCCAATCTCGCGGCGGCGCTGAAGCTGCGCGACACCTGGCTGCCCGGCGGGGTGGTCCTGCTGACGTAGTTTTTTCGCCGGAGCGGATTCGGGTCCGCCGATCTGCATCGTCTTGTCCTTGTAGCGAATGCCTCGACGCATTCAGAGGCTCACGGACTGGGACGGTTGGGTATGACGGGGATGCGGAACGGCCGGGCACGGCGCGCGGCGTTGTTTGCGGGATGTGCGCTCATGGGGCTCCCCATCGGCGTGGAGGCCGTCTCGGCGCAGGGCGCGGCACCCGTCGCGGCGGCGCCATCCGCAGTCTACACAATTCCCCCCGGCCCGGTGGCGCGCGCGCTCGCCTCCTTCGGCGCCGCCAGCGGCATCCAGATCGTCTATGACAGCGCCGTTGCCCGCGGGCTCACCTCGCGCGGGGTCAGCGGCGCCGGCTCGGCCGAACAGGCGCTGGCGGAACTGCTGGCCGGCACCGGCCTTTCCTGGCGCTTCACCTCGCCGCGCTCGGTCACCATCGAGGCGGCGGCGCCGAGCACCGCGTCGGTCGTCGTCTCGCAGGACATGATCGAGCTCGACGCCATCACCATTTCCGGCGAGAAGCTGACCCGCGACCTCGCCAATGTCTATTCCAGCGTCGGCGTCGTCACCGGCGAGCAGTTCTTCGACTTTGCCATCGAAGACCTGAACGGTGCGCTGAACAAGCTCGCCAATACGCGCGTCTCCTCGGCCAATCGCGGCAATAGCGGCATCGTCATTCGCGGCCTGTCCTCCGACGGCCTGAGCCAGCCCACCAGTTCCTCCCCCGCCATCGCGGTCATCGTCGACGGCGCCTCGCAGAACGGCGAGGGCATCCGGCGCGGCAACCGCGGCACCTGGGACGTGGCCAATGTCGAAGTGTTCCGCGGCCCGCAATCCACCCTGCAGGGCCGCAACGCCATGGGCGGCGCGGTGATCGTCAACACCAACGATCCCAGCTGGACCTACGAGGCGGCGCTGGAGGGCGACCTCGCCACCTCCTCCGACTCCGGCAGCTTCGCCAATGGCGCCTTCATGCTGTCGGGACCGATGGTGGAGGATCAGCTCGCCTTCCGCATCGCCGGACAGTACTTCCAGGACGACGCCGGCATCACCTATGCCGACCCGCTCAACAACACGCTCGACAATGGCTATTTCGGCCAGATGCGCGCCAAGTTCCTGTTCACGCCCTCGGCGCTCGACGGCTTCGAGGCGCTCGTCACCATCAGCCACACCGCGGACAAGCCCGGATCGGCGACGGCGACCGGCCCGAACTATTTCGCCCGCCGCTTCGACGGCGACAATTCCGCGGTGGAGCTTCGCGACACCGATGTCACCAACGTCGTCGCCAACATCTCGCAGCGTCTCGGGGAAGGCGTGACCTTCCGCTCGATCACCGCCTATATCGACACCGACGCGGCGATCAACAGCCCGGCCGGCGCCTCCACCTTCGTGCGCGACGAACTGCGCTCGGGCGGCGACATCACCGAGGACCTGCGCATCGAGCTGGAAGACGGCGTTCGCGCGATCAGCGGCGTCCTCGGGTTCAATTTCGGGCGCTTCGGCCTCGACCGCGATTCCAGCATCACGGTGAACTACCCCGGCCTCGGGCTGATCAACACGCTCTATCAGGACCTTGCCAGCACCAATGTCCTGACCTCCTACGCGCTCTACGCCGATCTGCGCTACGCCTTCGCCGACCGCTGGTCGCTGCTGTTGGGCGGGCGGCTCGGCTATGAGGAGGTCGACGTGACCAATCAGGGCGAAGTCCTGAATCTGGCGACCTTCGGCTACGACCAGATCAACCAGAACGCTTCCACCGATTACTTCCTCGCCTTGCCCAAGCTCGGCATCGCCTATGAGATCGACGCGAAGCAGAACATCGCCTTCACCATGAGCGAGGGCTTCCGCGCCGGCTTCGCCGCCATCGACACCTACGGCAACCCCTATGACGTCGAGCCGGAAACACTGTGGGCCTACGAGGTCGCCTATCGCTCGAAGTGGCTCGACGACCGGCTCGAACTCAACGCCAACGCCTTCTACTACAGGTATGACGACCTGCAGATCGCAGTGGAGGATCCCAACCCGCTGAACCGCCAGTCCATCACCCGCAATGCCGGCAAGGCGCACGCCTATGGCGGCGAAATCGAGGTGCGCGCCCGGGTGACGCAGGAATTCACCGCCTTCGCCTCCCTCGGCCTGCTGAAGACCAAGCTGGACAGCGCGGTGATGGCCACCGGCGACTACAGCGGCAATGAATTCCCCGAGGCGCCGGCGGTGACGTTCAACATCGGCGGCGTGTATCGCCATGCCTCCGGCTTCTTCGCCTCGGCCGACCTCGCCTACACCGACAGCTACTACTCCGTCGGCGACGTCGCCAACACCCCTGCCGAGCAGGTGTCCGCCTTTACCATCGTCAACGCGGCGGTCGGCTACGAGGCCGAGAAGTGGTCGCTGACTCTCTACGCCAAGAACATTTTCGACGAGCAGTATCTCACCGGCATCTATGCGGACAACACCGGCTCGGAAGCCACGGTGGGCGACGGGCGGCTGATCGGCGTGCGTGCCCGCGCGACGTTCTGATGCCGGCCGGAAACGAGCCAGTGCGCGAGGGCGGGCCGCCGGGCGGCGCTTTCATGGAGACGGAGGCGGCGCGGATCATCGGCGCCGCCTTCGGCGTTCTCGCACGTCATTGGAAGCTGCCGCAAGCTGATAGCGGGCCGGTCGAGCCGGGCTTCACGCCGCTGCCCACCTTGTTCGGTTCCGAGCGGTTCCTGGCCGCGATGCTGGCGCGCCAGCAGGCGGCAACACCCGGCCTCGACCTGAAGGGTGCCGCCGCCTTCTTCATCGCCGAATATGCGAACCTGCTCGGCATCCTCGCGGCGGTACCGTTCCTGTCGCATGGTCTCGTTCCGGACCTGTCGGCCGCGAACTGTGCGCTCCTGGCGCATCTGCCGCCGGGCGAGGAGCCGCGCGTGCGGATTCGTCTGCTGAAGGCGGCCGTGGTGACCGACCGCCCATCGACGCCACCGTCGGCGCGGGTGCAAGCGGTCGATCATGCCGGGCTGTGCGACGCCCTCGGCCGCGCCCTCGAAGCCCATATGGCGCCGCTGATCGAAAGCCTCCACGCACGCACCGGCCTTCCCGCCCGCGCCCTGTGGCGG
>JAEYTJ010000030.1 GCA_023434095.1 Pseudomonadota bacterium | reverse complement strand
GCCCGACAGGATGCGGTTGGTCGCGGCGGTGACGCCGTTGAGCGAGAACACGTAGCTCGTGTCGTTGCCGCGCGCCGAGGTGGCGCTGATGCTCATCTGGCTGCCGCCGCGCAGAGCCTCGAGGAAGGCGGGCTCCCTGTCGGCCTGCCGCAGCCAGGCGCTGCTGCCCTCGGTCATCATGACGAACTTGTCGTCGCCGATGCTGGCGACCACCTGCGATCCGCTGGCGAAGGTGTAGCCGGTCTGGAAACTCACCTCGGTGCGCTGCGCGGTGTTCGGCAGAGCGGTAACAAAGAACGTCACATCGCCATGGGCGAGCCGATCGGGCCTTGCCGTGGTCGGCGTGCTGATCGTGTAGCATTGCGGCTTGCCGTCGACGTTGAAGCGCCAGGCGCTCCAGTCCCTGTACTCACCCATTGCTGTCGGCGTGGCAGCCATGGCGCCGGTTGTGGCAAGAAACATCACACTCAGTGCGATGGCGGTCCGTCCAATCATCGGGGGAAGCCTCCTCTCGTCTGTGGTTCAGCGCAGAAGACTTGTCAGCCCGCGTTAAGACGGCGTTAAGAAAACGGATCAAGAACAGCTTTCTGGATCAATGCCTTGTGAGGGTAACGTTCCTGCGCGTTCCCCATTACGTTTTAGAGGCGGTTCCGCTGCGGGCAAGGGCGACCCGGCGCTGCGCCCCCAAAGGCCCCCCCGACGATAGGCGCCGGCGGCGATGGCGGCGTTGGCAGCCGACGGCCTTGGCGGGGTGTGCGGGCTCGGCGCCGCAGCTTCCGGCGTTCATGCCCTCGCGCGCAAATCCCACTCCCATAGCTGCCTTCGGCACGCAGAGGCGGGGGAGGTTCTACCAGACTTCGCCGCGGCCACGCTGCGGCCGGTCTCCGAACCCAATCGAACCGACCGGACCGGTTGCCAATCCCTTGCGAAACAGCCGTCAGTGGCAATATACTACCTTAGGGTTTTCCAGGGAGGCAGTCCGTTGCCGCGATGCCCGATCTGCTCCAGCGCGAATGTGGATTCTCGCCTTGTCGTTACCTGCGAGGCTGCGGCCGGGCACTTCATCGGCCCATCGGAAGACGAAGTCCGGTGCCGAAGGTTGGCGGCTCATATAGAGGGGCTGTGGCGAGGTTCGGAATCTCATCTGATGGAGTGCCGCGACTGCACCTTCGGCTTTGCGTGGCCGTTCGTCGCCGGAGATCAGGAATTCTATCGTCTGGCCTATCCCCGCAGCAGTTACCCACGGATGAAGTGGGAATTCCAGAAGACGGTCGACGCGTGGAGCGCGGAAGGTACGGGCGCCGTTCTTGAAATCGGCGCGGGCGACGGGTTCTTTCTGGACATCCTTCGGTCGAAGGGAAGCCTCGAAGGGCGCAAGGTCGTTGCCACCGAGTATTATGATGGCGCCATAGGGCAACTTCGCGCCAAGGGATATCTCGCCATACAGGGCGATGTCCGACGGGAGGCGCTCCCCGCCGATCGATTCTCAGCCATTTTCATGTTCCAGGTGATGGAACACATGGACGGCATTGCCGATCTGTTTGGGGTGCTTCACCGGATGCTCGATCCAGGCGGCGATCTGTTTGTTGCGGTGCCGAATAAGCACCGGACGCAGTTTAACGAGGACCACGGGTCGCTGATCGACTGCCCACCGAACCATATCGGCCGATGGACAGGGCGCGCCTTCCGCGAAGCGGGGCGACTGTTCGGATTCGAGGTTGTCGAGGAGCAAGTTGAGCCGTTCTCGATCGGGGCATTCCTCAAGAGCGATATTCACTACAGCCACCGGCGGCGCTCCCAGCGGGCCGGGTCACTGGCTGGCCTGGCACGGTCGGTAAAATCGCCGGCGCTGCGGCGACTTGCCATTCAGGCAGAAGCTGCCGCCATGGCGCCCTCGCGCATCGCCACCTGGCTGAAGGCGCGGAAGGACGACGAACTGGGCGGAGCCTTGTGGGCTCATCTGCGGCGCCAAGGGTGAACGAAAGAGCCCCGCCGATCTTCCGGCGGGCTCTTTCGTTCCCGGCGTTCGGCAGGCCGCCCGGTTTCCGGCGGCGCGGTGGCGGGTTGCCTTATTCCCGGCGGGAGGGATCGAGGCGGCGGCGGCGTCCGGGGCGGGCGACGCTTCCGTGAAGCCCCTTGCGTTTCTCCGGCGGCGGGAGTAGATCGCTCCTCGGGCTACCCCTCCCCACCGAGGGGCACCCATCTGGAAGGATGGCTCATCATGACGACGACCGCACAGCCGGCTGTGAAGCCGGCCAATCCCAATTTTTCGTCCGGCCCCTGTGCCAAGCGTCCCGGCTGGACGCTTGAGGCCTTGAGCGGTGCACCGCTCGGCCGCTCGCACCGTGCCAAGGTCGGCAAGGCGAAGCTGAAGCTCGCCATCGACCTCACCCGCGAAATCCTCGAAATCCCCGCCGACTACCGCATCGGCATCGTTCCCGCTTCCGACACCGGCGCGGTCGAGATGGCGCTGTGGTCGCTGCTCGGCGCCCGCCCGGTCGATCTTCTGGCCTGGGAAAGCTTCGGCGAAGGCTGGGTGACGGATGTCGTCAAGCAGCTGAAGCTCAAGGACGCCCGCGTCCTCAAGGCGCCGTATGGCGAACTGCCCGACCTCGCCCAGGTGAATTTCGACCATGACGTGGTGTTCACCTGGAACGGCACCACGTCAGGCGTGCGGGTGCCGAACGGCGATTTCATTCCCGCCGACCGGCAGGGCCTGACCATCTGCGACGCCACCTCGGCCGCTTTCGCGCAGAATCTCGACTGGGCCAAGCTCGATGTCGTGACCTATAGCTGGCAGAAGGTGCTGGGCGGCGAGGCCGCGCACGGCATGCTCATTCTGAGCCCCCGCGCCGTCGAGCGGCTGGAGAGCTATGTACCGGCCTGGCCGCTGCCGAAGATCTTCCGCCTCACCAAGGGCGGCAAGCTGATCGAAGGCACCTTCGAGGGCGAGACCATCAACACGCCGTCCATGCTCTGCGTCGAGGACTATATCGACGCGCTGAACTGGTCGAAGGCGGTGGGCGGGCTCAAGGGCCTGCAGGCGCGCTCGGATGCCAATTTCAAGGTGCTGGCCGACTATGTCGCCAAGACGCCCTGGATCGACTTCCTCGCCACGGTGCCGGAAACCCGCTCCAACACCAGCGTGTGCCTCGTCGTCGCCGACCCCGAGGTGAAGGCGCTGGCGCCGGACGCGCAGGCGGCTTTCGCCAAGGCGCTGGCGGCCGCGCTGGAAAAGGCCGGCGTCGCCTACGACATCGGCGCCTATCGCGACGCGCCGGCGGGCCTGCGGATCTGGGCGGGCGCCACGGTCGAGGCCTCCGATCTCGAAGCGCTGCTGCCCTGGCTCGACTGGGCCTTCGCCACCGCCAAGGCCGGCCTCAAGCAGGCGGCCTGAGCCCTTTCGCGACGGTCCCCGCCGCTGACGCAAGGGGACGGCGAAGGGGCCGCGCAGGTTCTGAAGGCGAATGGCTTCCTCTCCCGGCCGCGTCTCGTCTTCGACTGCCTGCATGTGCGCCCGACGAACGCTTCGTCGTCCCCTCCCGCCAGCGGCGGGAGCCCGCTTTCCTCCCGCCGCGCGCGGGTTGCTCTCCCCCTTTTCCGCACAGGATGAAGCCCATGGCTCCCCGCGTTCTCATTTCCGACGCGCTTTCCCCCGCCGCCGTGCAGATCTTCAAAGACCGCGGCATCGAGGTCGACTTCCAGCCGGCGCTGGGCAAGGACAAGGACAAGCTGGCCGAGATCATCGGCAATTATGACGGCCTCGCCATCCGCTCCGCCACCAAGGTGACGCCGAAGATCCTCGCCAACGCCACCCGCCTGAAGGTGGTCGGGCGCGCCGGCATCGGCGTCGACAATGTCGACATCCCGGCCGCCACCGCCAAGGGCGTGATCGTGATGAACACGCCGTTCGGCAACTCCATCACCACTGCCGAGCACGCCATCGCGATGATGTTCGCGCTGGCCCGCGAGATCCCCGCGGCCGACGCCTCCACCCAGGCCGGCAAGTGGGAGAAGAACCGCTTCATGGGCGTGGAGCTGACCGCCAAGACGCTTGGCATCATCGGCTGCGGCAATATCGGCTCCATCGTCGCCGACCGTGCCATCGGCCTGAAGATGAAGGTCGTCGCCTTCGATCCCTTCCTGAGCCCCGAGCGCGCCAAGGATATCGGCGTCGAGAAGGTGGAGCTGGACGACCTGCTCGCCCGCGCCGACGTCATCACCCTGCACACGCCGCTGACCGACAAGACCCGCAACGTGCTCTCGGCCGAAGCGATTGCCAAGACCAAGAAGGGCGTGCGCATCGTCAACTGCGCGCGAGGCGGGCTGGTCGACGAGGCGGCGCTGTCGGAAGCGCTGAAGAGCGGCCAGGTCGCGGGCGCGGCCTTCGACGTGTTCATCACCGAGCCGGCGACCGAGAACCCGCTGTTCGGCCTGCCCAACGTCATCTGCACCCCGCATCTCGGCGCCTCCACCACCGAGGCGCAGGAGAATGTCGCGCTGCAGGTGGCCGAGCAGATGAGCGACTATCTGCTGCGCGGCGCCATTTCCAACGCGGTGAACTTCCCCTCGATCACGGCGGAAGAGGCGCCCAAGCTGAAGCCCTTCATCGAACTGGCGGAAAAGCTCGGCTCCTTCGCCGGCCAGCTCACCGACACCGACATCCAGACCGTGCGCATCACCTATGACGGCGCGGTGGCCGGGCTGAAGATCAAGGCGCTGACCTCGGCGGCGGTGGCCGGCCTGCTGCGCCCGGCGCTGGCGGACATCAACGTCGTCTCGGCGCCGTCGATCGCCAAGGAGCGCGGCATCGTGGTGGAAGAGACCACCCGCGAGATCGCCGGCGACTATGAGAGCCTGATCACGCTCACCGTCGTCACCGAGAAGATGGAACGCTCCATCTCCGGCACCGTCTTTGCCGACGGCCGGCCGCGCATTGTCGACATCAAGGGCATCAAGGTGGACGCGGAGTTCGCGCCGTCCATGCTCTACGTCACCAATGAGGACAAGCCGGGCTTCGTCGGCCGCTTCGCCGGCCTGCTCGGCGATGCCGGCATAAACATCGCCACCTTCGCGCTCGGCCGCGACCGGCAGGGCGGCGACGCCATCGCGCTCGTTGAGGTGGACGGCACGGTGCCGGCCGAACTGCTGGACAAGGTGCAGCAGCTTCCCTCGGTGAAGCAGGCCAAGCCGCTGGTGTTCTGAGCCGCGGCTCCTGTCAAAGCAAAAGGCTCCCGGAGCGATCCGGGAGCCTTTTGCATGAAATGCGTGCCGCTCACATCGGGAAGGCGGCGCGGTGCAGGCGGGCGGCGGCCTTGGCCAGCGCGACGATCTGCTCCCAGTCGCCCATGGTCACCGCCTCGTTCGGCGCCACCCAGGAACCGCCGACGGCGAGGATGTTGGGCTGGGCGAGATAGGTGCCGACATTGGCCGGGCTGATGCCGCCGGTCGGGCAGAAACGCAGGTCGGGCAGCGGGCCGGCCAGCGACTTGATGAGGTTGACCCCGCCCACCGCTTCCGCCGGGAACAGCTTCAGCACCGGAAAGCCGAGCGCGTGCAGCGTCATCGCCTCGCTGGCGGTGGCGCAGCCGGGCATGACCGGCACCGGCGCTTCGGCCAGCGCCTCGGCCAGCGCGGTCGGGCAGCCGGGGCTGACGAGGAAGCGCGCGCCCGCATCGATGGATTTCTGGATCAGCTCCGGCCGCGTCACCGTGCCGGCGCCGACGATGGCGTCCGGTACCTCGGCGGCAATGGCGGCGATGGCCTCCAGCGCCGCCGGGGTGCGCAGCGTCACCTCGATCAGCGGCAGCCCGCCCTCGGCCAGCGCCTTGGCGAGCTTAACGCCGGCCGCGACACTCGGCACGGTGACGACGGGCACGACGGGTGCGCGGGCGAGCAGGAGGCTGGGGTCGGGAAGGGACATCGGGCACCTTGCGGGAGATTTGCGGGACTCTTTGCGACATGAAGACCGCCGGGCGCCGGCTTGTCGAGAGGCGCGGGCAAGTTTTGTGCGGTGCGGTCGCCGCGGCGGCGGTTCCGCCCCGGCCATGAACCGGCTAGCCTGTGGACCGCCTTCCCTACGCCGGACCCGCCCGCATGTTCACGCTCGATTCCGCCTATCCCCGCGACCTGATCGGCTATGGCCGCACCCCGCCAGACCCGAAATGGCCGGGCGGCGCGCGCATCGCGGTGCAGTTCGTGATCAATTACGAGGAGGGCGGCGAGAACTGCATCCTCCATGGCGATGCCGCCTCCGAGGCCTTTCTCTCCGAAATCGTCGGCGCCCAGCCCTGGCCGGGGCAACGGCACATGAACATGGAGTCGATCTACGAATACGGGTCGCGGGCCGGATTCTGGCGGCTGTGGCGGCTGTTCACCGGGCGCGGCCTGCCGGTCACGGTCTATGGCGTGACCACCGCGCTGGCGCGCAACCCGGACGCGGTGGCGGCGATGAAGGAGGCGGGATGGGAGATCGCCAGCCACGGGCTGAAGTGGATCGACTACCGCAACCATTCCTATGCGGCGGAGAAGGCCGATTTCGACACGGCGCTGCGCCTGCATGCCGAGATCACCGGCGAGCGTCCGCTGGGCTGGTACACCGGGCGCACCTCCGAGCACACGCGCCGCATCGTCATGGAGGAGGGCGGCTTCCTCTATGATTCCGACATCTACTCCGATGAACTGCCGTTCTGGGTCGAGGGGCCGCGCGGGCCGCACCTCTCCATTCCCTACACGCTCGACGCCAACGACATGCGCTTCGCCATTCCCGCCGGCTTCGACCATGGCGAGCCGTTCTTCGCCTATCTGCGCGACAGTTTCGACGTGCTCTATGCCGAGGGAGCCGAGGCGCCGAAGATGATGAGCGTGGGCCTACACTGCCGGCTCGCCGGCCGGCCGGGCCGGTTCCTCGCCCTGCAGCGCTTCCTCGACCACATCGCCCGCCATGACAGGGTGTGGGTGCCGCGCCGCATCGACATCGCCCGCCACTGGCACACACACCACGCGCCATCCCAGAAGACGGAGTGAGGCCATGACCTTCCGCCATGCTTTCCTTGCCGCTTGCGCGCTCGCGGTGCCCGCCGCCGCGCAGGCGGAGCAGATCGTCATTCCCCTGCCGAAGGGGGAAAAGGCCGAGACGATCCGCGTCACCTATGATTGCGGCGCCTTCGGCCGCGTGGCGGCGCAGTATTTCAACGCGCCGCCGGTGGCGCTGGCGAGCCTGTCGTTCAAGGGCGAGTTCGTGGTGGCGGCCAATGTCATCGCCGCCTCCGGCGCGCGCTATGCCGGCGGCAAGTACATCTGGTGGACCAAGGGCAACAGCGCCGACCTCTACGACGCGACCCTGGGCGAGGACGCGGCGCCGGTCGCCTCATGCGCCTCGGCCTCGTGAGCGGCCTCTAGCGCGGCCTCGTCATGGTGCGGCGCCCGCTTGCGGGGCGGGCGGCGGACCTCCGGCAGGTGCTGCTGGATGACGAGGAAGAGAAGAGCCGTGCTCCAGCCGAACATCATGATGCCGCTGCCCGCCGTCATCGGGTCGATCAGCCGGGTTGCGATATCCTGCGTGGACTGGCCGAAGCCCAGCGCGGTGTAGTTGACGAAGGCGGAGTAATAGGCGTCGTTGTGGTCCTCGACGATGCCTTGAGCGGCATAGACGACGGCCCAGAAGCCGACCTCGATGAGGTGGGCGACGAGCAGCACGATGTTGGCGACGATGAGCGCCGTCAGCAGCCGCAGCCGGGGATGACGCTTGAACATGTTGTCATAGGCGTCCGAGAAATCGAGCAGGATGTAGGTCGCCATCAGATGAACCAGCATCACCAGCATCATCACCGTGATGCCGATGCCGATTTCCTCGAAGATCATCATCGTCTCCCGGGGGGCGGAGGAGGAGTGGAGTGCCGCTGGATCTAAGCATTCGCGCGCTTAACACGGCGGAAATCGGGCTGGCGGTGGAATGGGCGGCGGCCGAGGGCTGGAATCCCGGCCATGCCGACGCCGCCTGCTTCGCCACGGTGGACCCTGGCGGCTTTCTGGTGGCCGAGGTCGCGGGGGCGCCGGCGGCCGTGATCTCCGTGGTGAACTACGACGCGCGCTTCGCCTTTCTCGGCTTCTACATCGCGCGGCCGGAGCTGCGCGGGCAGGGCATCGGCTTCCGGCTCTGGCAGGCGGGCCTCGCCCATGCCGGGGAACGCACCATCGGCCTCGACGGGGTGGCGGCGCAGCAGGCGAATTATGCCAGGCAGGGGTTCGTCCTCTCCCATCGCAACATCCGCTTCGCCGGCGTGCCGGAGGCGGGGGAAGCGGGAGAGACGGTCGATCTCGCGCAGGTGCCGTTCGAGGCGGTGGAGGCCAGCGATGCGCGGGTGTTTCCCGCGTCCCGTGCGGCCTTCCTCAAGGCGTGGATCGCGGCGCCGGGCCATGCCGGGCGGGCGGTGCTGAGGGACGGGCGGCTCAAAGGCTGGGGCGTGGTGCGCCCCGCGCGGACGGGCTGGAAGATCGGCCCGCTCGTCGCCGAGGATGCCGAGACCGCGGACATGCTGTTTCGCGCCTTGCGGGCGGCGGCGGGGGATGAGGCGGTCGTTCTCGACGTGCCGGAGACGAATGGCGAAGCGCTGGCGCTGGCCCGGCGGCACGGGCTCGCCCCGGCGTTCGAGACCGCGCGCATGTATCGCGGCTCACTCCGCCCGGCGACGCTGGAGCCGGTCTATGGGGTCACCAGCTTCGAGCTCGGCTGACACGGCACGCCCTGTCTTCGGCGCCCATTTGGTGGCGATGACGACGCCCGCCAGCACCAGCGCATAGCCCGCGGCATGGTAGAGATGCGGGTGCTCGCCGAGAAAGGCGATGGCCAGCGCCGAGCCGAACACCGGCATGAGGTGAAAGAACGGCGCGGCGCGGTTCGGCCCGACCAACTGCACCGCGCGGTTGAAGAACAGATAGGCCAGCACCGAGGGAAACAGCGCGAGATAGGCGATGGCGGTGAGCGCCTTCGCGTCGAAGACGAGCGGCGGCCCAGCCACGCGCTCCGCCACGAAGAGCGGGGTGAGCAGCAGCATGCCAAGCGTTATGCTGACGCCGAGAAAGCCGAGGGTCGAGAAGGCCGGGCGGCGCGCCAGCAGCGAGGAATAGGCGCCGTAGAGGACCATGGCCGCGATCAGCCAGAGGTCGCCCTCGTTGAAGGCGATGTTCAGCAGCACATGGGGGTCGCCACGGCAGATGATGGTGAGCACCCCCAGCAGCGAGATGAAGATGCCCGCCGCCTGCCCGCGCGAGAGCCGCTCGCCATTGAGCAGCAGCGACCAGAAGGCGATCAGCAGCGGCCCGGTCGACTGAAGCAGCAGCGCGTTGAGCGCCGGCGTGAACTCCAGCGCGTGGTACTGCATGGTGTTGAACAGCGTGATGCCGGTGAGCGCGAGCAGGCCGACGAGCTTCCAGTGCCGGCGCACCAGCGGCCAGTCCGCCCGCATCGACCGCCAGGCGAAGGGCAGGAGGATAAGCACTGCCAGCGCCCAGCGCAGCCAGGCGAGGCTCGCCGGCGGCACATGCCCGGCGACGTGCCGCCCCATGACGATGTTGCCCGCCCAGAAGAGCGAGACGAGGGTGAGCAGCAGATAAGGCGCGTCGAACAGGCGGCGGAACATAAGCGGGCCCCAGTGCGGAACGGGTGGCCCGCCGAGGCTTTAGAGCATTTCGGCCGCGCTGGCGCCGCCCGGCCGGCGGCGCCTCCATGAAATCTTCTGATCCAAACCCGCTCGGTCGCGATGCGTGCGGCGCGGGCGCGCCTCCTCAGGCGGCGCGCACGAGTACCCGCGTGCCCCAGGGGTCGGCGAGGGCAAAGCCCTGCGGACGCGCCGTGACGGCTTCTCCCGCCGCGGCGACGCGCGCCCGCACGGCTTCCACGGCGGCGGTGTCGGGCAGGACGATCTCGTATTCGACCAGCCCGACGCTGTCCGCCGGGGGCGGCCCGCCGTTGCGGCTCTGCCAGATGTTCAGCCCGAGATGGTGGTGATAGCCGCCGGCGCTGACGAACAGGGCGCCGGGGTAGCGGTCCGTCGTGACGGCGAAGCCGAGCGCATCGACATAGAAGCGGCGGGCGCCGGCGAGGTCGCCGACCTGGAGATGGACATGGCCGACGCGGGTGCCCTCGGGCATCGGCGCGTCCAGCGGCACGCCTTCGGGGACATCGGCGAGCAGGTTGCGCAGGTCGAGCGGGTGGGTCGCCATCTCCACCGTCGCCTTGTCCCAGCGCCAGTCGGCTTCCGGGCGGTCGCGGTAGATTTCGATGCCGTTGCCGTCGGGGTCGTCGAGATAGAGCGCCTCGCTCACCAGATGGTCAGAGGCGCCGAGCCGCACGCCCTGCGCCACCAGCCGGCGCAGCACGACGGCGAGGGCCGGGCGGTCCGGGACGAGGAGGGCGACGTGAAACAGGCCGGTCGTCCCCTGCGGGCGCGGATGGGCATCGGGCGCGCCGACCAGTTCGATCAGCACCTGCCCGCCGGCGCCGAGGCGCAGGCTTCCGTCCGGCCCCGTGCCGAGGGCGGTAAGGCCCACCGTGCCGGTGTAGAAGGCCGCCGCGCGCGCCGCGTCACGCACGCGCAGGCGCACCACGCCGAGGCGCAGCTCGGCCGGCAGGACGGGCACCGGGCCGGTGGACGGGGATTGGACGGGGGAGAAGGTGGTCATGGGACGGTCCTCACGGCGGCGGCGTTCATTTCCCCTAAGGTCGTGCACCGACCGCCGGGCTGCAATCGTGCGATGATTGCAGCGCCGCAATACCGCCCTGCCATTGCCGCCCGGCATACGGTGCCTTGTGCATCGCGTCACCGGCGGCGCCCGCGTTCTTGCCTCTCCCGGTGTCATCCCTTAAGACGATGCAGCCCCGGTCGGACGTTCGCCGGGGCTTTGTCTGTGCGCGGGCACGGCACGCCGCCGCACCCCGCCTCGCAATGCAGGAGCGTGGCTCGTGGCGAATGTGGTCGTCGTCGGTTCCCAGTGGGGCGACGAGGGTAAGGGCAAGATTGTCGATTGGCTGAGCGAGCAGGCGGACGTGGTCGTCCGCTTCCAGGGCGGCCACAATGCCGGGCATACGCTCGTCGTCGGCAACAAGACCTACAAATTGTCGCTGCTGCCGTCCGGCCTGGTGCGCGGCGCCCGGCTGTCGATCATCGGCAACGGCGTGGTGCTCGACCCGTGGGCGCTGGTGGACGAGATCACCCGCATCACCGGCCAGGGCGTCGAGGTGACGCCGGAGCGCCTGCGCGTGGCGGAGAACGCCGCGCTGATCCTGCCGCTGCACCGCGAGCTCGACGCGATTCGCGAGAACGCGTCCGCCGGCACCAAGATCGGCACCACCAAGCGCGGCATCGGCCCGGCCTATGAGGACAAGGTGGGCCGGCGCGCCATCCGCCTCATCGACCTCGCCTCGCCGGCAACGCTCGCCGCCAAGATCGAGCGGCTGCTGGCGCATCACAACGCGCTGCGGCGCGGCCTCGGCATCGAGGAAGTGGATAGCGCCCGTCTCAGCGACGAGCTGATGGAGATCGCGCCGAAGGTGCTGCCCTATATGGACCGCGCCTGGGCACTGCTCGACGACGAGCGCCGGCGCGGCGCCAAGATCCTGTTCGAGGGTGCGCAGGGCGCGCTGCTCGACGTGGACCACGGCACCTATCCCTTCGTCACCTCCTCCAACACGGTGGCGGCGCAGGCGGCAACGGGCTCCGGCCTCGGCCCGGGCGCGATCGGCTACGTGCTCGGCATCACCAAAGCCTACACCACCCGCGTCGGCGAGGGCCCGTTCCCGACCGAACTGCACGACGACACCGGCCGTCGAATCGGTGAGCGCGGCCATGAGTTCGGCACCGTCACCGGCCGGCCGCGCCGCTGCGGCTGGTTCGACGCCGCGCTGGTGCGCCAGACGGTGCGCACCTCCGGGATCAACGGCATCGCCCTCACCAAGCTCGACGTGCTCGACGGCTTCGACGAGCTGAAAATCTGCACGCGCTACCGCCTCGACGGGCAGGAGATCGACTATTTCCCCGCCGGGCAGGACGCCCAGGCGCGGGTTGAGCCGGTCTATGTCACCATCGAGGGCTGGAGCGAGTCGACCGCGGGTGCCCGCTCCTGGGCCGACCTGCCGGCCGAGGCGGTGAAGTATGTGCGCCTCATCGAGGAACTGATCGGCTGCCCGGTGGCTTTGCTGTCCACCAGCCCCGAGCGCGATGATACGATCCTGGTGCAGAATCCGTTTGAATCCTAGACCTCCACTCCGGACCTGATCCTCCCCCATGGCCGACTACTACCCGCTCATCGCCCGCGCCGTTGGCGGCCTCCCCGACAAGACGCCGGAGGCCCGCAAGGCCGTCTACGAGCGGGCGCGGCGGGCGCTTCTCGCCCAGCTGACCGCGGTCGACCCGCCGCTCTCCGAGCCCGATGTCGCCCGCGAGCAGCAGGCGCTGGAGACGGCGATCAGCCGGGTGGAGGGGGATTTCGCCACGGCGGTCCCGGCAACTCCGCCGGCGGCTCGGCCTCCGAGCCCGCCGCCCGCCCCGATGGCCAGCCCGC
>JAEYTJ010000381.1 GCA_023434095.1 Pseudomonadota bacterium | reverse complement strand
CATCACGCCCGCGAGGCGCAGGCCCGGCAGGCGGCGCTGCGCGAGCGCCTCGCCGGCGCGGAAGCCGCCCGCCACGCGCTGGAACAGGCCGAGGCGGCGCTGGCCGTCGCAAATGTGCCGGCCGGCGCGATCGACGAGCTTCAGGCGCTGGAAATCGACATCGCGAGGCTCCGCGCAGTGGAAGAGGCAGCGCGTCCTTCGGTGGCGATGGCCTATGAGCCCGGCGCCGCCGCCCGCATCGCGATGGACGCCGTCGCGTTGGGCGATGGCGAGGAGCGCGGCTATGACGGGCAGGCGCGGCTTGTCATTCCCGGCCTCGGCACCCTCACCCTGCGCTCCAACCGCCCGTCCAGGGGCAACAGCCGGCTGGACGAGGCGCAGGCACGCCATCGCGCGCTTCTCGCGTCGCTCGGGGTGGAAGACCTCGCCGCGGCCCGCGCCCGGCAGGCCCGTGCCCAGCAGATCGAGGCGGAGCGGCGGGAGCTGAGGGGCCGGCTCGCCCTTCTCGCCCCGGAAGGGCTGGCGCGCCTGCGCGAACAGGCGGCGGCCGGCGAGGGCCTGCCGCCGCCGGAGCCGGAAGAAGACCTCGTTCCTCTGCGCGCCGCTCTCGTCGCGGCGGAGGAACGTCGTTCCCTCGCCCGGCAGGCGCTGCGCGCCGTAGAACCGCCGCGCGGCCGCGCGGACGAGGCCTTCGTCGAGGCGGAAACGGCGCTTGCCGCGCTGAAGGCGGAGCGTGCGCAGATCGACGCGCTGCTCGGTCCGGTGGAGACGCGCGGCGCCCGGCTCGCGGAACTGACCACCCGCCGCGACGACCTCGAACGCGGCCACGCCGCCGCGGAGGCGACGGTGCAGAAGCTGCGCGCCGGCGTCGTCGATCTCGAGACGGCCGAGGCCGCGCTGCGCCGCGCCCGCTCGGTGGAGGACGCCGCCGAGAAGGAGGCGGCGGCGTTGCGCGAGACCGTCGCCGGCCTCAATGCGCAGATCGGTACCCGCGCCGACGAGGCGGTGGAGGAACTCTGGGGCGAGGCGAAGGAGGCGCTCGCCGCCGCGGAGGCCCGCGTCGCCGGCTTCGCTGCCGAGGTGCGGGTGCTCCAGCGCCTTGCCGCGGCGCTGGACGAGGCGCGGGCAAAGGCGCGCAATCTCTATCTCAAACCCGTCATGGCCGAACTCACTCCACTGCTCGGCCTGCTGTTCGACGATGCCGCCATCACCTTCGACGACAAGACGCTGCTGCCGCAGACGCTGCGCCGCAACGGCCATGAAGAGGAGGTGGACCGCCTCAGCGGCGGCATGCGGGAACAGCTGTCGGTGCTCACCCGCCTCGCCTTCGCCCGGCTGCTGGCCCGCGACGGGCGGCCGGCGCCGGTCATTCTCGACGACGCGCTGGTCTATTCCGACGACGACCGCATCGAGCGCATGTTCGACGCGCTGCATCGCCAGTCGCGCGACCAGCAGATCATCGTCTTCTCCTGCCGCCAGCGCGCCTTCCAGAAGCTCGGCGGCAATGTGCTTGCTATGACCGACTGGCAGCCCGGCGCGGGAACGCCGGGCTAGCCCCTCACCACCTTGCCGGGGTTCATCAGGTTGGCCGGGTCGAGCGCGGCTTTCAGCGCCCGCATCATGGTGAGCTTGGCCGGGTCGCCATAGCGGTCCAGCAGGTCGAGCTTGACGATGCCGATGCCGTATTCCGCCCCGAACGAGCCGCCCATCGCCACGGCGAGATCGTAGACGCTCGGCGACACCTCGCGCTCGAACCACGGCTTGTAGACGGATGGGTCGGCGCCTTGCGGGGCGACGACGTTGAAATGCACATTGCCGTCGCCGACATGGCCGTAGATCGACAGCCGCCCGCCGGCCCCGTGCGTCTCCACCAGCGCGCTGGCCCGGGTGATGAAGTCCGGCAGGGCGGAGGTCGGCACCGAGATGTCGTGCTTGAGCGAGCCGCCATTGGCGACTTCCGCCTCGGGAATGTGCTCGCGCAAATACCAGAGCTGGTCGCGCTGCTGCCCGCCATTGGCCAGCGTGCCGTCGTTCACCCGCCCCTCGCCCATCGCTTCTTCGAGGAAGGCGGCCATCGCCTCCTCCAGCCCCAGCAGCGGCGAGCAGCTCTGCGCCTCCATCAGCACATAATGCGGCGCGGACGTCTCAAGCGGATGCCGCAGCGCCGGCTGCGCGGCGAGCAGAAGGCTGAGCGAATGGTGCGAGACATATTCGAACGAGGTGACGTTCTCGCCGGTGAGAAGCTGTGCGCGGGCGAGTAGCGTGGTCAGCGCGCCGATCTCCTCGATAGCGAGGAAGGCGGTCACGGTCTGCGCCGGCTTCCGCGCCAGCTTTAGCGAGGCGGCGGTGATGATGCCGAGCGTACCCTCGGCGCCGAGCAGAACCTGCTTCACGTCGTAGCCGGTGTTGTTCTTGCGCAGCGGTTGCAGCACGTCGAGAATCTGCCCGTCCGGCAGCACCGCTTCCAGCCCCAGAACGAGGTCGCGGGCCATACCGTATTTCAGCACGGAAATGCCGCCGGCATTGGTGGAAAGGGCGCCGCCCAGCTGGCAGGACTGGCGCGAGCCGAGGTCGAGCGGCAGCATCAGCCCGGCCGCGTCGGCGGCGTCCTGCACCACGCTCAGCACGCAGCCGGCCTCGGCGGTGAGCGAGAGATTGGCGGCGTCGAGCGTCCGCACGGCGTTCAGCCGCTCCAGGCTCAGCACCAGTTCGTCGCCCTGCGGTGAAGGCGTGGCGGCGGCGCAATAGGAGGTGTTGCCGCCCTGCGGCACCAGCGGCGCGCGGTGTTCGGCGCAGAGGGCGACGATGGCCTGCACCTCCGCTGTCGAGCGCGGGCGCAGCACGGCGCGGGCGACCCCGGTGCGGAAGCGGCGGAAATCGGTGAGATAGCGCGTCACCACATCGGGGTCGGTGACATAGAGCTCCGCCGGCAGGCTGCCGAGTACGCTGCTGATCGGGTCCATGCATGCCGCCCTTACTTCCCCGCCCTCGCGCGGGCCGGGGGAGATAGCCGGGGCGCGGCACGACTGGCAAGCGCCGGCGGCGCGTTCAGATGCGGGCGAGGATGGCGCCGGCGAGGCGGGCGACCGTGGCGACATGGGCGCGGCTCGCCTCATAGGCGCCCTCCCCGTCCCGCCGCATCAGCGCGGCGTGCAGCAGGCGCATCTCGGCGATGGCGTCGGCGTGGCGTCCTGTCTGCGCGATGGTCATGGAGCGCAGATGATTGATGCGGGCATTGAGCGAGCGCACCACATCCCACGCCACTTCCTTGCCGGCGGCGACGAAGAGCTTCTCGTAGAATTCCGTCGTCCGCCGCAGCACCTCGCGCGGGCTGCCGGTGCGAAAGGCGGCATCGATCTCGTCGATCACCCCGCCCAGCTCGGCGATCGCGGCCTCGGAGGCGTCGCGCGCGCAGGCCCGCGCCGCCTCGCTCTCCAGCAGCGCGCGGATCTCGTAAATCTGCGCCGCCTGCGCCGGGTCCGGCTTGGTCACGGCCGGGCCCTGATGGGGAATGGTCTCGACCAGCCCCTCAGCTTCCAGATGCCGCAGCACTTCGCGCACCACGCTGCGACTCACCCCCAGCCTTTCGCACAGCTGCCGCTCCACCAGCCGCTCGCCCGGCTTGAAGCGGAAATCGAGAATGGCGTCGCGCATCTTCTCGAGCGTCAGGCTGCGCAGCGTCGGCACGCTGCGCTCGACCTTCATCTCCTCGCCCGCCTCGTTCGATTCCGTCATCGCGACCATGGCCGTCTCCCGTCCCGCCTCTTGTCGCCCGACCGGCGCCGGATGACAATTGACTCGATTGTCTTATGGTATACCATCATACGAAACGTGAGGCCATCGTCGCGGACCGCCCGCTTCTCCAAGCGCCGTTTCGCCGCTTTCGTGAGACCGATCATGCCGTTGCAGCTGCGCAAGCTCGTCACCTACGCCGAGACCACCTTCATCGAGGGCGGCCGCGCCGCCCCTTCCCCGCTGCGCCTCTATGCGGCGGCGGCGGTGCTCACCAATCCGTGGGCCGGGCGCGGCTTCGTCGAGGACCTGAAGTCGGAAATCCACGACGTCGCCCCGCAGCTGGGCGCGCTGCTGACCGAGGAAATCCTGCGCATGGCCGGTTCAGGCGCGGCAGTGGAAGGCTATGGCAAGGCGGCCGTCGTCGGCACCTCCGGCGAGGTGGAACATGCGTCGGCGCTGATCCACACGCTGCGCTTCGGCAATCACTACCGCAAGGCGGTCGGCGCCAAGAGCTATCTCGCCTTCACCAACACGCGCGGCGGGCCCAATGCCTCCATCGCCATCCCGCTCATGGACAAGCTGGATGAGGGCCGCCGCTCCCACTACCTCACCATCCAGTTCGCCATCAACGACGCCCCGGCGCCGGACGAGATCGTGGTGGCTCTCGGCGCCTCCATTGGTGGGCGCCCGCATCACCGCATCGGCGATCGTTACCAGGACCTGAAGGACCTCGGCTCCACCCAGGGGCTTGAGAGCGCGCCGGGTGCGGACGCTTCCCATGGCTGAGGTTCGCACCCTCAGCTATGCCGGCCGCGACGGCACCGCGCAGGTCGCCTATCGCCGGGCAGGCGTGGTGGGGGCGCCGGCCGTGGTGCTGATCCACGGCGTCGGCATGGCGGGCGAGGTGTGGGCGCCGCAGATCGACGCGCTGGCCGCCTTCTATGACGTGATCGCGCTCGACATGCCCGGCCATGGCGGCTCCAGCCTGCCGCCGGAAGATGCGCGGCTGTCCGACTATGCCGATCAGGTCGTCGCGCTATTGGACGGGCTGGGCCTATCCTCCGCCGCGCTGGTCGGCCATTCCATGGGGGCGCTGGTGGCGCTGGAGACGGCGCTGGTGCATCCCGCCCGGGTGCGCGCCGTCGCCGCGCTCAACGCCGTGTTCTGCCGCACGCCGGAACAGCGCGCCGTCGTCACCGCCCGCGCCGGTTCGCTCAATGCGGAAGGCCGCGCCGCCTCTCATGCCGCCGCCGTGGCGCGCTGGTTCGGTGATCCGGTGTCGCCGGAGCTGGAAGCGAGCGCGGCGCAGGTGGCGGCCCTGCTCGCCGCCGGCGATCCTGCCGGCTATGCCCGCACCTATGCGCTGTTCGCGGCCTCCGACGCGGCGCATCGCGACCGGCTGTGCGACCTTGCCGTGCCGGCCTTGTTCATGACCGCCGACGGCGATCCCAACTCGACGCCTGCCATGTCGCAGGCGATGGCGGCGCTGGCCCCTCAGGGGCGGGCGGAGGTGCTCGCCGGCGCCCGCCACATGATGACGCTGACCCACCCGACCGAGGTGAATGCGCGACTGCTCACCTTTCTCGGCGCACTGCCCGCGCCCTTCGACGCCAGGGCTTTCCGGCAGGCGCTCGGCGCTTTCCTCACCGGCGTCACCGTGGTGACGACACGAACGGAAGAGGGCGAGATGCGCGGCTTCACCGCCAATTCCTTCTCCTCCGTCTCGCTCGATCCGCCGCTGATCCTCGTCTGCCTGGCGAAAACCGCGTCGAGCTTCCCGGTGTTCTCGGCGGCGGAGAACTTCGCCGTCTCGGTGCTGGCGGCGGAGCAGAAGCCGGTATCGGCGCTGTTCGCCTCCAAGTCGCCGGATAAGTTTTCCGGCGCGCCGTGGCAGCTCGGCCCGGCCGGCAGCCCGGTCATGACAGGGGCGGCGGCATGGTTCGATTGCGTCCGCCACGAGGTGGTAGAAGCGGGCGACCATGTGATCCTCATCGGCCATGTCCGCGGCTTCGGCACACGCGATGTCGCCCCGCTCGGCTATTGCCGCGGCGCCTATGTCGATGTCTCGCTGGGCCTGCAGGCTCTGGCGAGGCGCGACGAGCCGGCTCGCGTCGGCGCGATCCTGGAAGCGGATGGCGCGCTGCTGATGGTCGAGGACGGCAAGGGCGGCCTGTCGCTGCCCACCGGCTCTTGCCTGGAACCCGCCGCCAACCCGCGCAGCCTGCGCGGCGCGCTGGCTCGGCTCGGCGTCGAGGGACAGCTCGGCTTCCTGTTCGCGGTGTTCGAGACGCCCGCCGCGGGCGACGGCCCGCCTACCGTCTCGCTCTATTACCGCGGCAGCTTCGAGGGCGTGCCCGCCGCGTCGGCGGGGGCGGTGCGGGTGCCGCTGGACGCGGTCGATCTCGCCCGCCTGCCTGATGAGGCGACCCGCTCCATGCTCGCGCGCTATCTGCGCGAGCGCCGCGAGGACACGTTCGGCATCTATGTCGGCGATGCCGCGCGCGGCACCGTGCACTCCCTCGCCCCCGCGGCGCAAAGCTGAGACAGACCGGGATCACCGCCATGAAGTTCTCCCTCTTCGTCCATATGGAGCGTGCCGATCCCGCCATTCCCCACGCAAGGCTGTTCGCCGAGCTGGAGGAGCTGGCACTCACCGCCGAGGGGGCGGGCTTCGAGACGGTGTGGATCGGCGAACATCACGCGATGGATTTCACCATCGCCCCCAACCCGTTCATCCAGCTCGCCCATCTCGCGGCGAAGACCACGACGCTGCGTCTCGGCACCGGCAATGTCATCGCCCCGTTCTGGCACCCGATCCGCCGCGCCCGGGGGGCGGGGGGGGGTGGTATAGGGTGGG
>JAEYTJ010000331.1 GCA_023434095.1 Pseudomonadota bacterium | reverse complement strand
GTCCGGGCTGTTCCTGCTGCCCTGCTTCGCGCTGCTGACCTGGCTGTATTTCCTCTGAGCCGACGCAGCGTCGCCGCGGCCCGCCGGAGCGGACCCCGTCCGGGCTTACTCCGCCGCCACCGCCAGGCCCGGCACGACGGAGTCGGTGTCGCCTGACGCCGCATCGACATGGGCCCTCCGTGCGGCGAATCGGTCCGCCAGCCGGCGCGCCGCTGCCGCATACGCGCTCCGGTTCGCCCAGGCTTCGGCCGGGTCGAGAAGAGCGGGCGCGACGCCCTCGAGCGCCACCGGTACCTCGATGTCCATCTGCGCGTCGGTGCGCCATGCGCCCGCGGCGAGTTCGCCCGCCTGCGCCGCTTCGACGAGCCGACGGCTCATCTCCAGCGGCACGCGCCGGCCGATGCCGGCCTCGCCGCCGATCCAGCCGGTATTGACCAGCCAGCATGCCGGTGCGTGACGGTCGAAAAGAGCGCGCAGCCGGGCGATGTGCGGCGCCGGCAGCTCGGCCGGAAGATGACCGAGCGCCTGTGCCGGGCTCAGCCGGGCGAGGGCGGGGAGCACGCCGGTGTCGTCATGGACCAGCACGAAGAGATGCGCCGGCGGGGCGAGGACGGGTTCCGCACCGCCGTTCGTCGCGAAGACGGCACGGGCAGCGGCGGCGCTCGTCGCCGCGCCGAGATCGGGCGTCCGGGTGACGGGATCGAGGGCGATGTTCTCCAGTACTGCGCCGAAGCTTGGCGCCATGCCGCCCGATTCAGGCGCATGGGCAAGATCGGCGGGCCGGGCATAGGCGCCGGTCTCCAGCACGACGAGCCCTTCCGCGCCCCAGCCGAGGGCGCCGTCGACGAGCGGGCGCGCGACGCCGTCGCCCGCCGGTGCGTGCGCCAGCGCGCTCTTGCCGGCCCCCGGGGCGCCGAGCAGAAGGGAGACTTTGCCATCGGGTCCCGTAGTGACGGTGCCGGTGAGCGGGAGCACGCCGGATTCCAGCAGCGGGTCGGCGAGGAGGTGGGCGAGCGCAGCCCGGATCGCCTCGCTGCGCGCCGTGCCGGCAACCAGCGCCAGGTCGTTGGCGAGGTCCAGCGCGACGACACCACCCTCCGCCGCCGCGCCATGGGTCTTGGGGATTGGGCGGAAGCCCGGCGCGCACAGCACGGTGAAGCGGGGCGCCACCGCCCCGCCTGCCGCGCGCGGGCGCATCAGATGGCGGATCAGCAGCGCATGCCATGCCTGGTCGGACAGCAGGCGCACCGCCATGTCCCCCGCCGGCCCGGCGTCGACGGACACATCCTGCCCGAAGAGGGTCCGGCGGCCGACATAGGCGAGCAGATCGGCCTTCAACGCCTCGAACTGCGCACGCGTCAACGCGGCCGCATCCGCCGCGCCGCGACGCTGCCCGGCGGGGATGGGTTCCGGCGATGTCTCGGAGCTGTCCGCCTCGTCGTCGACGCGCGCGAGGCCGAGGGGGCGGTCGGCCGATGCCGCAGTCGTCACGACCAGCGCGCCGGCATCCGACAGCCGCACCTCGCCGCGCGCCACCGCCCGCTCGCCCAGGGCGGCGGTGCCGAGATTCCAGAACACCCGGCCGGTGCCGGCGGGATCGAGCCCCTCAAGGCCGGGGTGGTCGGTCTGCGTGCCGGTTTGCTTCACGGTCGGCTCCTCCTACGCATGACAGGAGGCGGGACCATGGGAGCCCAAAGGGGCGTTTTGCGCGAAATTCCGGGTCTATTATGTGGCTAAAGCGGGGATTATGCGCCGATTTCGGTATTATTGAACGGCTGCCGCACGGGCAGCGTGGGCGCGCTCGACCAGCGCCGCGCGCATTTCCTGCGCCGTGGTGACGCGCTGGCCGAAGTCGAGCCGGCGCACCTGGGTGCCGTCCATAAGGTCGCAACCTTCGGGGTCGACACCGGCCAGCTTCCAGTGTCCGGGCCCGGTGCCGATGAGGTGAAGCGCATAGAGCTGGATGGCGTCGGCATGATCGGCGTTCATATGCGCCACCGCGCCTTCCTCCGCCGCCAGCACGCCGGCAGCGTCATCGATGCGGGTGGCCAGGGCCGCCCCGTCCACGTCCTTGATGCGCCCGAAGCCGGCCACGAGATGCGCGCTCTCCACCTCGATCCGGTAGAAGGCGAAATCGCTGAAGCCGGCGAACCCCGCCGCGTCCGGGTGCCGCGCCAGAAAGCGGCGGCGGGCGGTGGCGATCTGCTCCGGATCGGTGAGCGCCGCGATGCGTCCCTTCAGCCCGGCGCGGGCGCCCTGCAACTCGTCGCCCGCCCGCTGCTCGTCGACCAGGAGCGACACGCGGGCGTCGCGCTGCAGGTTGGCCGTGTGGCGGGCGAGCTGGGAGAGCAGCAGCAGCGGCGCGCCGTCCGGCAGGGTAGCGAGCTGCACCAGCGAGGCATAGGGACCTCCATCGGCGTCGAGGGTGGCGAGCGCCGCGGTCTGGCTCTCGCGGATGAGCCGCTTCACGGCCAGGGCCGCATCGAAGGTGTCTGACGTGGTCGAGGTTGCCGGCATATGGAAAAGCTCCGCCCTGTTTGGCTTTAGAGGTGTGCGCGGCGGCGCCCGCCGTCAACCCGGCCGGCGATGATTGGCGGCCGGGGACGAAACGCGCTAATTTCCGCTGAATCAGTTTGCGTGTCACATTGTGGCCACGCCGGCGGGGTTCACCCCACCGTGTACCGCCGCCGAACAGGAAAGTGCGCAGATGCCGACCATCGCTCTCGTCGACGACGATCGCAACATTCTTACCTCCGTCTCCATCGCCCTGGAGTCGGAGGGCTATCGTATCCAGACGTATACCGACGGCGCCACCGCCCTTGACGGCTTCAAGACCAACCCGCCCGACCTCGCCATCTTCGACATCAAGATGCCGCGCATGGACGGCATGGAGCTGCTGCGGCGCCTGCGCCAGAAGAGCGACATGCCGGTGATCTTCCTCACCTCCAAGGATGACGAGATCGACGAACTGTTCGGCCTGAAGATGGGGGCCGACGACTTCATCAAGAAGCCGTTCTCCCAGCGCCTGCTGGTGGAGCGGGTGAAGGCAGTGCTGCGCCGCTTCGCGCCCAAGGATGGGACGCTGCCGCGCGAGACCGACAGTGCCAAGGTGCTGGAGCGCGGCCTGCTGCGCATGGACCCCGAGCGCCACACCTGCACCTGGAAGGGCGAGAACGTCACCCTCACCGTCACCGAGTTCCTCATCCTGCAGGCGCTCGCCACCCGCCCCGGCGTGGTGAAGAGCCGCAACGCGCTGATGGACGCGGCCTATGACGACCAGGTCTATGTCGACGACCGCACCATCGACAGCCACATCAAGCGGCTGCGCAAGAAGTTCAAGGTGGCGGACGACAATTTCGAGATGATCGAGACGCTGTACGGCGTCGGCTATCGCTTCAAGGAGTAGCGAGCCCTTGCTCGATCCGGAACTGACCCGGAACGGCGCCGGACACGCGGCGGTCGAGGACGGGGAGCCGACGGAGACGTCCCGCGCCGATGGGCGGGCGGGCCTGCTCGGCGCCTTGCGCCGGGCGCGCAACTTCGTCGCCTTCAAGAGCTTTTCCAGCCTCACCCGCCGCATCGTGCTGCTCAACCTGGCCGGCATGTGCGTGCTGGTGTCGGGCATCCTCTATCTCTCCGAGTTCCGCGCCGGGCTGATCGACGCGCGGGTGCAGAGCCTGCTGGTGCAGGGCGAGATCATCGCCAGCGCCATCGCCGCCTCCGCGCAGGTCGAGACCAACGCGATCACCATCGACCCCGATCGGCTGCTGGAGCTGAAGGCCGGCGAGAGCTACGGCCCGGGCGAGGAGGGCTTCGCCCCGCTCGAATTTCCGATCAACCCCGAGCGCGTCGCGCCCGTGCTCAAGCGGCTGGTCGAGCCGACAGGCACACGCGCCCGAATCTATGACCGCGACGGCGCGCTGCTGGTCGATTCCCGCTCGCTCTATGCGCGCGGCGAAATCCTCCGCTTCGACATGCCCGCCCCCACCACGCCGAAGCCGAACTGGATGGAGCGCGGCTGGAACAGCATGAAGTTCTGGTTCGAGCGCGGCGACCTGCCGCTCTACCGTGAACTCGGCCCCAATAATGGCAAGGGCTACCCGGCGGTGATGGAGGCGCTGCAGGGCAAGAAGGCCAGCGCGGTGCAGGTGAACGAACGCGGGCAGGTGATCGTCTCGGTCGCCGTGCCGGTGCAGCGTTTCCGCGCCATTCTCGGCGCGCTGCTGCTTTCCACCCAGGGCGGCGAGATCGACGAGGCGGTGGCGGCGGAGCGCCTCGTCATCGTGCGGGTGTTCCTCGTCGCCATGGCTGTCATGGTGGTGCTCTCGCTGCTGCTCGCCAGCACCATTGCCGGGCCGGTGCGCAAGCTTGCCGACGCCGCCGAGCGGGTCCGCCGGCGCACCCGCTCGCGGGTGGAGATTCCCGATTTTACCAGCCGTTCCGACGAGATCGGCCATCTCTCCGGCGCGCTGCGCGACATGACCGACGCGCTCTATTCGCGCATCGAGGCGATCGAGAGCTTCGCCGCCGATGTCTCGCACGAATTGAAGAACCCGCTCACCTCGCTGCGTTCCGCTGTGGAGACGCTGCCGCTGGCGAAGTCCGACACGTCGCGCGGCCGGCTGCTGGAGGTCATCCAGCACGATGTGAAGCGGCTCGACCGCCTGATCACCGACATTTCCGACGCCTCCCGCCTTGATGCCGAGCTGCAGCGGCAGGAATCCGAACCGGTGGACCTCGTGCGCCTGCTCGGCACCGTCACCGGCGTGCACAATGACGTGGTGCGCGGCGACGGGGTACGGGTGAGCCTCGCTTTCGAGCCGCCGCCGGGGGCGGGCGTCGATTACGTCATTTCCGGCCATGACTCACGGCTGGGCCAGGTGATCAACAACCTGATCGACAATGCCCGCTCCTTCTCCGCCAAGGGCGGGGAGGTGCGCGTCACCTGCCGGCGCAACCGCGACACGGTGGAAATCCTCGTCGACGATGACGGGCCGGGGATTCCACCGCACGCGCTGGGCCGGATCTTCGAGCGCTTCTATACCGACCGGCCGGAGGAGCAGGGCTTCGGCCAGAACTCCGGCCTCGGCCTGTCGATCTCGCGCCAGATCGTCGAGGCCCATGGCGGCCGCATCTGGGCCGAAAACCGCCCGACGGAGGC
Organism: Pseudomonadota bacterium; assembly: GCA_023434095.1. GTDB lineage: Bacteria > Pseudomonadota > Alphaproteobacteria > Rhizobiales > Xanthobacteraceae > Ancylobacter. Next base: position 1,912 of record JAEYTJ010000331.1, on the reverse strand, counting down.
CCGCCCGGCCGAGCCGGCGCCGAAGAAGCCGAGGGCGTCGCGCGCCAAGGCCAAGGCAGCGGTCACAGAGGACGCCCGTGCCGCGGAGGAGCCGGTGCCGCCCGCCCCGAAGGCGTTCGGCGGCGCCCGCTTCATCGTCCGCCTGCCGGCAAACTGAGCGGGCGGCGCGATGACGCAGGCAGGCCAGGACGCGGCGGCCATTTCTCCCACGGTGCATGCCTCCTGCGTCCGCGTCGGCGACCGGGGCGTCCTGATCCGGGGTGCTTCTGGAGCGGGAAAGTCGCGCCTCGCCTTCGCGCTCATCCTCGCCGGGCGGGGCGGGCTGGCGCCGCCGGCGGAATTGGTCGCGGACGACCGTGTGCTTCTGACGCGGCGCGCCGGCCGGCTGTTCGGTGCCGCGCCGCACAACCTCGCCGGACTGATCGAGGTGCGCAGCGTCGGGCTGCGGCGCCTGCCCTTTGTCGCCGAGACGGCAATCGACCTCGTGGTCGATCTCGGTGCCGAGGATGCGGCCCGGCTGCCGGAGCCATCCGCGCGGCGGGTGGTGATCCAGGGGCTCGAAATCGAGCGCCTGCCTTTGTTTGCAGGCGGCGACGGGATGCAGCAGGTGCTGGCGCTCCTCCTCACCGCGCCGGGGCCGGAATAGGCACGGTGACGGGTGAAACAGGACGCCCGGGCACTGATGCGGATTTTCCCCAGCGGTACTTGCCATTCATGTGCAGCGCAACGATGATGTGCGCCCCGCAGAGGGGGCGGCGGGCGATCCTATTCCGATGCCTCCGGCAGTAAGCATTGCAGTCGCGCCGAACCGGCGTGCGGCGGAGCAAGATGATAGGTCTCGTACTCGTAACGCACGGACGCCTTGCCAGCGAATTCCGCGCCGCGCTCGAACATGTGATGGGCAAGCAATCCCAGATCGAGTCGATCACTATCGAGCCGGACGATGACATCGAGCGGCGGCGGCAGGACATTGTCGACGCGGTGGCGACGGTGAACACGGGTGGCGGCGTGGTGATCCTCACCGACATGTTCGGCGGCACGCCCTCCAACCTCGCCATTTCGGTGATGACCTCCCCGGATATCGAGGTGGTGGCCGGCATCAACCTGCCGATGCTGGTCAAGCTCGCCACCGTGCGCGGCGAGGTGCCGATGGAAGAGGCGGTGGCGCAGGCCCAGGAGGCCGGGCGCAAATACATCAACATCGCCAGCCGCGTCCTGGCCGGCAAATGAACGCGGCCACCGACGCGCTGCGGCGCGAGCTCGCCATCGTCAATAAGCGCGGCCTGCACGCGCGGGCCTCGGCCAAGTTCGTGCAGACGGTGGAGCGCTTCGACGCCGACGTGCGCGTCACCCGCGCCGGCGAGACGGTCGGGGGCACCTCCATCATGGGGCTGATGATGCTGGCCGCGGCGCCCGGCACCACCATCCTGGTGGAGGCGACCGGGCCGCAGGCGCAGGCGGCGATCGACGCGCTGGAGACGCTGGTCGGCGACCGCTTCGGCGAAGGCGAGTGAAGCCACGGCGAGGCGGGCCTTCGGTCGGGCGTGTCATATAAAGACATCTTTATATCGTTATTGTAATTGCGGGGCATGGCTGCTATCACCCGGCCAACTCATTCACGTCGCTTTGCGTCAGGCAGCAGGGAACCGCATCATGGCCATTGCCACCGACTACATCGTTAGGGACATCGGCCTCGCCGATTTCGGCCGCAAGGAAATCGACCTCGCCGAAGCCGAAATGCCGGGCCTGATGGCCATCCGCGCCGAGTATGGCCCCGCGCAGCCGCTCAAGGGCGCACGGATCGCCGGCTCGCTGCACATGACCATCCAGACGGCGGTGCTGATCGAGACGCTGAAGGCACTCGGCGCCGATGTGCGCTGGGTCTCCTGCAACATCTTCTCCACCCAGGACC